>JAZAOA010000001.1:0-7198 GCA_036228285.1 Fidelibacterota bacterium
CGTATTTATTCTATACGAAAGCCAATCAGTTATATTTTTAGTTTTTTTGGAGTAATTGATTTTCTTGCTATAATTCCTACATATATAAGTTTGTTTGTACCAGGCACGGAGGTGTTTACTGTAATTCGAGTTTTAAGAGTTTTAAGGATTTTTCGAGTATTAAAACTTGTTCAGTTTATGGGAGAAGCCGATTTACTAAGAAAAGCCATGATTGCTAGTAGAAGAAAAATTATGGTCTTTTTATTTGCAGTATTCAATATTGTTATCATTTTAGGATCAATAATGTATTTGGTTGAGGGAGAGAAAGCTGGCTTCGACAATATTCCAAGGAGCATCTATTGGGCAATTGTTACTTTAACAACTGTAGGTTATGGAGATATTTCTCCTATTACAAATCTGGGACAGGCAATTGCTGCTATGGTAATGATCATGGGTTATGGGCTTATAGCAGTACCCACAGGGATTGTTACATCAGAAATAACTTTTGCTGCCAAAAAGAGAAAAAAGATTATCTGTGTTGTTTGTAATAAAGATGATATTGAAGAAAATGCCAGCTTTTGTAGTGATTGTGGATCCAAATTAGTAAAATCATAATTAAACAAATTTCTCATTATGCTACGTAATCTGATTCGTAGCTATTGGAGCCTTCCAAAAATGATTCACATGTTGATCATGTTGGAATTCACCCTTAGTTTAATTCACGTTGCATTTATATTAATTCTAAATATTTTCCTTCGAAAACAAGGCTTTAGTGACCCTGAAATAGCATCTTTCAATTCGCTAAGATTTATTGGCGCCTTAGCATTTGCATTACCTTTAGGAATATATATTAGAGGGAAAAAATTAAAACCATTTTTTATCTTAGCTTCATTGACTGTACCATTAACGAGTATATTAATAATTGAATCAGTTTACTTAGAAATAGCACCTCTAATTAACTTTGCTTTTTTATCATGGGGTTTTGGAATGATGCTTATGAGAGTTTGCTCATTACCATTTATCATTCGAAATACTACAACCAATAACAGTACGGAAGCACTATCCCTAAGTGCCTCTACTTGGTCTTTGGCAACAATATTTTCAGGAATTATTATTAGTGGATTAGATTGGATTAACAATTTTTCCTTAGGTAATTGGAATCTTTTTTTTAATGAACGTACTATACTATGGATAATTACGATCATTAGTATTTCAGCAATATTTTTTGCATTTAGTATTGAGGAGGATGAACCTGATTCTTATAATAAAGATAAAAATATTTTTTCTTTATATAAAAACTATGATTGGAAAATTATATTAAAAGCACTGTCACCATTAATAATGATTTCTATTGGAGCGGGTCTTACTATACCTTATGTAAATCTATTTTTTAATTCTGTGTTTAATTTATCATCAAGTGAATTTAGTATTCTTGGTAGTATAACGTCATTTCTTGTTTTCACTTTTTCATTATTAGTCCCATCTATTAGGAAGAAATATGGTTATTGGTTTACGATTGTCATTGTGCAAGCAATATCTATATGTTGTTTAATTATAATGGCGTTAATGGAATTATATGTTAATTATTCCATAGCATTAATTATTGCAGTCATTGCATATATATTTAGACAACCTCTTATGCATATGGCTCATCCAGCATCCAATGAATTATTGATGAATTATGTTGGGAAAAAGAATCAAGAACTTATTAGTGCTTTGAGTTCTAGTTTATGGAGTGCTTCTTGGTTTATCAGTGCAAAAATATTTGAATGGTTGCGATTATTGGATTTTAAATACTATGAAATATTTTTGATCACAGCTTTATTATATATTATTGGAAACGTTCTCTTTGCTTTGCTGATCAGAGAATATGAATCAAATAATATAGTGTCATCTATTGATTCAATTACTGTAGAAGATGAATTAACAATGGATTAGATATTTTGAGAATTATATTTTTTATCTTTTTATCCTCTTTATCATTACTTGCTCAAAGCAATCATCTAAGTGATAGTTTATTATTTAGGGGTTTCAATAAAATCGTATGTATTAATGCACCGGAAGATCCAGTCGCATTAAATCTTTCAGATAGACAAATAGATGATATTAATTATGCTATTATGTTAGTTATGGATGAGTTATTGCCAGTAGAAATCAGTTATGCTTATGCAAATAAATGTATTGATGAAGTGTTTTACCCTGGAATTAATTATGCTTTACAGCTGGACTGGGAAGCATGGTTTGTTGAGCCTGATATTTTAGGCGAGAAACTCACTGGATACTTACGAATCATAGTATATCGTATAGCAAATTCACATTTTATAGAATATATGAATCCTAATTCAGCATATGATGTTTGGTTAGGCGTGCCTTTTGAAGAAATATTTTATGAAGATGGCGCTTTGGTGATAAATTATTCATTTGAAGAAATCAAAGAGAAGATGGTTGATATGTGCAGAGGAATTTGTGAGCGTATAGCACTTGATAGAATTAAAAGCCCATAGATTCATTAATCTTATTCTTGATAATATGTTCTATTAATTTATCTTCACCTCTATCAGGATTATATTCTGATTTTAGATTATGACCAAATATGCGTGCAGTAATCTGCCAAAAACCAGCAATGAAATAGCCTCTAAAATCTTTTATGATTTGATGTGAAGTATATTTTGTTTCTCTATCAACAAGCCTAATTAAAATACGTCCTTGGTTCTTAGAAAGTCTTTTTACTTTTCTGCCATATTTATTTATTAATTCTTTTTCAATAAAAGTAAAAATTCTTTTCTTTTCTTTTCTTTTCTTAAAATAGGATAATTCATTAATGCTATCCATCACAGTTGAATATTCAATAATTAATTGCCCTACTAAAACTGCATATGGATATACACGAATAACATCACGTTCTAGTTTATTAAATTTTAACCGTTCTTTCTTAGATTTAAAACTAATTACGCTTACACCGCTAATTGGTATACTGGATCTGTTTAATTGTATAATACTACTTATCCTAGATTTTTTTATTTTCATTACTTCATAACCAATATGAGATATAATAATCTCATCATCAGTATGAAATTTTGAAAGATTACATTTGCCACTAGAATCGGTAGTAGTCCCATAATGATTAGAATAGATATTAACTCCCATCAAAGGGAAATCCGTTATTTTGTCTTTAATTAATATATGTTGTGAGAATATTGTAAATGGTAGAAGAATTATTAAACAACGTGTAAAATTATTAGTTCTATTCATTTATGGGAATAGAATTAATAATTTAAGCTTTGAAGGTTCTTTTGTGACCAACTATTCCGTCAAATATTTGCTTTACTTCAAAACTATCTTTTTCAAAAGTATCTAATACTTTTTTAGGTGTATGTATTTTAAAACATCTATTTTTAAAATCCATTTCAATCGGTACATAAGGTATATCTAGTTTTTTAGATATATAATAATATCCACTCTTAAGAGTATCAACGTGTTTTAATCCTCCTTCAGGTGCAATGCATAATATGAATCTATCCAATCCTTCTAGAATCTCACATGCGGTATCTATCAAACCTTTATTTTCTTCTCTAAATACAGGTATTCCACCTAATCTTAATAACAAGTATTTTTGTAACCATCCGAGTGGCCAAGGTATTCCTTGTCTGTCTAAATTTTTAGAGAAATGTATTGGACTTGGCAATCGTGAAAAAATCCATTTTGCTCCAAAGAACTTTACTTGTAAATCAAGAGATAAGATTGCAAGTAATCCAAACCATGCATCTCTATATGCAGTGTGCGGAGCACCGATCAATACCATCTTGTTAATATTTGGTATGTCACCTATAATATTCCATTTTTGTTTTTTTAATAAATATCTTGCTAATGGCCCAAGTATTTTGCGCCTTTTTTTTGGAAAACTATCCGGTATTTCTTTTATTTGTATGGCCATATTTAGTAATGAATTTATACACAGCTTGATTATTACTTTTCATGTAATTTGAAATATAAAAAACATTTGAAAATTCTAATAATGAGATAAATAATTCTTTATTTTTAACGTATGATTATAATAATACGTAATTATGGTTATAGTTTCTTACAAAAAGATATATAGAATTAATGAATGATAATTTTATCCTAACTGTAGAAGATAAAACTATTTTTAATTCCAAATGGCTTGAGTCTGATGATCCAAATTATATAAACTCTCGAACTAAAATAATTCGAAATCCTAATCCACCTGAATATTTTATTAGTACCCTGCCAAAAAATTTTGTAGCTGTGGGATTTGCTGAAATGGGGTTTGATAATATTGTTATCTGGTTAAAAAAAGTATTTCAAGATGATATTATTTTACCAGTAAATATGAGTGAATTGCTTTATAAAGGGAAATCAGACATTTTACTTAATTTAAATAAAATGCAATGGTCAGAAATTATTGAAAATTCCCAACGATGTATTATTCTAGATATATGGGCTGAAGCAATACAGATTGCGACTAAAGATATAAATTCTATAGTTCTTAATGATTGGGTTTTTTTTATTAGCTCTGACTTTTATAGTACATTTAAGAAAGAGTTTTTTAGTTCAGAAGGAATAGATGATTGGCATTTATTTAAAACTGTAAAAAATTGGTATCAAAATAATAATCAATCGAAATTATCAAATTAAAGGAGTGATAAATGAAAGAATATATTATGGGCATGTTAACAGGAGCTTCATTAATTGTAGCTTCTTTTCTTTTTATGGGTCAAACAAATATAAATAATGATAATGATTATGAATATGTTGGTACATATGGCAGTTCTAATGCTATGATGGTTTTGAATCGTAAAACTGGAGTAATGCTAACCCGCTTTGTTTCGGATGTTTCAAATGATAATACTTTTCATGAAATAGATTGGTCAAATCAAAGTGAACGATGGGTTGCTAAATAAATCCAATGCACTATCTTTTTTTATTTTATTTATTAATTATATCAATTATTTGCGGTCAGGATGAAGTTTACATTAATAATCTACAAATAAAGGATGGTATGTATTACCAACCTCTAGATTCGAAACCTTATAATGGTAAGATAGTAGATATTAATGATGAAGGCGATATTATATTAGAAACTAATTGTATTAGAGGTAAAATAAATGGTTCTTGGATAGAATGGTATGACAATGGTAAAAAAAAATATGAAGGTTTATATGAGAATGGATATAGAAGCGGCTTATGGAAAGGGTGGCATAATTCTGGTCAATTGTGGAAAGAAGGTTTTTATTTTTATGATAAAAAAGAAGGAACTTGGATATATTGGTATTTAAATGGCAATAAACAAGAGTTAAAGACGTATCGTAAAGGAAAACTTGATGGTCCTATAAAAAAATGGTATGCAAATGGACAGAAAAAAGTGGAAGGGTTGTATAGAGAAATAAGTGAGTATGAAATCTCATCAAAATATGGTAAGTGGGTGTATTACCTTAATCATTCTGGAACTGCAAGAATTTCTAAATATTATGCAATTAATTAAAATAACTAAACTTGTCTATATATTAATTACATTATTTGTTATACCAATTTTTGGTGATAATCATGTTAATTATAACTCAATACCTAAAGAAGGCATCTTTCTTAAATTTAATTTTGGTGATCACTATGTTGATGTTAAAGAAAAAAGAAATTATTGCATTGATACTGGGGAGTTAACTTGGCATAGATATCCAGGGTTTAGATATACAAAGCCTACTTTTTGGTATTTTATTGATGGCGAACAAGAACCTTTTTCTTTAAATATGAGTTATATCAATAATAAGCTTACTGATATAAAATTGATTTCTTCAAATAATTATGAGAATGTTGAAGGAATAAAAGACATATATATAAGAAAATATGGTTTAGATTATGTTAAAGAAGCATCAGGGTTAGGATTTTCATATACTTGGTTATTTAATAGTATAAAAGTTACAATTGGTAGAAGAAATAATGGGCGAGGTGATTGTATGATTCATTATTCTATTGATAATAGTTATAATGAAATAAACTGAAAAATAGCTTAATGTGTTTTTAGAGCATTAATTAAAATATCTATCCCTTCATTAAGTGTTGCTTTATCAATAGTTAGCGGCATCAATGTTCGTATAATATTACCAAATGTTCCAGCAGTAATCATTATTAAACCATTTCTAAGAGCTTGTTGATGTATTCTATTTGTTCTTTCTTTATCAGGCTCTCCCGTTTTATCATTAATTATTTCAATTCCTATCATTGCACCCATTCCTCTTACTTCTTTTATCCATGGACATATGGGAAGAATACTATTAATTCTAGATCGTATCAAATCTCCTATTTTATTAGCTTTTTTGGGTAATTCTTGTTCTTCTATAATATCAAGTACTGCTAAGGCGGCTTCACAAGCAACTGGATTTCCACTGTAAGTTCCTCCAATGCCTCCTATATGAACGGAATCAATAATTTCCTTTTTTCCAATAACTCCGCTTAAAGGTAATCCTCCTGCAATAGATTTTGCTATAGTTATCATATCTGGTTCAATATCAAATTGTTCTATAGCAAAAAATGTTCCAGTTCGTCCAAATCCAGTTTGAACTTCATCAGCAATAAATAGAATTTCGTTTTCTTTACAGAATTTTTTTAGCTCTTTCATTTCAGATTTAGATGCAGGAACAAATCCACCTTCACCAAGCATTGGTTCAATTACTGCGCAAGAAATATTTTTTGGATCAAAATTAATATTATCAAAATTTAATCCATTATTATTTGGATATGGTAATGTGTAAATCTCTGGGGCAAAAGGTCCAAACCCTTTTTTATAAGGATCTTCTTTGAATGTCATTGACATAGTCATCAATGTTCTTCCATGGTAAGCATGGCTAAATACTAAGACACCTTTTCTATTTGTATATGATCTTGCAATTTTTACAGCATTCTCTACAGCTTCAGCGCCAGAATTAAAAAATGCTGCTTTGCATGGATTTTTTATTGGAGCAATGCTAGATAATTTTTCAGCAAGTGTAATATAACTTTCATAGGGTGCTACAGTAAAACATGTATGCAGATAGTTTTTAACTTGATTGTTTATGGCATCGATTACTTTGGGATGTGAGTGTCCAACATTAATAGTACCTATTCCTCCTGCAAAATCTATAAACACATTATTATCAACATCAGTCAAAATAGAACCTTCACCTTTTACAATATATACATTGCATACGGTTCCGTGACCTTGAGC
>JAZAOA010000002.1:0-8515 GCA_036228285.1 Fidelibacterota bacterium
TAACTTTTTATCCATATTGGAAAAATCATCCCCTTTACGATTCACAAAATTATCATGATTATCATATTGAAACGAATCAGCTACAGAAGTACTAGATAAAATATTTTTCGTAGATTTATATATTGTGGTTGGTGTAATTCCTTTCTCCTTATTATACGTTTCTTGTATCTTTCTTCTACGTTTTGTTTCATTAATCAAGTGTTGCATTGCATCAGAAATTTTATTTGCATATAGTATCACGGATCCATCTTGATGACGTGCTGCTCTTCCTGCAACTTGCATTAATGAAGTATTGCTTCTTAAAAAACCCTGCTTATCTGCATCTAAAACAATAACTAATGATACTTCAGGAAGATCTAACCCTTCTCGCAATAAATTAATTCCAACAAGAATATCAAATTCTCCTAATCGAAGATCTCTTAAAATTTTAACTCTTTCAAGAGAATCTATATCACTATGTAAATATCGAACACGAAGATTTACACCTCTTAAATATTCACACAAGTCTTCAGACATACGTTTAGTTAAAGTGGTAATTAAAGTTCGCTCATTTTTATTTGCTCTCAATCTAACTTCTCCAATAATATCATCTATCTGTCCTTCTGTTTTCCTTACCTCTACTTTGGGATCTAGCAAACCTGTGGGACGAATTATTTGCTCAATTACTTCCCCACCACATAGCTCCAATTCTTTATCAGCTGGAGTTGCTGAAACATGAATAATTTGATTTTGTAATGGAAAAAATTCATTTATTTGTAAAGGTCTATTATCTAAAGCACTTGGTAATCGAAACCCGTGTTCAACTAAAACTTCTTTGCGTGCTCTATCACCATTATACATACCTTTTATTTGTGGGAGCGTAACATGAGATTCATCAATAATCGTAAGAAAATCAGAAGGAAAAAAATCAATCAATGTATACGGTCTTTCTCCTGCTTTTCTATCTGAAAAATATCTTGAATAATTTTCGATTCCAGAACAATAGCCAACTTCTAACATCATTTCTAAATCAAAGTTGGTTCTTTGCTCTAATCGTTGAGCCTCTAACAACCCTCCATCTGAGCGCAACTCTTCTAATCTCTGAGTTAATTCTTCTCTAATATCTGATACTATATGTTTTATAGTTTGCTGGTCCGTAACAAAGTGTTTAGCAGGATAAATATATTCATTTGCCATTTCCTTTATCACTTCTCCAGTTAATGGATCGAATCTTGTGATAGAGTCCACAGTATCACCGAACATTTCTAATCGAATACCATTATCTTCATAAGCTAAATAAATTTCTACTATATCTCCTCTTACACGGAACGTCCCTCTTTCAAAAACTGCATCATTTCGATTGTAATGAATATTTACCAGTTTGCGAAAAAACTCTCTTCTGTTAAAGTGCATTGATTTTTGAACCTGTATTACCTTATTTTGGTATTCAGATGGGGACCCAATCCCATAGATACAAGATACAGAACTAACAACAATCACATCTTTACGCGCTAATAATGAACTTGTAGCTTTTAACCGTAAAATATCTATTTCTTCATTCACCGACATATCTTTTTCAATAAAAGTGTCTGTAACCGGTAAATATGCTTCTGGTTGATAATAATCATAATAACTTATAAAGTATTCCACAGCATTATGTGGGAATAATTGTTTGAATTCTCCATATAATTGAGCTGCTAAAGTTTTATTATGAGATATAATTAATGTGGGACGTTGAACTTGTTGGATTACATTTGCTATTGTAAATGTTTTCCCTGAACCTGTTATC
Organism: Fidelibacterota bacterium; assembly: GCA_036228285.1. Lineage (GTDB taxonomy): Bacteria > Fidelibacterota > Marinisomatia > Marinisomatales > TCS55. The sequence continues at coordinate 1,769 of JAZAOA010000002.1, forward strand.
CCTAATAACGTTTGGTTTTTAGAATCTTCTTTTAAACCAGAAACAAGTGCTTTAATCGCTTGAGGCTGATCTCCACTTGGTTGAAATTCGCTTGATAAAGTAAACTCTGACATAATGGCAAAATTACGACGATATAATTACTGCTGTCAATGGCAGATAATAAATAATTTATGATATTTTTATAAATTTTATATTTGAATTACAATATTAATTAAGGCTACTTTTCCAATCAGATAAATTATATCTTATAAATGAATAAACAACTTATACTATTTTATTGTATTAACATTATCGGCGGAACAAGCGTTCTTTTTTCTTATGCACATGCGCTAATAAACAATCCTTTAACTAGAATGAGCTTATGGGGAAATGTGCCTTTGTTAATTAGACCATATTATACTATTTTTATGTTTTTAGCGGCTGGGGGATACTTTTTCTTTACTTCATATATACTATTTTATATAAATATTGATACTGTTAAGCTGTTTGGTAAATACGGTTTTTGGTCTATTAATATTTTGTATGCGGGTATTATTTTACCTTCTGCTATATGGATTTATCTTACATTTGCTATGATATATAATCCCTCTCCTGTTCTATGGATAGTCATTAGACTCGTTTTATTTACTGTAGGATTTTCTTCAGTTATTCTACTTCTATCATTCTTTATGTCAAATTTTGAAAAAACCAATTGGCTTTATGTTGCTAGTATTATTGGTTTATTATTTTTTTGTATACAAACAATGCTTTTAGATGCAATAATATGGCCATATTTTTTCCCAAAATAAAATTTAAAGTTCAATACTACCTATTTCTAATTTTATTGATTAATATTACTTTCTAATACATCGTATTACTGAATATTTATCTAAACGATAAAAGAATCTTTGGAGAAAAAGAATTATGACAAATAAAAATATATTAGTTTTCACATTATTAATGTCTATAAGTACTCAAATTTATGGGCAAGCTTATAGAGGTTATGGAGGCTATATGCTTGGTCTTTGGTCTATTGACTGGTCTAAGCTTAATAATCAAATCACAGAATTAAACCCCGAAAATTTTGGAATGGGCAGTTTAGAGAACACATTAATGATGAATGGTGGAGGTGGAGCTGTTAATGTGTACAATAATTTATTTATAGGTGGAATGGGATTCTCTGGTAGTACACATATTAATGGAGCTGATGCAAACTCAGTTAACCGTGATATTACAATCTCATCATCACTTGCAGGTCCTTTTGTAGAATCTAATTTTAATCCCTATGGTAATCTTGAAGTTAATTTTGGTATAGCATTATTATTCGGTAATGCAAGTATTCGTGTTTTAAAAGATTCTGGTACAAATAGCTGGACAAATATATGGTCTTCATTTAATGATGCTAATCCAGCTTATTTAAATACTCAAGCAACTACTGATATAACTGTTATTAATCCATTTATGTCATTAAGATATCCATTAATGCCATGGTTTGGATTTGATTTAAGCTTAGGGTATAATGTTACACTTTATGATGCAAATGGCTGGGAAGCAAATAATGCACCTCTAGCTGGAAAGCAAGAATTAGATTTATCAAAACCATTTTTTAGAATTGCTCTAATTTTTGGTGGATAAAATTTAGTCTGCTTTTTGGGCAGTAATTTTTGATCGTAATATCCAAGCAGATTTATAACCCATATTTAATAATTCTTTCTGAAGTAATTCTGCAGAATCTCTATTGATAAAATCTCCCACTCTAACTTTGTAGTTAGGAGTCTCAAATTCTACATAAACACTATCAGTAATTTTATTACTAATGGATATTGCAAGGCTATCAGCAAAATCAAAATATCTTGTTGCAAGAACTTGAACACGATATCCTTCAGAAATATATTGAATAGTATCTTTTAGAAGTACTGCGCTAAAAGATGATGAATCATCAAGAACATTATTAATGATAACTGGCCATCCAGGTGGGATATCTTTAAATTTTTTCTGCTTTTGATCATCAGGATTTTGGGCTAAAATAAAATATAGACTATAAACTAAAAAAAAATATATTTTACTTTTCATTATAATCTCAACAAGGATTCATGGGAAATCCAACCTTTTTTACCATCAAGTAACACTATCTCATACCATCCTGGTTGAGACTGCGCAATATCAACCTTTAAACCTTCATGAATACGGAAAATTATTTTTTCATCCCTCTCAATAGGCGCAGAGCGCACATTAACAATTGGAGAAATAATAACGCCCTCATTTTTATCAGAAATTTCCCAATATTTGTCTAAAGCTATAATATGAATTAAAGCACTAATTATAAATAAAAACACTTGCGCTCTAAATGCAAAAATAACATCTAAAATACCAAATTCTTTAAACAATGCAGCAAATGCTGCCAGAAGCAATGTTAAACCTCCCCAAAGCAATAAATCCTTAATCTTTATGTTTCGTTTGATTGTTCTATATATCTCAATAAATAAAATACCTTTCGGAACTTCTATTCTATCTTTTACACGAGCATTAACAAAATCTAAATTATATTGTAAATCTTTATGTAAAGGAGATAATTGCATTCCTTTCTCATATGCCCAAATGGCTTGACCTAAATTTCCTAATCGATAATATGTATTTCCGATATTATAATAAAGATCAGGGTGCTCTACTTGTTCTAGTATTGCTAAATATGCATCTAAAGCATAATCATATTTTTCTATACTAAAATAACGATTACCTATTGAAAATAAACTATCAACTGAAATAGTTGTGTCAGCGAATAAAATTGCATGTATATAGCAAATTAAAATAATAAAACGCTTCATCTATTCGAATCCAATCTATATAAGATATTTTTCGCATCATCTAAAAGTGTATATTGAACTTCTGATGCATCTGGTCCAAACCTACCAGCATCACATAGTTTTAAAATATTTATTAATGAATCCAGATGATCAGTTTCAATAATTCCTTTTAAAGCCTGCTTAACTGATAATGGATCTAAATGTTCACTAGAAAGAAAAAAACGATCCTTTAGATATATATATATAACTCTTGAAACTTGTACAAAAGGATCTTCTTCAGATTTTTTTAAATTTTTTAATGCTGTTTTAAGTGCTTTATTAGATTGACGTATTCGTGCATTATTTAATCTATTTCCTTTAAATCTTGATATAGGTATTGGGAGTAAAAATAACATTGCAGCTAAAATATGAGAAGATAATGATCTAATTGATATCCCAGATTCATTGCGTAAAACCCAATTTGATATACTAGTGGTATTATAATGGATATCACTTCCCAACAATGAAATTTCTTCTTTTGTAAAACCTTTTGTGCTACTAATAATATCATCATCACCCGGCAAAACATTTAATGAAATAGATTTAGATCCAACTTTATTCCATGATCCATTTTTTGGATCAAGAAAAGATAGTTGAATTCTTGGTAGCTGATATCTACCAGAGCCTCTAGGAATTAAAATATATTCCCAATTCATCGTACCTGTATATTGATCCCATAATTTTTCTTTTTCAAAAGAAGAGTTAGGGGGAAATACATCCATATTTCCTGGAAAGTTTAATTCAGGTAGGCTAAACATATTTATATTTCCTGTACCTCTTAATTCAATATTAAGAGTTACAGCTTCATTAACATGCACTTCACTTGTATCTACCCATGAGCGAACTTTAAAATCTCCTACAGCACCTGTAAAATCAGCAGGTTGTCCTTCAGGATATTGCTTGACATTAACCCTAACAGGGTCAGTCCTAATTAATTTTTGAATTGTACGATTATTAAAGCTACTAAAAAAAGGGTCATCCCAAATTGATCTTCTATTATTTTTCTGTTTTGTCCTAACTTGAGCAGTAACACTCATTGGTGAAATTTCTAAACTTCCCGTCTTTGTTGGGAATAAAGCAACTTTATATAAAGTTGCGACTTGATACTCTACTCCCTTAATAGAAGTTCGATTAAAACGTGGAGGTTGCGGTATAGATAAATCTTCTTGCCAAAATCCAACACTTTTAGGATAATCTATTTTTTCAAGACCAAGTTGAACTCTGGTATATAATTTATATGTAACAGTCACCTGTTCTCCCATGAATAGTTCATCCTTATCAACCTCCGTTAGGACAAATAACTCTTTTGAACTTGCAACTGCACCAGATTTTTGAACATTTATTCGAATTCGATTTGTCTTATACTTTTTCCCTCCAACTGAAATGATTAATTCAGGTATAACCAACTTACCTGCTCGATTAGGAGATAGTGTCCATGATAAACTTTTTGTTGATGTAGATTTTCCATTAGCCCAAGAATAATTCGTCTGTTGCGCAGGGCCGCTAACAATTGTAAAGTCATCTAGTAATGATGAAATATTTACCGAAGGCATTTTATCTGTATTTTGTGCTTCAATCCTAAATGTAAAAGTTTCATTTATAGAAATACTATTAGCATCAACTGTAGCTCGCACTGAATCAGCTAATACTTGATTAATTATAAAAATACAAAAAAGAAAAGTACTTAAATATTTATTCATTTTATTTACCAATCTTTTTCTAATTTTTTTCTTTTCGATTGAGAAATTTGCATCTTTTTATTTATCTTTTCATTATTCTTTAATGCATCAAGTATTGCAGTCGCATTCTGCTTATCTTGCTGTAAATCATCCTGTTTATTTTTATTATCAGATGAATTCTTATCTTCTTGTTCTTTATCATCTTTATTATCTTGTTTATTATTTTCTTGTTCATTCTCATTATTTTTTGAAGAATCTGATTGATTGTCGTCATTTTCATTCTGATTTTGATTATCTTGCTCTGAATCATTGGTATTATTTTCATCACTATTATTATTACTATCATTTGATTTATCTTCATCATCATTTTCTTCATTTGATTCTTTATTCTTTTCTTTTTGTTGTTCTTGAAGTTTAATCTTTACTAATTCATAGTTAATTTTAGAATCTAAATCATTTGGGTTCAATTCAAGCGACTTTCTATAGAAAGCTAGGCTTTCTTCTAATCTTTGATTATCTACAAGCACATTTCCCATATTGTAGTACGCATTAGATTTAAGCTCCATATTATCAGTATTTAAAGCTGATTCGAACCCTTCCATTGCTGATAATAAATCATTTTGTTGAAAAGCTGTTGATCCCAATCCAAAACTTGCAATTGCATCTTCTTTTCGTTCTAACAAAATTTTCTCATAATATTCTCTAGCTTTATCAAACTGATTACTATTATATAATTGAATCCCTTTATCTTCGCAATAAACAATTGAACATAAAAAAAGAATAAATAGATTAAAATCTTTTCTAATCATTATCATTATTTTTCTTTTTTGTAGGCATGATTAATCCAAGAGCTAATAATAATAAAGATATTGATGCAAATCCTTGGTATCTATCCTCAAATTCTGTATAGATATGTGTTGATATTGATTTTTTCTCCATTTTTTCAATTGCGCTCAGAATTTCTTTATATTTTGAATCACGATTATTAAATCGACTATATATTCCTCCGCCTGCATTTGCTAATTGAATAAGCATATTTTCATTCAACTTTGATGTAACCAATATACCTTTTTTATCCCTCTTATAACGATTATTATCGGATTTATCATTAACTGGTATTAAAGATCCTTTTTCAGTACCCACACCAACAGAGTGAGTAATAATTCCACTATTTAGCGCTGTACTAGCAAGCTCTATAGCTGCTCCTTCATGATCTTCTCCATCAGTAACAACAACCATTACTTTGTACTTATCACTTTCTTCATCAAAAACATTCATAGCAGTTCGAATGGCAGTGCTAAGATCTGTTCCTTGATTTGGTATCATTTTTGTATCTATTGCATCAAGAAATAATTGCGTTGCTTCATAATCGGAAGTTAAGGGCAAATAAAGATGACTCGATCCTGCAAAGACTATTAGTCCAATGCGATCTCCCTTTAATTGATTTATTATTTGAGATATTTCAAATTTAGCTTTTTCTATCCTACTTGGCTTGATATCTTGTGCATTCATACTTTCTGAAACATCAACTGCAAATACTAGATCTATACCTTTTCTCTCCACAGGAGAAACTCTTGTACCTATTTGAGGTCCTGCAGCAGAAAAAATTAGAAAAATTAATCCAAAAACTGTCAATCTATTTTTCCATTTTAAATAATTAGTATCTAACCTTGAAAATAATTTTCCCTTTAGCGCAGGATTGATATTTTTCCAAATTTTTTCATTATGCCGTTTTTCTCCTTTCATCCAAACAACTAATAAAAACAAAAATGCGAAATAAAATAATAATATATACGGAAATCTAAAATCAATCATGTCTGTTTATTAAAAACTGTTCGATTCAAAGTTTCAGTACTCATTCCAATGATTAACGCTGGTATCAGAAACCATCCAAATAATTCTTTATATTTCGTAAAGCTTTTTACTTCAATTTCAGTACGTTCCATTCTATCTATTTGTGCGTATATTTCTGATAACATATTTTGATCTTTTGCTCTAAAATATTTTCCACCTGTTTCTTTTGCTATTTCTTTCAATGTCTTTTCATCAATTTCATTAATCATTCTTCCAACACCAGGTATATAGGTTAGAGATTGATCGGTTGCGGCACCAATAGTATATATTTTTATATCAAATTGATTAGCAAGATCTGCGGCAGTAATAGGATCTAGTTCTCCTGCATTATTACTACCATCAGAAAGTAAAATCATAACCTTACTCTTTGATTTACTATTTCGCAACCGGTT
>JAZAOA010000003.1:0-11893 GCA_036228285.1 Fidelibacterota bacterium
ATCATTAATTGATTTGGGGGCTACAGAAACAACTAATCCTGCTCCAACTCTAAAAGCTCCAAACGCACAAAGCGCGGCAGCTCCTGTCATTCCTTTTGATCCTGCAATAATCAAGACTTTACCTTGCTTGTATTTATTTGTATCAATATGTAAAGGTGTAAGTAAAGTTGAAATATCTTTTTCTAAGAATAAATTCCACTTCAAACCATTCAAATGACTAAATGCCTTTTTTGGAAAACCAATATCCGCGACATGAATCTCACCACATAATAATGGACCATCTCGCATCGTAAGTCCTATTTTTGGATGCCCCATTGTTACTGTATAATCAGCATGCACTCCAACAGGTTCTGCAATGCCAATATCAGCTTGTAATCCTGAAGGTATATCAATAGACAAAACTTTTGCTTTAGATTTATTAATTTTTTTTATCCATGGATAAAGATTTTCTCTAACAGGTCCCTTAACACCAGTACCCAATAATCCATCTATTATAAAATCATATTTCAAGTCATCAACTACAGTAATGCATGAAAATTGAATATTAATTCCTTTATCAAGACATTGATCAGCAAATACTCGCGAATCACTACTAAGCTCATCTAAGCTGCATATACAAAAAATTTTAAGTTTATATTTTTTTGAATGGAGAAATATTGCAGAAGCAAAACCATCACCTCCATTATTTCCTTTTCCACAAACAATAGCGATAGAAGGGTTGTTCATTTTACATAAATAGGAAGTTGATAATTCAGAAATACTTTTTCCAGCTTTCTCCATTAAATCAATGCCTTTTATATGAAACGTATCTAAAGATATTTTATCTAAATCTTTTGATTGTTTTTGTGTAAGTAATTTCAAGATAAGGAAACTAAAGCAAATGCAATTGCTAATTCATCAATATGTGAAATGCTAACTTTAACTAATACGTTTTTTAAATCTTGAGTAGATAATTTTACTTCTGGAGCACCAGATACATTTGAAATAATTTCAATATCAGCAAAATCAATTGAATTAATAATACTAGATGAGTACAGTGCTTTTTTCACTGCTTCTTTTGCAGCGAATCTACCAGCATAATGAACAGCTGGATTTGACTTTAAATCACAATAAGATTTTTCTTTATCTGTAAAAACATGCTTTTTAAATCTATCTGAATATTGTTGGAGAATTTTCTCAATACGTGAAACAGAAACTATATCTGTTCCAATAAAGTATTCAGACACTATTTATCTCGTTTACAATACCAACTATTTCATAGACATCATTTATATCCCAATCTGCACCAGATTCAACAGTGTCAAATGAATCTCCATAGCGGGCAAATATAGTACGTATTCCAAGATTATTTGCTCCTGCAACATCTCTTTCAGGCCAATCTCCAACCATTAGAGTTTCATTTGGATCGGTGTTTAATTCTTTCAAAGCCATTTGAAACGGTATAGGAGATGGTTTTCTTGCATTAGTATCATCGAATGTTAATACAATATCAAAATGATGATGAAGATTCAAATAATAAATCCTCATCCATGCTTCTCTACTTGGAGCATCAGAGACCACAGCAAGTTTAATTCCCATTTTCATTAACTCGACCAATGTATGGTTTACATTTGGATATAATAAAAGGTTAGCCTCTCTTGCTCTTCTATATGCAACTATTGCAGCTGCTAAATATTTGTTATTCACCTCTCCAACAGTTTTATCTAAAAAATAATTGAATACTTGTTGGTTTTCCCAGCCTTCTTTTTCATAAATAGAAACAATGGTATTATAGGATTTTTCATTGTCAATATCTAAACCTGCTTCAATCATACCAGCGATAGCTGCTTTAACAGCATACTCTTTCATTTTCATGAAATCTAAAAGAGTATTATCTAGGTCAAATATGACCGCCTTTATCATTATATTATTCTTATAAAGTTAATTGTTTAATCTTGATATTTTTGGGGGTTCATAATTTTATCCATTTCATACTCTGCTATTTTTCTCCATGATCTATCTTTTCGTCCTTTTTCTAATGCATTTACAGCTGCAATTTTGTTTCCTTTTCCGTTACACCAAACTGAGATTCCAAGCTCCACCCAAGCACCGCCGAAGTTTTTCTTATAATCTGTAGCATTCCTTGCAGCTTCTTGAGCATTTTCACAATCTCCAAGCTTATTGTAAGCAGAAGATAAACGGTACCAAGACATTGCATCTTTTTCATTATAGGTAGTGGCAAGAACAAGGTTATTTACTGCATTACCCCATTCTTCCATTTCAATATAAACGACTCCAAGAGTTGAGTACCCTTTGGAATAATTAGGATTTACTTGTACAGATGTATTCAAAACTTCAATAGCTTTTTCATAATTCTTCTCATTAAAATAAATCTCACCCATAGCGCCGTATGCTTTATCATAGGCAGGGTAAACCTCAACAGCTGAATTAAATGCTGAAATAGCACCCATATTATCACCATTAGATTTCTTTGAAAGCCCTAGCGCAAACCAACCTTTATAAAAATCAGGATTGATTGAAAGAGATGACTCATAATGTTCAATTGCGCGATCACGATTACCCATTTTTGCTTCAATTACACCAATTTGGTAATGTGCTTGATAAAAACTATCATCAAAATCTAGAACTTTTCGATACGATTCTATTGCACCATCTAAATCACCGCGTTTATAAGATCGATTCCCATCATTAAATGCTTTTTTTGTTACATTATCCATAGCAGTCCTAGCTTTTTCATGATAGGGATTAATCTCTAGCGCCTTTTTGAAATGTATAACAGCTTCATCAAGGTTTTTTTCTCGATAACGTACTAAACCTTTACTAAATGCAGCCTCAGAAAAAAATGGAAACTTTTCCAATACAATTCTATAACTTTCAAATGCATTGTCAAAATCACTATCACTCATATACCTGGAAGCATCGCTCATTAAAGTATTTATTTCATTAATTCTATCAAACTCATCTCGATACTCTTGGTTCTCAGGGTCTATATCAATAGCCTGACGTAGAAACTCTTGCGTATTTTTCATTTTACCAAAACGAAGGTTTATTCTTGCTAATTCAAGCATAGCAGGGGAAAAAGTTGGATCCATTCCAAGAGCTTTTTTAAATAAAACTTCAGCCTGTTCATAATCACCATTTGCTAATTGCGCTCTTCCATCATTTAACACTTGATCAGGACTCTGACCAAAAAGAATTGAGACTATTGAAAAGACAAAGATATTTTTATTTATATTTTTAATCATTATTGTACTCCATTCGTGCCGAAGGCGGGACTCGAACCCGCACAGGGTTTCCCCCACTGCCCCCTCAAGACAGCGTGTCTACCAGTTCCACCACTTCGGCTATCAGAATTATTCAATTTCAAGATTCTGTTGTATATCAGGGGCTGATAGATCTAATAACCTTTCATCTGCCTCGCGTTTAAGTATTGATTCATTCTCCACTACATTTGGAGCACTTAATAAACTAATTAGGACTCCGAGTGCCATAAATGCAATTGCAAACCATGTTGTAATTCTACTTAATGCTGTTGCAGCTGCACGTCCTCCAAAAATAGAATTTCCCATTCCAGCGCTTAAACCGCCTGCTAAACCTCCACCTTGACCTGCTTGCATTAAAATTACTGCAATTAATAAAATACTAATTACTGTATGTATAACTATTAAAACACTTATCATTACTTACCTCATAAACTTACTATGAACAATTTCTATTATTTTAGAAAAAGTGTCCAAATTTAAACTTGCGCCACCAATTAAAAAACCATCAACTCCTTTTGTATTAATTAACTCTTCTGAATTATCTGGTTTCACAGAACCTCCATACAATATTGGAATATCAATATTTAAATTATTATCATATAATTCCATTAATATATCTCGAATCATTTTATGAGATTCTTGCACTTGATTTGGAAGAGCATTCACTCCAGTTCCTATTGCCCAAACTGGCTCATAAGCTATAATGATTCTATCCAATGCATCTATATTAACTCCAGCTAAACCTTCCTCCAATTGCTCTAATAGAATTGTACGCGTATTATTTGATTCACGATCATCAAGCTTTTCTCCCACACAGAATATTGGAATAATTTCATTATCCAACACCGTGTGAATTTTCCTATTTATATCTTTATTTGACTCATTAAAAATATGTCTACGTTCTGAATGCCCAATAATCACATATTGAACACTACAAGATTTAAGCATATTAACTGAAATCTCACCAGTAAATGCACCTTCCTTTTCAAAATACACATTCTGAGCACCAAGACTCATATCCAAATCAGATATCATTTCATTCATGTGAAAGATCGATGTAAACGGCGGGCAGAATATAATTGTTGGTTTTTCCTTATCCAAAAGCAAATTACTTAATTCAGATATGAAATCAACACCCTCTTGAGGCGTCTTGTACATCTTCCAATTAGCAGCAACAATAGGTTTTTTAATCATAATTTTCCCAATGCTTCAATAGCAGGAAGACTCCTACCGCTTAAGAGTTCTAAGGATGCACCACCACCAGTAGAAACATGTGTAATATCTTCAATATTTGAAAATTTTCTCACTGCAGATGCGCTATCCCCCCCACCAACTATCGTAGTTATATGTTCATCCTTTAAATTAGATAAAGAAATTGCAATCTCTTTAGTGCCATTTTCAAATTCCTTTTTTTCAAATACTCCCATTGGACCATTCCATAATATTGTACCAGATTGACTTAATATTTTAGAGAATAACTTTATAGTCTCATTCCCAATATCTAAACCCATCATATTAGTAGGAATTGAATCAAATGATACAGTTTCAAGTTTAGATGGTTCATCTATTGAATCTGAAACAATGAAATCAACTGGAAAAACTAATTTAACTCTATTTCTTCTAGCTTTTTTTATAATCTCATTTGCAATAGAAATCATTTTTTCATCAACAATAGAATTTCCAACATTTAACCCTTTTGCTTTTAAAAAAGTAAATGCCATTCCACCACCTATTAAAATCGTATTTGCATCGATAAGAAATTTTTCAATAAGATCTATTTTATCAGAAATTTTTGCACCTCCAAGTAATATCGTTAGAGGTTCTTTTGGGTTTTTAAATTTTTTTTGGAGATATTGGACTTCTCTTTTCATTAATAGACCCATACCCTTATGTATGAAGTTATCAGTCACACCAACATTTGACGCATGTGAACGATGAGAAGTGCCAAAAGCATCGTTTATATATATTTGACCATGTTTTGATAATAAAGTAGAGAATTCAACATCGTTGTCTTCTTCACCAGAATGAAAGCGTAGGTTTTCTAATAAATGTACTTCACCTGGGTGAAGACCGATAGTTACATTAATAGAGTCTTCATTAATACAGTCATGAGAAAACTTTATTGGAATTTCTAAAAAGTCAGATAAGACTTCACCAACTGAAATCAAACTGAATTCTTCATTAATTTTTCCATTTGGCCTGCCTAAATGCGACATTAGAACTACGGAAGCTCCAGATTCTAGACATTCTTTAATTGTTGGTATAGAACACTGTATTCTATAAGCGTCTTTAACAACTCCATTCTCAATAGGGACATTGTAATCAACACGAATCAATACTCGTTTATCTTTTAAGTCAAATGAATTTAATGATCTAATCATATTAATTATTTTGAAAGTATTTTATTAGTCTGAATATATACTAGTAGTTAATAAGTTTTATCAATGAAAACGGTACAATTTACACACGCAGATAAATTAACGTTACAGGATTTAATTTTTCATCGTATTCATGAAATATTGCTTGTTGCAAGTCCATATGACTCATTTGTGCTAGAAGAAGACGGAAGATTAACCGAACAAATTTTGCATGAGTATATGGGCATGAACTTTAGCAATGCTCCCCGCGTCTGGCAATCATCTACTGCAGCAGACGCATTAACTATGCTTTCAAGACAAGACTTTGACTTAATTGTAGTAATGATGAGAATTGCAGATATGGATCCAATTCTTTTTTGTTCGAAGATAAAAGAATTATATCCACAGAAACCTGTTGTTCTACTAGCATTTGATGAATCAGAAATAAAGCAATTACCTGAAAAGTTTGAAAAATCTTCAATTGATAACATATTTATTTGGTCTGGAAATGCCAATGTATTATTAGCTATTGTAAAACTCCTTGAAGATAAAATGAATATTAAGCGAGATATCAAAAAAGCCGATGTTCGTTGTATCATTCTTATCGAGGATTCTCCTAGATATTATTCTCTTATTTTACCAATGATTTATAAAGAAATAAGTCACCAAGTAAAAGAAATGGTAGATAAAAGTGCAAGCGATCATGAAAGACTATTGTATATGCGTGGCCGACCAAAAATTCTATTAGCAAGATCATATGAAGAGGCTGAAAGATATTTTAAGCGTTTTCGAATGAGCACCTTAGGAATTATTTCTGATATTCGTTTCCCCAAAAAAGGAAAACTTGATAAGAATGCAGGTGCGAAATTTGCTCGATGGGCACGTTCAATTGATCCTAGTATACCAATTATGTTACAGTCAAAACATAATAAGAATGCTAATCTAGCAAAAGAAGTTCAAGCTCATTTCCTATACAAAGATTCACCAACGCTATTAAGAGAGCTGAGAGATTTTCTGGTTAGCAATTTTGGATTTGGTGATTTGGTTTTTCGCACACCAAAAGGCAAAGAAATCATAAGAGTATCTGATTTAAATGGATTAATTAATGCAATTAATACCGTTCCAGAAGAATCATTACTTTTTCATGCAAAAAGTAATCATTTTTCTAATTGGCTAGCTGCACATGGATACCTTGGACTAGCATCGAAAGTGCGCCCTATAAACTATGCTGATTTTAAAGATTCTTTGGAGCATCGAAATTACTTAATCGAACTAATCAACAATACAATACAAAACAGAAAAACTAGACAAGTAGTTGAAATGCAACGTGATAAATTTGATCATTCAAAACGATTTATACAGATTTCAGGAGGATCTCTAGGTGGGAAAGCAAGAGGATTAGCGTTTGCACAAAAAATGATTCGTTCTTCTAATCTAAGAAAAAGGTATCCAGAGGTAAATATTAATATTCCACACGTTGCTGTTATTGGAACAGACTCTTTTGATCAATTTATGAGAGAAAATAATTTGTGGAATAACGCACTTTCTGACAAATCAAATAAGCAGATAAATAATCTATTTATTAAATCATCCTTTAATAAATCATTAATGGAATCCCTTAAGTTATTTATCAAATCAGTAAAATATCCCTTGGCCGTACGATCTTCTAGCCTACTAGAAGATTCACAATACCAACCTCTTTCAGGGATGTATGCTACTTACATGCTTCCAAATAATCAATCTAAGGTAAATGAAAGGCTAGATGATTTAGTTACTGCAATTAAACTTGTATATGCATCTACTTTTTATCAAGATCCTAAATCACTTATAAGCAGATCTGTGCATAGAATTGAAGAAGAAAAAATGGCTGTTATTTTGATGGAAATGGTTGGACAAAATTATAATGATCGATATTATCCTACGTTCAGTGGAACAGCTCAAAGTTTTAATTTTTACCCTATTTCATATATGAAAAGAAATGACGGTGTGGCGCACTTAGCTCTTGGTCTAGGACGTACAATTGCAAATGGCGAAAAATCATTGCGGTTTTCACCAAAATATCCAGGAATATTACCACAATACTATTCAATTAAAGCTACGATTGAGAGCTCTCAAAATTCTTTTTACGCAATGCGATTGAATGAAAAAAATTCTTCTTCATTAAAAAATGAAGATAAAAATCTATCATCATTTAGCTTGAAAATTGCTGAAAAAGATGGATCGTTAAAATGGTCGGGTAGCGTGGTTTCTACTGAAGATAATATAATCAGAGACACTTTGGCTCAAAATGGAACTAGAGTCATTACTTTTACCCCCATATTAAAATGGTCTATGTTTCCTTTAGTCGATATATTAAACGATCTATTAGAAATGGGGAAAGATTCTCTTGGTTGCGAAGTAGAAATAGAATTTGCTGTAAATATCTTTGAAGATGAAAATAAAAGTCCTGAGTTTTCACTTCTACAAATAAAACCTATGGTAATGGGTGGTTCAAGAGAATTAATTAATATGGATAATGAATCATCAAAATCAATATTATGTAATAGCAAAGTAACATTAGGGGATGGATTTATTGATAATGTTCAACATATTGTTTTTGTTGATCCAAAGAAATTTAGAGCTGCAAACACAAAAACAATTGCTAAAGAAATTCATCAAATCAATAATGCCATGTTAAATAAATCTCCTTATATACTTGTAGGTCCTGGAAGATGGGGATCTGCTGATCCATGGTTAGGAATCCCTGTAAATTGGGAGCATATTAGTGGCGCAAGTGCAATTGTTGAAATTGGAATAAATGATTTTCCGGTTGACCCTTCATTCGGAAGTCATTTTTTTCAAAATGTTACAAGTATGAGATTAGGGTATTTTACGATTGATAATGATTCAAAAGAAGAATCATTTGATCACAATTGGTTAAAAAAACAAAAAATAATAAAGAACAAAAAATTTACTGCCTGTTATGAATTAGAACGTCCATTACGAATTAAAATTGATGGTCAAACTGGAAATGGAATTATACTAAAACCTAACGAAATTGATATAGAACCAATGGATGAACAAGAAACCAGTGGAATATAATTTAGACTACTCCCTGATCAATCATTGCATCAGCAACTTTAATAAACCCAGCTATATTTGCACCCTTTACATAATTTACATATTTATTATCTTCAGAACCAAATTCAGTACATTGACTATGTATATCTTTCATAATTTGGTGTAAACGTTGATCTACTTCATTTCTAGTCCAAGATAATCGCATATTATTTTGACTCATCTCCAAACCAGATACAGCCACCCCTCCTGCATTTGCAGCTTTTCCTGGACCAAATAAAATTTTCTTTTCCGTAAAGACATCAATTGCTTCTGGTTCCGAAGGCATATTTGCTCCCTCCGATACACAAATACATCCATTTTTTATTAATGTTTTTGCATCATCTATATTAATTTCATTTTGAGTTGCACAAGGTAATGCTATTTCACATGGGATTAGCCATGGTCTTTTACCATCATGATATTCGCATTTAAATTCTTTGGCATAATCCTTAATTCTACCTCTTTTAATATTCTTTAAATCCATAATCCACGCTAATTTTTCTTCATCAATTCCTTTTGGATCATGAATTGTACCATTTGAATCAGACATAGAGACTACTTTTCCACCTAATTTCGTTACTTTCTCAGTTGCATATTGCGCAACATTTCCTGACCCTGAAACAGTAACTATCTTTCCATCGAAAGATGCATTTTTACGTTTAAGCATTTCGTTTGCAAAATAAACAGCACCATAGCCAGTAGCTTCTGGCCGAATCTTACTTCCACCCCAATTGAGACCTTTTCCTGTCAATACCCCACTAAATTCATTTCGTAATCGTTTATATTGACCAAATAAATAACCAATCTCGCGACCTCCTACTCCTATATCCCCAGCTGGCACATCTGTATTTGGACCAATATGACGAAAAAGTTCTGACATAAATGATTGGGTAAAACTCATTACTTCATTATCAGATTTTCCTTTTGGATCAAAATCTGAACCACCCTTACCACCACCCATAGGCAACGTGGTAAGGCTATTTTTAAATATTTGTTCAAAACCAAGAAATTTTAAAATACTTAGATTTACAGAAGCATGAAAACGTAGACCACCTTTATATGGACCAATGGCTGAATTAAACTCCACCCTATAACCTCTATTTACTTGTGTTTTTCCACGATCATCTCGCCAAGGAACTCGAAACATAATTACCCGTTCAGGCTCAATAATTCGATCCAATATTCCCTCATGAATATATTGGGGATGATCTTGTACATAGTCCCATATCGAAGTAATCACTTCATGCACAGCTTGATGAAATTCATTTTCACCTGGTGATCTAGAAATTACATTTTTCATAAAAGCATCTACGGATTTATACATATTTTATACTCCTATTTAAGTAAAAATCAAAAATCAATTAAGTTAGTTGTTCCTCTAATAATCATATCTTTCCATCGATAATTACGGAATTCATTTGGATGGTTTGAATGAATTTGTTCAAACATTCCCGCACCTTCTTCTTTATTAATAAAAATAAATAAATAACCACTATCTGAATCATCATAATGCCAAATTTCATAGCTTAATCTTTCTTCATTTGCGCTATATGATTCAATATTACTTGGTCGACCATATAATATTAACACGCGACCCCTATCTGTATTTCTACCTAAAAAACTTCTAGTAGAAAACTGTTGGTCCGCAATAGCCATATATTTATTTAATCGATCATAAAATTCATTTTGAGGAGATTCTGAATCAAAGTCTCGTTGTTCAAAAAAATTAGCTATTTGCATAATTTGTTCAGCTCTATTAGACTTAATTATATCTTGAAGTTCCGATTCCGTCATGAAATATCCAACTATATCTATAAAATCATTTAACTCATCATTTTCCATTGCATCAAGCATTATTGTAAAGTTGCTTTTGAAGTCAGCAGGTTGTTCTTTTACAACAAAGAATTCCCGATCAACAAATGTCTTATTTCCTATTTGATCATCTTGTATATCAATTTTTAATTTATATCTACCAGCGAGCAGCCCCATAATATTCATACCAAATGTCTCTACACTAGATTCACCTGGCTTATTTTTTACAAAGGGACCTCTATGAATTAGCTCCTTACCTTGTTGATTATAGATTTTGTAGTTTAAAGTATATGTACCATTATCATCATTCAAACCATATAATTCACCATATGTGTATAGCATTGGTCTTCCTAATCCAAATACACTACTTGGGTTGGGAGTAATAGTAAATCCATTCCGATTTATACTTCCATCCATAAATTCTTTTTCTCTTTTTAAAAAGGTGCATAATATCAAATCGCTTGTAGATAAATAATTATCATCTATCTTCCGAATAATTATATTTTTTGTTGAAACATATACTTGTTTTGATACCAAATCTGTAATTGTAGTAGTGAATACAACATTCCCTCTAGTTAATATAAATTTAGATTGCTGTACCATACTTACAAGCCTTTCTTTAAGGCCTGGTCTCTCTAAAGATTTTTCACGTATTCGAAATGCATCTTGAGCAGCTGTCTCTCCGTTAATAAATACACGAACATCAATTAATCCCTCAAAAATATATTCATTTCCATCATCTACCCATTGAAATAACTTTTTTGGGATCATTAGATTAACGACTACCTCCGTATTTAACTCATCACCACGGAATTGATCTATACTCATATCAAAAGGTGTAGGTAATAAAGAAATCTGCTGACTGAAAAGGCAGTTTATAAATGTAAAAAACAGTATGTAGAATTTACGCATCGGACTGAGCCGCTTTATCATTAAGAAATTACCTTGAAATTGTTCTCTAAAACAAGTCTAGCTGCAAAATATTTTAAAGAGCTATTAATTGAGAAATCCCCTCTAAAAACTTGGTCTCTAAAGAGGCTATTATTAACTTCCGAACCTTTAATGGCGGAGTAGCTCAGCTGGTTAGAGCAGTGGAATCATAATCCACGTGTCGGGGGTTCGAGTCCCTCCTCCGCTACTACACAAGACGGACTAGTATTTTTACTAGTCCGTTTTTTATTAATATCAGTGTCATCCACTGTAAATGAAAAAATTAACCTAAATAAAGAGTTGAAATTTGAGGTTCGATATTTCCAATGAGTTATCTACAATATGTCTACAAGTGGGTCGACCAGATTATTAGATAGTAATAAACCAAGAAACCTAGACTAACTATAACAAAAATTTTGATTATAAATTTCT
>JAZAOA010000004.1:0-2700 GCA_036228285.1 Fidelibacterota bacterium
CATATATAAGCCCAACTGCATCAATGCTTACAATAGCAATCTGGGTTTTACCATCATCTATCACCATCACCCTAGCCCATAGATCATCATGCACACCTTGAGCAGGTCGACTATTATGAAAACCTCCGATCCAAATAGGATCAAACATTCCATTATCATTAATATCATTATATGACTCACCTTTTTTTGGCTCATATCTTGCATTTCCATTTAAGTCATTCCATGTATCAGTTATTTTAGGTGTAATTGGCATTTTTGCAAACCCAGCATAAACTTGACCAAGTTGCCCTGTTTTATTTATGGTAATATCAATATTGAAATCAGGATGGCGATCTCTAAGATTATATTTAAATCGTACTCCAAGGAATACAATGAAAATAATAAATACTACAAATATATATTTTACAATCTTCATACTATATTCTATCTTTATATCGCTTCATCATTTCTTTCCAATTAGTAAATAATATACCTTCATTCTTTAAAAAATTAATCACATCCGAATCAGAAAACATTTTTGCTTCCCACACTCTCTGCTGCCAGGAATTTGTAATTTTTTTTAAGCCATTAGATTCTACAGAAGGATGAAAATAAATTTCAGTAATACCAGGCTTAAGGTCTTTAATCAACTTATAAAAGTTTTCCTTTATCTCATCATAGGTTTTAGCATCGGGAACTGGAACCATGTTGTCAATTTTTGGTAAACTATATTTTGAAGCGCTTTCAATTAATCGATCAGTAATTGGATAGCCTTGCTTCCGATATATATCAACTAGTTCAGGAGTAAACTCAATCACATTGGCAGGAATTCCATACTCCATGGCTATATTAAAAAATAATTCAGCGTATTCTACTTTACTATATAGAGTTCCCATGTGTGTATCTATATGCCCAGGTTCAATACCAAATTGTCTTGCGCGATTTATTTGAGCTCTTATTTCTGTTTCTATATCATTCACAGATACACGAGAGACAACATCCTCTACTCTTCTCCATAAATATCCGTCCGGATCTATTATATTAGAATTGATTAATTCATTTGAAACGGGTCCCCATCGATATTGTTTCCATTCACTTGTTAATGTTAAATGTAATCCAATATCTTGATTTGGATTCTTTTTATACCAATCTGCAATATCATTAAACCATGGACATGGAACCATTACTGAAGCTGATTGTATTTGATTATTTAATAAATACGGTATAGCAGCTTCATTCGCTTCAGAACACATGCCAATGTCATCTGCATGTAGTATAATAACCTTACTTTTTTCAGGATATCCTAGTTTTTCTGCCCAATTATTCCCTTTTAATCTAATGGAATGTGATAGTTCAGTATTATTCTCTTTATTTGCTTCACAACTAAAGAAAACAAAAGATAGACTTAGTAATGTCAAAAAGTATCTCATAGCATTCTAATCCCTTAAATATTTATTAAAAAACTTATCCATATAATGTTGCGTATAATTGTTGACAGGCTTTGCAGCATCCATCGTGTGCGGCCAACCTTTTAAAATATGATAATCATGATAAACATTAACATTTTTCAATGAATGATCTAATATATTTGTTTGATTCAATGGGACAAGTTCATCTAAAGTCCCAATAAAAGTCATTGTTGGAGGATCATCTTTACTAACATAATAAATTGGAGATGCATTACGATATTTTTCTGGTTGACTTAAATAATCAACTCCAATAAAAAAATTCGTTTCTTTTCTAGAAATAGCATAATCTGTTGTTAAATCTGATGGTCCATAAAAATTTACTACTGCTTTTACACCATGAGAAGCAGATCCGCTTTGACAAGCTTCTATTCCAAATGTATTACCCATAGTATAAGCCGCCATTAATGCAAGGTGAGCACCTGCCGAACCACCAACTATTGCAACACGATTTGAATCAATTCCATATTCAATCGAATGATTTTTTAACCATTTAATTCCACAAATTACGTCTTCCACAGCAGCAGGAAATTTTGCTTCTTGAGAGAATCGATATGATAATGATGCGGTGACATATCCTTTTTCAGCATATGATAACAAATAAATTAGATAATCTTTTTTATCTCCTTTTGTCCAGCTACCACCATGAACAAAAATTATTAATGGTGTAGAATTAATTATACCTTTTTTACGATAAATATCAAGAAACAGAGATCTTTGTTCAGTTTCTTTAAATTTTAGATTACTAAATACTTCAATATTGTTTGGTATTTCTGGCTTCGTATTAACCAAATCAATCCAACCAAGCATTGCAGACCATTCTAAAAATGTATTGTTTATATATCCACGAGGTGGTTTCATATCTCTCTCCTCGCCCTGTAATATGGAAAAAGAAATAATTAAAATAATATATTTGTATTTCACTTTAATTTAATGGGATGGTGATACGCAAAGAAAGAGGGCTATTAAGATTTGCATTTTTATTTCTTAATCTATCTTGATAGCCTAAAGCAAAACCTCTACCAATAGCCGTGCCTAAAGCTGCTCCAAATATAACATCACTCAAATAGTGCTTGTTATCATGTATTCTACTTGTCGCCACTAAGGCGGCTAAAGAATAGGCGGCTAAACCAATTTCATTGCCATAGAGTTCATTTGCAATAGTAGCAACTGTAAAACTATGAGATGTATGTCCAGAAGGAAATGATTTACAACAACCACCATTTGGGCGTACTCTACCAAAAGATCTTTTCAT
>JAZAOA010000005.1:0-13151 GCA_036228285.1 Fidelibacterota bacterium
AAATGATGAAACTGAAAAATAAAACCTAAATCTTTATTTCTAAATTCTGCTTTTTCAGCATTGTTCAATTTTAAAATATCTTTACCAAGAATATTTAAATCACCTGAATCGGGACTATCAAGGCCTCCAAGTAAATTTAATAATGTACTCTTTCCAGATCCTGAATTACCGACAATAGTAATAATTTCAGCAGTATTTACTTTTAAATTAAGATTTTTTATTACCTCTAATTGTTTGTTTCCATTAGAGTAAGATTTTGAAAGTTTTTTTGATTCTAAAATTATTTTTCCCACTGTAGCGAATCCCTTATTCCAATAATTATAGCTTGCCTTGAAGCAATAAAACTTGAAATAATAATAAAAATTAATGATATAAACATAACAACAAATACATCATTCGGATAAATAATCATTGGTAATTGGTTTATAAAATATATATCAGATGGTATAGGTATTATGCCATAACGATTTTGAAGTAAAATAATTATAAGACTTGCTAAAATTCCAATAAAGATACCAACTCCGCCAATCAAAGCACCTTGAAAAAGAATTATTTTTCTAATATCTCTATTTGTTGATCCTAAAGCTCTAAGAATTCCAATTTCCCTTATTTTTCGAATAATAACTAAAACCAATGTTGAAACAAGATTAAAACTTGATACCAAAATAATTAAACAAAGTACTGCTAATGCTCCCAATCTCTCGAGTTTCATAGCATTAATTAATGATTTATGTAAATCTTCCCAAGTATTAATAGAAAAATTTATATATTTATTCTCTAAGTCATATTTAAAATAAGATAAATCATTTCTATCTTTTAATCGGATATCTATTCCATCATAATTTTGTTTACGCAAAAATAATTTTTTTCCTATTTCTTCACTTATAAACACTATTCTATCATCAAAATCCAAAACTTCAGAATTAAATATTTTACTTACTGTAACATCAATAAGAGCAGGCAATCCTATAGAAGTGGATTGATCAATTGGACTCATAATACTTAACTGATCACCTATATCTACATTTAATCTCTGAGCTAATAAATAACCAATGGCTATACTTTTTTGATTTATATCATTAGCGTTATTAATAAAATCTATATTATAGAATTCGTTAAGATTTTCCATATTAATTGATTTAAAGGTTACTATTCTTTTTGAATTATTTTTATCAAATATTAGACCTATCCTCTCTCTATATAGCAGTGCTTCATCGATCAAAGGATCGGCAGCAATCTCACTATAGATTTGTTCAAAATCAGAATTAGAGTAAGCAGTTATTCTTAAATCTCCTTCAAAGCCTATTAATTTATTTATCACTCTTTTTTCAAAACCATTCATGATAGATAAAGAAATAATAATAGAAAAAGCGCCTATAATCATGCCAATAATAGAAATCCAACCATTTAGCCTACTTGGACCTGAGCCCGAACCACCTAACATAAATTTTCTAGCAATTAATAACTGAAATCTCATTCGTATCTCACCGCATTGGCTGGCTTAATATTTGCTGCGATTTTTGCAGGCCAATAACTTGCAATTATAGATGAAATAATACCCGCAACTACAATAAAGATTGTATTTTTTACATTGAACGCTAAAGGTAAATAATCCATAAAATATATATCCTCTGATATTGAAAGGATATGGTATTTCATTTGTATATATCCAAGAATTAAGGCTATAGATAATCCTGTCATTGATCCAATAATACCAATAATTATTCCTTTAGTTAGGAAAATCAAGTTAATCTGTTTTTTACGAAATCCAATAGCTTGCAAAATTCCTATAGCTTTTGTTTTATCCAAAACAATCATAGTTAATGCTGAAATAATATTTACGACAGCAACCAATGAAATCATTCCGAAAATAATAATTATTGGCAATTTTTGAACCTCTAACCATTTAAATAAAGTATGATGCTTTTCCTTCCACGAAGTTGCGTAATAAGGATATCTAAGTTTTTCATTAATTAATAAAGGAAATGATGAAATATCATTTTGAGACAAATATACTACTTTACCAGAGATATTCTCTTCCATTCCCAAAAGATATTGAGCGCTAAAAATAGATGTATAAACCATATTATTGTCATATTCACTTAAACCAGAATGAAAAATTCCTCCTATAGTAAATTGTTTCAATCTCTTGATACCAGAAATATCAGAAATAGAAGTCAAATCAAAAACGACTAATGGATCTCCAATAATTAAACCATACTTATCAGCAAGAGATTTTCCAATGATTATTGTATTATCTGATAAATTTCCCGTTCCACTTATTATAAGATTATTTAATGGTTTTACTAATTTATCACCATTAATTCCCTCGATAATAACTCCTTCCGCATTGATTCCTTTGCGAATCAGTACAGGACCTTGAACAAATGATCTAATTATTGAATTATTTTTTTCCTTTAAAATATCCTCTAAAACGGCATTTAGATCTGAATTTTCATCAGTAGATCTGCCAAGAATATCCTGAAACCTATAATGGCCATCAAAACTAGCTATCTTATCTGAAATTGTATTTTCAAAACCCTGATATACTGATATTGTCAGAATAAGCGAAGCTATACCAAATGACAAACCAATTATAGATAATTTACCCGCAAAAGAAGAGAAGTTTGATTTAACAGATGAATTTAAATGTCGTAAAGCTAAATGTAAGCTTAACTTCATATTAATTTTTACTTAGTTATTTCTCATTGCTGGAAATAACAATACATCTCTGATTGATTTATTATCAGTTAATAACATTACTAATCTATCCACACCTAAACCAACACCGCCAGTAGGTGGCATGCCACACTCCATCGCTTCAATAAAGTTATCATCAATAGGTTGCGCTTCCTCATCCCCTGCTTCTCGAAGCTTATTTTGATTAGCCAATCGTTCACGTTGATCCAATGGATCGTTTAATTCAGAAAAAGAATTTGCAAATTCTGCTCCCCCAATAAACAACTCAAATCTTTCAACTAATTTTAGGTCACCTGAACGATGAGACTTAGCAAGAGGCGAAATTTCCCTTGGGTGATCAATAACAAATATGGGATTAATCAAATTTGGTTCAACTAATTTTCTCATAAGCTCATCTAATAATTGACCATAATTTTCATTATTATGTAATTCAATCTTATTCTGCTTACATATTTCTCGTAACTTTTTTTCATCAGCATCTAATATGTCTTTTCCCGTTGCATCTTTAAGTAAATCGAAGCAAGGTTTCTTATCAAATTTCTTACTCAAATCAATTTGAATATCTCCCCAGTTTATTTTCAATTTTCCAATTGATTTTGCAGCAAATCTTATTATTTCTTCTACTCTATTCATCTGATCATTATAATCACTATATGCTTCATACCATTCTAACATAGTAAACTCAGGGTTATGATTTCTATCCATTCCTTCATTCCTAAAATCTTTGGATAGCTCATAAACTTTATCATATCCTCCAATTATCAATCTTTTAAGATATAATTCATCAGCAATACGTAGATAAAAAGTTTGATCTAAAGTATTATGATGTGTTGTAAATGGTCTAGCATTTGCTCCACCATATAATGGTTGCAAAACTGGAGTTTCAACTTCCAAAAATTCTTCTGCATCTAAATAAGATCTTAAAGCTCTAGTTATTAATGATCTCTTTTTAAATACTTCCTTAATATCTGGATTTACAATTAAATCTAGATGTCTATTCCTATAACGCTGTTCTTTATCCTCAAATGAATCAAAGGTTTCACCATCTTTTTCCTTAACAATTGGAAGAGGGCGTATACTTTTTGCTAAAACTGTTATTGATTTTGCATGTAAAGATATTTCTTTGGTTTTTGTTTTAAAAACAAATCCACTTACACCAATAAAATCCCCTATATCTAGTAATTTGAAAACTTCATATTGTGATTCCCCAACTTCATCTTTTTTAATATAAACTTGTATTCTACCTTGAGAATCTTCTATGTGAAAAAAAGAAGCTTTACCCATCTTACGAATAGCCATAATTCTACCAGCAACCAAAACATCCTTATTTTCATAACTTTTAAATTCAGTTTTCAATTGATTGCTATAGTTAGTTGGTTTAAAATTATGAGGATAGGGATCAATCCCAGAATCACGCAATTTTTTAAGTTTTTGTAATCTAAAATTAATAATCTCTTTTAAACTCTGTTTTTCTAAAGACATCTTTATATGATTATTTTAATTTTTTAACTCTTTTTCTGATATATTTTCCATTAAATAAGCTCTAATAAAATCATCTAAATCACCATCCATAATATTTTGGGTATTAGTAGATTCAAATTTTGTGCGATGATCCTTTACCATATTATAGGGATGAAAAACATAAGACCTAATTTGACTACCCCATCCGATGTCTTTCTTTTGATCTTCAAGTTCTCTAACGGCTTCTTTTTCTTTATCTATTTCTAATTGATATAATCTTGCTTTAAGTACTTTCATTGCCTGAGCTTTATTTTTATGCTGAGAACGTTCATTTTGACATTGAACCACAATATTAGTTGGTAAATGAGTTATTCGTATAGCTGAATCAGTTTTATTTACATGTTGTCCACCTGCGCCACTAGCTCGGTAGGTATCGATTCTTAAATCATTAGGATTAACTTCAATATCTATATCTTCAGATACAGATGGATAAACAAAAACAGAAGCAAAACTTGTATGTCTTCTGCTGTTAGAATCAAATGGAGAAATTCTAACTAATCTATGTATACCTGCCTCAGCCTTTAACATTCCATAAGCATAATCTCCTTTAATTTCTATTGTTATATCCTTAATTCCAGCCTCCTCACCTGGTTGATAGTCTAAAATCATTTTTTTGAATGATTTTCTTTCTATATACCTAGAATACATTCTAAAAAGCATGTCAGCCCAATCTTGACTCTCTGTTCCTCCAGCCCCAGGGTGAATAGTCAAAATTGCATCTTGAATATCTTGATTATCTCCTAATATTAATTTCAATTCTAAGTCATTAATAATTTTTTCATATTCATTTAATTCATCCACAACTTCTTTTTCTTCAACTTCTCCACTCTCATAGAATTCAAACAGAATAGTAATGTCCCCATGCCTTTTTTCTAAATCTGACCAAACTTTAATATTATTTTCTAAACGACTAATATTTTTCAAAATACTACTAGCATTATTTTTGTTATTCCAAAAAGTGGGGTCTAAAGAATCTTTTTTCAAAGATTCTAGTTTCGTTTGTTGAGAATTAAGGTCAAAGGTACCCCCTGAGTTCAAAGTGTTTCGACTCAGATGATAAGAATCTGTCTTTTAGCTCTATCAATTCCACTCCGAAATTTACATATCAATTAAATAGAAGATATTGAAATTATAATAATGTTTAATCACCTGAAGATATAAACATCCGCTCATTAAGATAGCGACGTAAGTCCATTTCATCCATACCTATACTGACAAACCTACCATTTTCAGCAAGAGATATTTTGGATGTTTCCTCAGAAATAACAACAACTATTGAGTCAGTTTCTTCAGAAATTCCTAATGCTGCTCTATGACGCGTTCCCATTCCTGGATCTACCATTGTACTTTCAGTTAATGGTAAAATACAAGCTGCAGCATCTATAATATCATTATTTATTATTACAGAACCATCATGCAATGGAGATCCAGGATTAAAGATTGAAAGCAATAAAGGGGCAGTAACTTCAGCCTTTAATTCTGTTCCTGCTTCTTTATATGATCTTAGCCCTGTCTCTCTTTGAATTACAATAAGCGCACCCCATTTATTATTTGTTAATTCAACAGACGCTTCAACTATTGCTTCAATTGTTCTAGATGATCCAATTTGGAAAATTCTTCTAAAAAATCCAGTTTGACCTACATAAATCAATAAACGTCTAATTTCAGGCTGAAATAGAATAACGAATGCAACTACCCAAACAGTTTGAAATTGGTTAACCACCCATGATGAGGCGCTTAACCCGATAGAATTAAACAATACAGAAGCTATTAATAATATTACAAGGCCCAACAACATCTGTCCTGCTCTTGTTTCATGAAAATATTTATATACTTTATAAAATAACCATGTAACAAATATAAGATCAACTATATCAATTAGAGTTACACGTATAAACCACAAATCAAAAAGATACATCTAAGCAACTGCCCCCTTGATTTTATCTGATATAATTTGAACACGTTTCATTTCTAAAACATCATGAACTCTTATTATCCGAGCACCATTAATTATTGAAGCAGTAATTGCAGCTGCTGTTCCCTCTAATCTTTCATCAACTGGTAAATCTAAAGTTAGCCCAATAAATGATTTTCTAGATGGACCAATTAATATTGGATAACCTAGATCCGTAAAAGTATTTAATTCTTTAATTAATATAAAATTGTCATTTAATTTTTTACCAAAACCAATACCAGGGTCTAAAATAATATGAGATTTTGGTATCCCATGATCTAAACATAAGTTGATCTGCTTCTCAAAATAATAAACTATTTCATCTATAATGTTATCATATTGAGGATTTTGCTGCATATTCTTTGGTGTTCCTTTAATATGCATTATAATTATAGGAACATTAAACTCCTTAACTATATCAATCATCTTTAAATCAAAATTAAGACCACTAATATCATTAACAATATTTGCACCAGATTTTAATGCTTCTTTTGCAACTTCCGATTTATAGGTATCAATTGAAATTGGTATAGAAGAGACAGAACGTATACCTTTAATAACAGGTATAACACGATCAATCTCATCATCTACAGATATTGGATTAGAGCCAGGACGAGTTGATTCACCTCCAACATCAATTATATCAACTCCTTGATTAATTAATTCTAATGAATATTCAATAGCTTTATCTAATTTATAAAATTTACCACCATCACTAAATGAATCAGGAGTTACATTTAGTATACCCATAATTA
Source organism: Fidelibacterota bacterium (assembly GCA_036228285.1). Classification (GTDB taxonomy): domain Bacteria; phylum Fidelibacterota; class Marinisomatia; order Marinisomatales; family TCS55. The sequence goes on from JAZAOA010000005.1 coordinate 6,931, forward strand.
AAGTAGGCGAAAGATGATTATTTATTTTTTTTACTAAAGATGAATTAATCAATACAGATTATAAAAACAATATGAATTTATGTATAAATAGATAATAATAACGCATATCAAGACTTAGTCCGTTTTTTATTAGAACTTTTCTTTTGACTTCTAACTTTAGATTTATTATTTACTGATTTAGTAGATCCATTCATTTTTCTTCTACGTAAAACCTTACCATCAATAAGTTTTTGAACATCATTATAATCAATCGTTTCATGCTTAAGCAATGCGTTTGCCATTGCGTGTAAAGTTTTCTCATTTTTTCTTAATAGACTGTCAGCTGATTTTTCTGCTTTTCTTATAATTTTCACAACTTCATCATCAATTAATTTCGCAGTAGTTTCACTATAATCACGATGGGACTGAATTTCTCTTCCTAAAAATATCTCTTCATTCTTTTTTCCAAAAGTCATAGGACCCAGATCTTCACTCATACCCCATTCACAAACCATTTTTCTAGCAATGCCAGTTGCTTGTTCAATATCATTGCCAGCACCTGTAGTTAATTCTTTAAAAATCATCATTTCTGCAGCTCTTCCACCTAGCAAGATAGCTAATCTTCCTTCAATATAATCCTTAGAATAAGTATGTTTTTCATCAATAGGCAATTGAGTAGTTACTCCTAACGCTCTACCTCTTGGAATAATTGTTACTTTATGTATTGGATCAGCACCATCTGTTAAAGCTGCAACCAACGCATGGCCAGATTCATGATAAGCTGTTATCTTCTTTTCTTCATCAGATAAAATCATACTCTTTCTTTGGATGCCAATCATCACTTTATCTTTAGCTTCGTCAAAATCATCCATATCTACTGATTTTTTCTTTTTTCTAGCAGCTAACAAAGCTGCCTCATTTACCATATTTGCTAGATCTGCGCCTACTAAACCAGGCGTTCCCTTCGCTAATTCATCCAGTTTAACTTTGCGTTTATTAATTATAATTTTTTTTGTGTGCACCTTAAGAATACCTAAGCGTCCCTGATAGTCTGGAGCATCAACTATTATTTGTCTATCAAACCTACCTGGTCTTAAAAGAGCTGGATCAAGAACATCCGGTCTGTTAGTGGCAGCTAAAATAATCACTGACTGTTCAGAATTAAACCCATCCATTTCAACTAAAAGAGCATTTAGAGTCTGTTCTCTTTCATCATGACCGCCACCAAGGCCAGCTCCTCTTTGTCTTCCAACAGCATCTAATTCATCAATAAATATTATACATGGTGAATTTGTTTTCCCTTGATCAAATAAATCTCGAACTCTAGAGGCTCCAACACCAACAAACATTTCGACAAAATCTGCACCGCTTAAACTAAAAAAAGGAACATCCGCTTCACCTGCTACTGCTCTTGCAAGTAGTGTTTTTCCTGTTCCTGGCGGTCCAACTAATAGCGCTCCTTTAGGAATCTTTGCACCTAACTTTTCAAATAACTTTGGGTTTTTTAAAAAATCAATAACCTCTTTTAATTCTTCTTTAGCTTCAACACACCCAGCAACATCATTAAATGTTACTTTTTCCATATCTGGTGTCCATATTTTTGCTTTACTTTTACCAAAATTAAATATTCCCTTCATCCCACCTGCGCCTGTTTGCATCCTACGTAGAATAAAAATCCATACTGCTATAATTAATAACCATGGAAGCATATTTAAAAAATATCCTGTCCAATCTATAGATTCCTGCTTAAAACTATAATCAACACCATAATTATTCCATTCTGTCATAATTTCACGATCAATAAATGGAATAATAACTTTAAACTTTTTTACATTTTCAATGGGACCAATATCTGATACAATTGTCTGAGGTGTCTCAAGCTCACCTGTAAAAACATCCTCTATTATTGTTGCCTTACTTATAAGCCTATCTTCAAGGAATTCTCTATATTGGTAATATTGAATTTCTATAGCTTTTTGATCAGCAGAAGTAAATAATCCTGACAAAAAGATTGCAGAAATTAGTATAAACACCCAAATAAAAGATGTCTTTCCAGCTCTTTTCCATTGAAACTCATTATTCTTGTTATCTTTATTATCCTTATTTGTCATTTTGCCATTTGAAGGATCAATTTGTCCATTTTGTTTAGTCATATTTTATTTATCCAATCTATAAATCTCTGGTAAGTGCCTTAAATCTTGGTCATAATCTAAGCCGTATCCTACAACAAAATCCGGTGCAATTTCAAACCCAATTATATCTATTGGTAAACTTAATCTTGCAATATCTGGCTTTAGCAACAAAGTTACGATAGATATACTTTTTGGAGAAGCACCTTTAAGCCTTTTTACTAGGAATTCAATAGTTAATCCTGAATCAATTATATCTTCAACAATAACAACATCTCGATTTGTAATATCAGCAGATATATCCTTTAACAACTTTACTGTACCGGTAGTATCCTGACCTTTATAACTTGATACTTTAATAAAATCTATTTCACAATTAATATTTAAATTTCTTACCAAATCTGAAATAAAAATAAAACTACCATTTAATACGCCAATAAAAATTGGTTTTTTATCCTTAAACTTAGATGTTAATTCGATAGCTATCTCTTTTACACGTTTTTGTATCGATACTTCATCTATAATTTTTATTAATTTTTTATTATTTATCCGCATAATATATCTATATATCTATTCTATAATAAATTTTGCAAATTTAGTTGTCCTTGAAGTAACCTTTATATCATCACTAATTCTTCTACCACAAACCCATATAATTTTATCACCATCTAGTAATAACCACTGCTTCATTTTTGAAAAAATATCAATTTTTTCATCTATAAAATAATCACTTAATTTTTTTGAACCTTTCATTCCAATCGGTTTAAACCTATCTCCTTTATTCCAAAGTCTTAGAGTAAGCGTTTTATTCCTAATTTTTTTTGCATCAATTAATTCTGAATTGGTTGAATTTATAAATTGTTCTTTTTTCGAATTTGACTTCCAAATAAAAGTAGAGTTATTTAATGATATTTTTTTATCAGGAGTGACAGATATAGGAGATTTCCTAATATGATCTTTACATTCTAAAATAAATTTATCCCTGTCTTTAAGTAGCTTCCATTTATTATCTATATTAAAAATCTGACCAGTTTTAGAATATGAAACAAAGTTATATAGGTCATAATGAGTATGTCTTCTCCAAGGGCTATTTGAAAGTGTAAGTTCTTTAAAGATTAAGGATAATAAATATGGCGGGATTGCTTTTATTTGTTGTTCATCTAAGCATAGTTGGCCATTCTTTCCATTACATATTAATTGCGGTATTAGCATTTTTGCAGAGAAGATTAATGATTCATATACGTCTTGGGCATTCTTGCTAATTTGATCAAATGATGAGAGCAAATTAGGATTTTCTTTTTCCCAAGGAAGAACAATTTTATGTCTTAAAAAATTACGCGGAATTGATAAATCCTTATTTGAATAATCTTCAGTCCATGTAATTCCAATATCTTGGATATAATCATTAATCTTATTTTTTGATACGGATAGAAGCGGTCTCATAATCCTACCTCTCTTTGAATGTATACCTCTTAATCCAGCAATTCCTGATCCTTGAGATAAACGAAATAGAATTGTTTCTATCTGATCATTTCCATGATGCCCAGTCATAATACTACATGAATTAAAATTAGATGAAATTTCATATAATAAATTATATCGAGCTTCCCGTGCCCATTCTTCAGTGCTACTTTCTTTTAACTTATTTTTCGGATTAAGATGCTTTATTATAATTTCTATATCATTTCGATCACAAAACTCTTTAACAAACAACTCATCTTCTATAGAATTTTTCCTTAAGTGGTGATTGATATGCACAACAACAAGATCTTTCTTTAGCACTTGATTTAATTTTATCATAGCATGCAAAAGCGCCATTGAATCTTTACCTCCAGATACTGCGATAACAATGCTTTTATTATTATTAAAATAATTGTTATTAGATATCCTATTTAATAACAATTCTTCAAAACTGTGTAGTATCAGCTTTTTCATTTTTTTAATATCAGTTTTAGTAAAGAACTATTAATAAAATCATTATCTACAATATTTACCAAATAATAACTTTCATATATTTTTTTCAATAATGAGTAAGACATGGTATTATTATCATATATTGATGCCCAATCATCTATCCATAGACTAAATGCTTCATTTTTCCAGATCATAAACGAACGAGCATCAACTATTGTTGGTTGTTTTATCTTTTCACCAGGAAAAACTCCCCATGTTACAACATTTACATTATCTTTACTGATATTCGATATGAGATCATCAGAAATATTTACGGCTTGATATGAAATATTTTTATTCTTTTTTATCTTATTAATCAATCTATTAAGATTGCTTTTTGAAGTAAAAAATTCTAGGTATGTTTTCTGGTATACTATTCCACCTTCTGCTCCCCATCCAAACTTAGGGTCGTCAGATGGTGCACCATTAACATTAGGTTGCGAATTGATTGTAAAATAACCTAATTGATTTAAGCTAATTAACTCATTTGCAATCTTGTTACTTTCAATTGCTAGCTTTGACTCACACCAAGGAAGAGTATTAATCTTTCCTTTGCAAAAAGAAACAAAAACATTAGATACATCTTCTATAGATTCTGGATTACCCCAAATCTTTTTTCTTTTATTTCTAACTCCATCGCTCTTTGACCCTGCTCTTATTGCATGATATTGATTTAACTCACCAAAAGTTGGACTGCTTATATCTCCCCACCTACCATTTGGAAAATCATCCCAGTTTTCAGTACGAGCGAGATAACTTACTGGACGGTTACTCCAAAATATTGGTCGTACATCTTCAGATGATTTTCTATCTTCATCCGAAGATTGTCTCCAAGGTAAATCTCTATTTTGCATTTGATCTGTAACCAATCCAATTGAGTGTAGAATTTCTTTTACAGAATGCTCAAGATTAAGTGTGTAGAAGTGAAGTCCAGGAACATCTTCTTTTATCAATTTTTCACACATTATTGATCCCTGCTCAATACCATATTGAATTACATTTGCGTCATTATTTTTTATTGGTTCAAGTTTTTTAAGAATATTTTTTGGAATACTTACATTACAAAATTCAGTGAATTTTCTAAATCTAGCATAATTATGTATAGGCATAATTCCTGGTATTATTGGTATATCTATACCTTTAGATAGACATTTATCTCTAAAAATGAAAAACTTATCTATATCATAAAATAACTGTGTAACAATCATATCAACGCCTGCATCTACTTTTTCTTTTAAATAGTCAATATCTAAATCAGCGTCACTCTGTTCTTGGTGAGTTTCCGGATAACCTCCAACAGCTATAAAGAAGGTATCATTATAATTTTTTCTTATATAATTAACCAAATCTACACCGTAATTAAATGGTTGGTTTTTCTTTTGCCATTCCTCGCTTCCATCAGGGGGATCACCTCTTAGAGCCAATATATTTGCAAGATTACTTTCTTTAGCCTCCAAAAGGACATCGTTTATTGATTCAGCATTCATATTAGTACAAGTAAGGTGCATCATAACATCCAATCCAAAATATTTTTGAATTGTTTTGCTCATACCTAATGTTCTTTCTGCTGTACTACCTCCTGCACCCCAGGTTATATCAATGTAAGCTGGTCCTAAAGCGGACATTCTATCTATCCTACTATATAAGTTATCCATACCAAAATCAGTTTTTGGTGGAAAATATTCAAAACTATAAAAAACTTTATTTTGTTTTTTATGTTCTTTTATTTTATCCGAAATTTTCATATTAATTCATAAAATACTGCAAAACCTAAATATAAAGTAATTAATACTAATTTAAATTGGATTTTATTGAAATTAGAAAAGGGTTTTTTTCCATTTCAATACCAAAATTAGTTTCTACTCCATGGCCTGAATAAATAGTAATATCAGAACTTATATTATTCATAAGATATAAAAGGGATTCTTCAAGCATATTCCAATCTCCTCCTGGTAAATCAGTTCTTCCAACAGAACCATGAAAAAGCGTATCTCCAACAAAAAGCGACTTATCGATTAAAAAGCAACAACCACCTGGAGTATGTCCTGGAGTTTCAATAATTAAAAACTTAAATGATCCAATACGTAATTCACCTCCTTTTTGTATCCAATGATCAACTGATGGTATTGGCTTAGCTTCTATTCCAAACATTCTACATGA
>JAZAOA010000006.1:0-17718 GCA_036228285.1 Fidelibacterota bacterium
AAATTTATCCATGAGTTGGATTAATTATGCTAGTTATGTAGGTAATGCAATCGATAAGGATGCGCAACCATTGCATCTTACCGCTGATGAGTATTCTCAATCTAATTATGGTCAACATTATATGAAACCAGCAGTATTTATGCGATTTCTAGAACATTATATTGGAGAAGATAAAATTGATCTTATTTTTAAAGATTTTTTTGATCAATGGAAATTTAAGCATCCTTATCCAGAAGATTTAGAAAATATATTTGATGTTCATATTGATGAAAACTTGGATTGGTTTTTTGATAATGTTTTTGAAAAAACAACATATATCGATTATAGAGTAACAGATACACGAAACAAATTTGTTTTATCTAATGATGGAAACTTTACTTGCCCAGTAGAAGTTGCTTACTATGATATGTATGATGAAGAACTTGACCGTGAATGGATTCGAGGTATAAAACATGAAACTATATTAAAACCTCCATTAGGTACAATCAAGGTTAAGATAGATCCTGATGAACATATGCCTGATATTAACCGTAGTAATAATGGAACATCTAAGAATTATGAATTTAATTTTATATGGGATAAACCTAATTATTTTAATCACGTATACAATATTGTTCCCTGGTTTTTTTCATACAATTATTATAATGGATTAACACCAGGTATTACAATGTTCTCTGGATTTTCTCCAGGGTATGTTGGTAATGGTAATACACTATCTTTTCTTTATGATTTTAAAAATAAAAAACCAATAGGAAGCATTTCATTTACTCGTTTATTAAGAGATATTAATATTTTTCATGAAAGTGTCTTCAAATTACGTTTTGATCGTTCTTCTGGAAGAACTGGAATAAACGTAAGTTTATCTGGTGTATTTAAAGAACCTTTTTTAGATAGTCCTATTTCCAACTTAAATGCCAATTTCTTTTATCATATGTTAGAATCATCTGCATTTAATCCAATATTATATGATAGTGGAAAATTTATTATTGGGGCAATTGATTATAATAAAAAGTGGGAATTGAATAATCAATCCAGCTTAGATTTTGGAACTGGCATTAAATTTAGTAAAGAATTTTCACGAATCTTTTTTACTGTATCTACAAACTATAGTTTTGCAAAAAAAATTAAAACAAAAGTAAAATTCTATTTGAGTGATTATCTATTAAATAAAAATTTACCCTCACAATACAAAACATTCTTAAGTGGTTCAATAGATCCTGATTTTCAAGAAAACATTTTAGATCGAACTGGAAAAAGTGCAAACTTCAAAGTGTTAACTGATTTTTTATATGATGGGGGGCCAGGATTACGCGGACTAATTCTTAATGAAAATGGAAATCCCATGTATACTGAAAAACTGGCTTGGTCTTTACGCATTGATCAAGAATTTCCTTATCTACCGGGCGTTCTATTTATGGATTTTGGTGGTTTGTCGGAATATGAAGATGTTTTTATTAGTTTAGGATTTCATCTAGGGCCTTTTATAATTCCTGTTTATCAAAGTTGGGAAATAAGTAATAATACTCCAGATGATATGGGATGGATATTGGATAGATTGCGAATTAGTTTAGATTTTACCTTACCTCGAGGCTTTATTTTTTAATTATAAAAAAATATCCTTCATTTTTATTAATTAAAACTTTTCTTAAATTTGAATATCATTATTTATTGTATTCCGATGTTTATATCAAGATTTGGGGGAAAATTTATTATATGAAATGGAATAAAGATACATTTATGGAAGATATGCGTGGAAAATGTAATCGTGAAATAGCAAAAATTGGAAATGATATCTGTGAATTTTCTGAGAAACATGCAGCAGATATTTCTTGGGGAAGAGGAAATGATCATGGAACATTGACATATAGATGCGATTCTGATTTTGGATTGTTACCTTTATTTCATATGACAAGCGAAGGTCAATTAAATTTGCAAATTAATTTCCTTAGAAGTAAAGAAGTAACCAAACAGGTTTTGAGAGATTTTACTGTGAAGCTTGAATCAATATTTCTTGTTGAATTTGATGAAGAAATGTATCCAACTGATACATTTGAGCCCATGAATGAATTGTTTCATACTTCGAATCAAGTTGAAAAATTTCTTAAAACGATTGAAGGTGCAACATATCGATTAAAACAATAAAATTTAAAAATAGTAAGTTATTTAATTAACCCTGCATATTTAGCAGGGTTTTTTTTTATTAATATTTATAGGTTAATTAAGTGGGATACAGTCTTTTATTAATATTATTTATAATATTTATATTTATTATTATTGCAATTTTAATTGGCGTTCAGGGATTAAAACATGACCCTTATGAAGATCTGTCAATAGATGAATGGAATTGTCCAGAATGTGGATTTTTAGTTCAGGTTGGGAAAAAATGTATTTACTGCGGATATAATCATAATACTAAATGAATAATCATCAAAATTCTATAAGTGTAGTTATACCCGTCTTTAATAGGAAACAGCTTATTGAACGTTCAATTAATTCTGTTATAAACCAAACATATCCAGCAGATGAAATAATAGTTATTGATGATGGTTCCATTGATGGAACTTATGATTTAATTAAAAAAAACTATCCTCAAGTAATTATGATACATCAAGAAAATAAAGGTGTAAGTGCAGCAAGAAATGTTGGAATTACAATAGCAAAAGGGAAATGGATAGCATTTTTAGATTCAGATGATGAATGGTTTCCTGAAAAACTAGAAGAACAGATTAATTATCTAAAAATAAATAATTCATACAAAATTTGCCATACTGATGAAATATGGATTCGTAATCAAGTACGAGTGAATCCAATGAAAAAACATAAAAAATATGGAGGAAAAATTTATAATAAATGTTTACCACTATGCGTTCTTTCACCTTCTTCAATAATTATTCATAAAGAAATTTTCGATGATGTTGGCTTGTTTGATGAAAAGCTACCTGTTTGTGAGGATTATGATATGTGGTTAAGAATATGTTATAAATATGAGGTATTATTTTTGAATCAAAAATTAATATATAAATACGGTGGGCATGATGATCAATTATCTAAAAAATATTGGGGAATGGACCGTTATCGAGTTATTGCATTAGAAAAAATGATTCATAATAAAAGTTTAAGTAATATAGAAAAAATAGCTACAATCAATATGGGTATTGAAAAAATTAAAATTTTATACAAGGGCTATATTAAACATGGTCATAAAAAAGAAGCGCAAGAGATGTCAGAAAAATTAATGAAATTTACATCCTTAAATGAATTATATATCTAGCACTATTGGAAATCAGAATAAAATAATCATACTTTTATTTATTATGATGGAATCATTGTTATTTAGTCAACAATTACCACATAATTTATCTCAAGATGAGAAAAATAGATTAAATGAAATTGGAATAAATCGTACAATTACTGATCCACCAGATAGTATACTATATGCACCAGCGGAATTTGATTCTGTCGCAGGTATTTTATTTGCATGGGAATCCTACACAACCTTGTTAACTCAATTGATTAAAGAAGTTGCTGAAAATGATACTGCTTGGGTTGTTGTTGATAATCAATCAGAGCAAAATTCAGTATATAATACTCTGAATAATGATAATGTAAATATGGATCATGTAGTTTTTGAATTAGTACCTACTAATTCAGTATGGATGAGAGATTATGGGCCCTGGTGGATCTATGAGCCTAATAATAGAAGAGCGATTATAGACTTGATATATAATAGACCACGACCTCAAGATGATTCTTTTCCTGAATTATTTGCAGAAAGTTTCGGAGTTAATTATTATGGTTTAGAGTTGATTGAAGCTGGTGGTAATATGCTTTTAGATGGGAAAGGAGCAGTAATTATTTCGGATGTTATATTTGATGCTTCCCAAGGTTTTGATCCTGACCTAACGCAGGATCAACTCAATCAATATTTTTTGGATTATTATGGAGTTCACAAAGTAATAATTACCCCTCATTTAATTAATGACGGTACTGGACATATTGACATGTTTGTGAAAATAATTAATGATACAACCATAATTGTAGGAGAGTATGAAAACCAATCTTCTGGATATCCAGGTAACTATGAAATATGTAATCAAGTTGCAAATCAACTAGCAAATGAGACTAATGGAGAGGGTAGACCATTCAATATTATTCGTATGCCTATGCCTCCATATAATAATGGTATAACCTATACATATGTTAATTCTTTAATGGTTAATAATAAAATTTTAGTTCCTATATATGGATTTACGGATTCTTTTGCTAATGACTCTGATGTATTATCTCAATATGAGCAAATTATTCCAGGTTCAGAAGCAATAGGATTTGATTGTAATCAGATTATTTCAGCAAATGGAGCTATACATTGTATTGCGATGAAAGTACCTGCGATGAAAGAAATGATTTCTTGTAACAATAATATAGGAGATGTAAACCTTGATCAAAAAATAAATATTTTCGATATTTTACACTTAGTTGATATTGCAACTGGCATCATTGAACCAGAACTCTGCTCTATGGAAGCTGGTGATATTAATATAGATAATCAGATAACAATTATTGATGTAATTGAATTAGTATTTTTAGTAATGGACTTGTAATAAAATGATAAAAACAATTATATATGAACCAATGACAACATTAACAGACTTATTAATTGCTGTGATTGCATTTTATTATTCAAAAGAATTAACAAGTATTTATATAAATCAATTGCTTAATGTGCAATATCATTGGATATGGACATTTCGCATGCTTGGTTTGGGTGCGTTTCTCGGTGCATTAAGTCATGGAATTGGACCATATTGTTCTGTACCAATCGCAAATATGATTTGGAAATTCACGACATATTCAATTGGAATAATGAGCTATTTTATGTTTTTGGGTATGTTGCATCATTTATTTGAATATCAATTAGTATTACGTTTTAGATGGGTATTATTATTATTTGTTGTTATATATTTATTTGTTGTAACAAAAAATGATGATTTCGTAAAAGTAATTTTATTCTATGTTCCACTTATGTGTATTGTTCTTATAGGATTAATATATTCATATTTTATGTTTCAATCAGAAGGTACTCAAATGATAATATTTGGTATTATTATTACTTTTATTGCAGCAGGCGTACAACAGAGTAGAATTGCATTGCATGAGCACATGAACCATAATGATATAGCGCATTTTATTCAAATGGTAGCGATGTGGTGTTTTTATCAAGGTAGTATGGTATTAAAGGATGGAGTAAGTTAATTGAAGTCTTTAAACTTTTATTATCAATGATTTGGCGTCAGCGAGCTGAATAAGTAAATTTGCCAGCTATTTTTATACATATATGGAAATTAAAGTAAATAAAATTAATTCGTACACGAGGGAATTAACCATAAATCTCTCTTGGAATGAATGTATTCAAGACTTTCAGCAAACTGTTAAAAAGTTTAGCAAAAAAGTAAGGTTGCCAGGTTTTCGTCCGGGAAAAATACCAACAAAAGTGTTGATGAATAAATTTATGCCTAATATTGAAGCAGAATTTATTGAAGAAGGTGTAAATAAATTTTATGTTGAAGCTTTGCGGGAAGAAAATCTTATTCCTGTAAATAAGGCAAATATAGATGATATTGATTTTCAATATGAAGAAAGTTTTAATTTTAAGGCAACATTTCAAATTGAACCTGAAATTATTTTGCCAAAAATGAAGAAAAATTGTTTAAAAGTACAGAAAACTGAATATATATCTGATGATATAGATATTAATAATGTTATTGATGAAATGCGTAGATCTCGTGCAGAGGTTAAAACAGTCGAAGATGGAGCAAAAGAGGGGCATTTTCTTATTGTTGATTTTCAAAAATTAGATAATTCAGGCTTGCCTATAATTGGTGAAAAATTAGAGAAAAGATTCTTGCAAATTGGTGTGGAGCCATTTAGCGGGGAAAATATGAAAAAATTAACAGGTCTTAAACCTGGAGATAAGGTTCAACTAGATTTACCAGATTTAAGTGATGGATCAATGACTAAATATGAGATTTCTGTAATTAATGTAGAAGAGCAATTGATTCCAGATATAAGCCAGGACTTTATTAAATCTGTTGAACCTAAGGCAACAGATGAAGCAAGTTTTCGAAAAATTATTAAGGAAAAAGTAGATGAAAGTTATGCGCAACGATCAAAAGAATCATTTGATCGAATTCTTGCTGATAGCATGATAGAGTTTGTTAAACCAGAATTTGCGCCTGCAATGGTAGATTCATATTTAGATCATCTTATTCAGGAAGCAAAAGAACAACAACAATCCCAAGACATTGATGAGGATAAAATTAGAGAATCATATAAGGATGTAGCTGAAAGAAATATGAAATGGTACCTAATTCGAAAAGCTATAGTTTCAAATCAAGATAATATTTCTGTATCAAAAGCTGATATAGAGCAAGAAATTGAAAAATTATTAGAAAGATCACCTGATCATTCAAAAGAAATTAAAAAATATTATAAAAAACCTAGTAATCGTCAAAGAATTGAGGATGACTTAATAGAAAAAAAGGTGTTGAACTATTTAGAAGGTTTTGCAAAGATTAAAGATGTCAAAGTTCATACTAAAGCAATTCGAGAAGAAGCAGAAAAAGAAGGGAATCAATAATGAATAAAAGTGAAATTGCTCAGTTAGTTCCAATGGTAGTGGAACAATCTGGTCGAAGTGAAAGAGCGTATGATATTTATTCGAGATTATTAAAAGAAAGAATAATCTTTTTAGGTACCCCAATTGACGATACAGTTGCCTCTTTGATAATAGCTCAATTGTTATTTCTTGAAGCAGAAAATTCTGATAAAGATATATTCTTATATATTAATTCTCCTGGAGGATACGTTTCATCTGGTTTGGGAATTTTTGATACTATGAATTATATAAAACCGAATGTAGCCACTATCTGTATGGGAGCAGCTTCAAGTATGGCTGCAGTTTTACTAGCAGGTGGAACACCTGGTAAGAGATCTGCCTTGCCTAATTCGCGTGTTATGATTCACCAACCACTTGGTGGGGCTGAAGGTCAAGCATCTGATATTAAAATACAAGCAGATGAAATTTTACGATTACGACAAAAATTAAATTCTATTTTATCTAAAAGCACAAAGCAAACTATTAAAAAAATAGAAAAAGATACGGATAGAAACTTTTTTATGAGTGCTGAAGAAGCCAAAGATTATGGAATTATTGATAAAATATTAACAGCAAGAAAAAAATGACAAAAAAAGATATTAAACAAAAAGATGAAAGTGCAAAACATAGGATGCTTCCAAGGCCATCAGAAATAAAGAATTATCTTGATCAGCATGTAGTTGGTCAAGATAAAGCAAAAAAAACAATGGCTGTTGCAGTTCACAATCATTATAAAAGGATTATTTTTCAAGATTTAGATGATGGTGTAAAGCTTGAAAAAAGTAATATTTTAATGTTAGGCCCAACAGGAACTGGCAAAACATTAATTGCACAAACTCTAGCAAACTTTCTTTCTGTCCCATTTGCAATCGCTGATGCAACTGCTTTAACGGAAGCCGGATATGTTGGAGAAGATGTTGAAAATGTATTGGTTCGTTTATTGCAAGTAGCAAATTATGATATATCCTTAGCAGAACAAGGAATAGTATACATAGATGAAATTGATAAAGTTGGGAAAAGAGCATCAAGCGCGAGTATAACACGGGATGTCTCTGGAGAAGGAGTTCAACAAGCGCTTTTAAAAATATTAGAAGGAACGATAAGTAATGTTCCGCCAAAAGGTGGTCGCAAGCATCCCGAGCAAAGCCTTATTCCTGTTGACACAGAAAATATTTTGTTTATTTGTGGTGGTTCTTTTGAGGGGCTCACTGAAATTATTTCAAGAAGAGAAGGAAAATCGGAGATAGGATTTGCAAAAACAAAAATTAATAACATTAATAATTCAAATAATATTTTAAATCATTTAAAATCCGAAGATTTAATCGAATTTGGTTTTATTCCAGAGCTTGTAGGAAGACTTCCAGTGATTTCTTGTTTGAATAAATTAGATGAAGATGCTTTATATAAAGTTCTAACTCAGCCGAAAAATGCATTGATCAAACAATACAAAAAACTTTTTAGGATGGAAGGGGTCAAGCTAGAATTTAGAAAAGAAGCAATTCATGAAATTATATCTATGGCTATGGAACGTAATGCTGGCGCAAGAGCTTTACGCGCTGTGATGGAAGAAGCTATGATGGACATAATGTATCAAATACCTGAGATGGATTCCGTTGATAAAATTACAATAACAAAAAAAGTGATAAAAGATGGTGCAAATCCCCAATACCATATTCGAAGAAAATCTGCATAAGATAGATTTAGGTAGCTAAAAATTATGTTTAAGAAATATAAAAATTGCTTATTCTTTATTCTTATTGCAATCTCTGTATTAGATGCTCAATCTGATAGAGTTTCTGGAAAAATAAGAGGGAAAGCTATTGACGGGATATCAAAAGATCCTCTTGTTGGAGCTAATGTTCTTTTATTGCCTGTTGAAAGCGGTAGAGGCACCATGACAAATGAAAACGGAGAATTTGTTATTCCGAATCTAATGACAGGCTTATATAGTATTAAAGTCTCATATATGGGATATGCATCAACAATAATTCAAAATATTGAAGTTTCTCCTGGTGCAACAACTGAGATTTTATGTTCAATGAGCGTAGAAGCAATAGAAGGGCAAGAAGTGAACGTTGTTGCAGAGAGTATGGAAAATACCGTTGATGTCAAATCAGTAGTAACCCAAGTAAAATATTCTGGGGATCAATTATATAAAATGCCTGTATCTAATTTTACAGATGTTATTGCAAATGCAGGTGGTGTTGTCAAAACTGAAGCAGGTCGATCTAGAGGAATTCATATGAGAGGTGGACGCAGTGGTGAAGTTGCTTTTTATGTGGATGGGATATTAACAAATGATCCTGTTGATCGTTCACAGGGTGTACAGATTGATAAGGAATCTATTGATGTACTTACCATATCTAAAGGTGGATTTTCGGCGGAATTTGGAGAAGCGATGTCTGGAATTGTAACAGTAGTAACTAAATCTGGTTCAAAGCAGGACTACTCAGGAAACTTGATTTTTGAAACTGATCAACTTTCAAACAATAATTCCATCTATAATAATAATTATGGAAAATATAATTTGCAATTTGGAGGCCCATTTCCAGGATTAAAGAAATATTTGTCATTTTATTTATCTGGATCATACTCAGGGAGTGATATTGTAAGTCCTCGTTCTATAAAATTACCACATAGTTCTTATACTCATCCAATGGGAACATTCAAGATGACTTTCTCACCACCAACTTCTGGTTTTAATGCAATTGTTTCCGCATCTTTTGAAGATAAAGCTACTGAAAGCTATAGTCATAGTATTAGCAAGGGAGATTGGTTAAGAGACTATTACAAAACTTTTGAAGGAAGTCGACGTCTTAGTCTTCAAATACAAAACACATTAGGAAAAAATACTGCTTGGAGATTAATGATTTCAACTTTTGAACATTATAATAATTATGGATCTGGAGAAAATACCTCTTATAAAGATTTTCATTATTTATCAACAAGGTTAGACTGGGTTAATTATGCAGAAAATAATGGTTGGTATGATCCAAAAACACGTGTTTGGAAAGAATTAACAGATGCTAATGGGCTGCCACTTATATCAGACAGTTATTTTGTTATTGATGATTTATCTGGAGGAACCAATAGTAATCCAATACAACTAAGTAGCTTATCTTATGAAGATCAGGCTTTTTATTATTATTACTATACGCAGGGAAATCAATTTGATCTATCTAAAGGTATGTGGTCATCGGAATCAGAAAAAGTTGTGGCGTATAATCAAAGATGGCATGAGGCGGGTTCCTGGTATATACCTGCTTTTTTAGATGAAGAATCAAACTACTATAATTCCGCAGATTCATCCGCTCATTTTAAAGAGTTTGATGAAAAAGAATATGCCAGTTATTTATTTGGCGATGATGATTTTCAACGTAGTAATGATTTATGGGCATATCTTGGTAACATGCATAATGGATATTATTATGATCGTGATATTTTTAATGTTTATACATTTGGTCCAGGACGTCCAAGAAGTCATAAGTCTGTAAGTACACATTCCAGTGTAGAGTTTCAAATAAATACTCAGTGGAGCATGCGTAATGCAGCGAAATTTGGATTTAAGACCACATCTAGCACTATGGACTATCGTGACATTCAATTTGCAAATCAAAACCCTTATTTTGATTCTTATAGTTATGAGCCTTTATCAGGCTCTGCTTATGCAGAAAATACGTATGAAAATAATGATTTTATTTTAATGAGTGGTTTGCGATGGGACTATTTTGATCCAAATGTAGAATCATTAAAAACTAGTTTATTAGTTGATGATGGTGTTGTTGAGAGACAGCCTGCTTCGGTGAAAGTTAAATTGAGCCCTAGATTAGGAATTAATTTTAACGCTTCTGATAAGACAGCAATTTATACTAATTACGGTTATTTTGTGCAGTTTCCTCAGTACTCAGAAATGTATCAAAATGTATATGCAGATATATCTAGCGGACTTCCATTAGTAGGTAATCCAAATATTACTCCGGAAGAAACAATCCAATATCAGTTTGGACTTGCACATAAATTTTCTTCAACCTTAGGACTTGAAATTATCTCATTTTTTAAGGATCAAATGAATCTTGCAACTAATCGGACATATCCAGTATTAATTGATGGTCAGGTAGCAAGCGTAACAGTGATGGAAATGGAAGATTATGCGAAGATAAAAGGTGTAGAATTTAAATTAAAATTAAACAATTTTAGTAATTTGACTGGAGACATTGATTATACATGGATGTCTGCAAAAGGTACAGGTTCTAGTAATAGAGAGTATTACTATTTATATATTTTCGATTCGGATAGACCTCTACCTGTTAAAGAATATCCAATGGAATTTGATATTACTCATTCTGTTAAGTTCAATTTGAATTATTATTTACCTGCTAGTAACAGCAATAGTTTTTTTGGAAAGTTAACAAGTGATTGGAATTTTAATTTTCAAGGAAATTTTGCTACTGGAGCACCGTATACACCTACTGATATTTATGGAAAAGCGATGGAAATCGGATCTAAAAGAATGCCAGGATATAAATCTCTAGATATGCGGGTTGAAAAATATCTCAATAAATTTAGTTTATACCTAGATATAAGAAACGTGTTTAACTGGATTAATACTACATATGTTTACTCGTACAGTGGAGAACCGGATACTAATGGTCGACCACCGGTATTTGAACGAAGTAGATATTTACAATATATCGGAGATACTAATCCAATAAGTGGAAATATTATTTCATCAGCTGAAGAAGCTTATGATACGCATTTGCAATTATGGAGGAGTTTGTTAAATAATCCTTATAATTACTCATCTGCCAGATATTTTCATTTTGGAATTAATCTTTGGTTTTAATCTCGATATCAAATAATTATGGTTAGATTATCTATTACAATTTTTATTCTATTCTCATCTGCTTATAGCAAGAATAATATTACTTCAGGTAAACAGATTCCCAATCAAGTAATGTACCGCTCAGGTACTTTTGAACAAGTTCCGGATCCTACTTTATCTTGGGTAGGCTCAGGATTTTTTAGTCAATATACAATAAGTAATACTGGTCAAAGCGGCGTTTTTGAGCCTCCTCCAGGTTGGGATGGTTATAATGGTGAATTTCCTGTTGGTTATGGAGCGTATAATGGACGCACAGGTGAATTTCCCAGTGGAACAAATCAATTTTATACATGGGGAGCTGGTTTATGGATTGGTGGAAAATCTGCAAATTTTAATACACCGGAAGATCGTTCAATTACTATTGGGGATAAAACAATTGAAAATGTACGTGTTGCAACAACAGCATATTATTCAGAAATGAGTTCAATATCAAAACTATGGCAATCAAATCAGCTTATTTCTGCAGTATCTGATGGTAAACTTGAAGAAAATAAAGGGGACTTTTTATTTGGTCAAAAAAATAAAGCTGTAGAAGAATATCAAGATGTATGGTCTTTTTTTGTGCCACAATCTGGAGATTATTATTTCCCTAATTCCGATACATTGTACCGTCTAGATTTTGAAAATATAAATAAACGTAGAAAACAATTTCTTGCAACTAGTTCTCTTGGACTAGATAGTAGCTTGCTATTATTGGATCCTTTCCGTGAAGATGAGAATGGAAATATTAGAGGAGATATTGTTTCGGATGAAGACACGTATTGTGTTTTTGGTGATTATTTAGATGAAAGAGATGGAAAATTTCTTTGGAACCGTGGATACGATACACGTGGGTTAGGAATTAAAGTGGAACAACGAACTTATTCATGGACTACTGATGATTATTTATATATCAATTTTAAAATTACTAATATGAATGATTTTCCTCTTGATAGTATATACGTTGGGTATTTTATGGATAATGATGTGGGTTATGCTGATGATGATTTGATAGGATTTGATCGCTCATTGAATTTAGGATATTCATATGATTCGGATTCGGAGGAATCTGGATGGATTGCCCCAGCTGGTTATTTAGGATCTGTGTTTGTAGAAACACCTGTCGATTCTATAGGAGATCCTTCAAAGGGTATCCCTCCAGCAGGAAATGAGCTTAATGATTGGCAGATAGGCTTAACTGGCTTCCAGACATGGATTCGATCAGATCTAGGGCAAAGTGAAGGACATCCAGGTGATGTTGATGATGATGAAATGGATCATATCAAATATTTTCAATTATCAATGGTTGATAGTTTTGAAGTATTTGAAGAGCCCCAGGATGTAAGACAGTTAGCTACAAGTGGACCTGTCATACGATTGGATCCAGGAAAATCAATTAATGTAACAGTAGCTTTGGTGGCAGGATCCTCCTTATCAGATTTAAAAAAGAATACTCAATCAGCAATAGATAAGTTTAATGCAGGTTATATAGGAGCGGAAGCCCCACCATCACCAAAACTAACTGCTCAGCCAGCACATGAAGCTATTTATCTATCATGGGATAATTTTCCAGAGACAGTAATTGATCCATTTAGCGGTAAATCTGATTTTGCTGGATATCGAGTTTATCGATCTCTTTCCGGTCTTCAAAACGATTGGACTCTCCTTGCAGATTATGATGTTGTTGGAGATTCATCGGAATGGTCCGGTGTTGTTGAGTACTCAAAAGGGACATCAAATGCTATATCAAAGTTTATTGGTCCTTTAGGCGTTGGAGATATTAGCGCAAATCCATCGATAGATGCGATAGAGGATCGTTTTATTGAAGCAGAATACACAATTGAATTAATGAACCATCAAATTGAAGTTGATGGGGTTACAATCGACACATTAAAAATGGTGATTTATAATGTTACCAATAAGCAATCTGTATTACCAAATATTGCTGCAATGACTATGGGAGAAGGTTTCCGTACCTATGCTGAATATGATAGTACTGAGATGCAGGCTCTTAGTGGGACATTATCAGATATTGAATTTTATCGAGATGGGTATTTTATATATCTTGATGGTTTTTTTGTGAGATTATCAAATGGTGAATATAAAGACTTGGATTTAGATGGTGTAATTAGTGATGTGGAGATATCTCAGCAGTCTTTAAGCCCGAGAGATGGTGACATTTTTATTGTAAAAACCTATGCTGCAGAAGAGATAGGAAGCCAAAATGGGTTATCCTACACGTATCTTGATGAAGGTTTAATAGATGGAATGAACTATTTCTATTCTGTTGTTTCTTATGATCAGGGGGTTCCAGTAGCAGATATTCCTCCATTAGAAAGTAGTTTATATCAAAATATAATTATGGTTCGTCCACAGCATATGGCTTTAGAATTAGAAGGGCAGCCAAAAATTTCTAATTATGTGCATACTGGACCTTCTACAGGTGAGTTTTTAAAAGCAATCACTAGCTATGAAAATCTAACAGGACATAATTATGAAATTCACTTTTTTCAAAATGACCCATTGCAATCAACCAATGAATCAGCAGATTATGGAATTTTGATTGATTCTATTCTTGCTAATGTCGGAAGTGTAGAGCCCTTAATGGATCTTGTTCCTGGGGAAGCCTATATTGATACATTAAGTATTGCAGGATCTTTATCAGAAGTAGATGGGAGTTTGCCATTAGGTGTGGTGGTGCCCGGGACATTTAATTTGTCTATAAACAATGTACAATTAAATGATTTGGGAAATGGAATTATTGAAGGTGTTTATAATGGAGATACACTAAGAGCGATTTTAAACTATGGTGATGGAGTCCTTGCTATTTCATCTGAATACACTTCTTTATTTACTGAAGGAAGTGTTTCTACTCAATATAGTTATAACCCGCTGATACTTGAATCGGTAAATAACAATACATTTACAGGAAAACTAATTCCGGAAACAGTTTATAGTTTATCATCTACTAGTATATTAAATGAAGAAGTAACCGCAAATAATCATGGTTTTATATTTATGGTTACCAATCCTTCGTTAAGTATTGACTCTGTATATTGGAACTTAGGAACCAATGTAGCCGATGTATTTAAATTTAATTTGCGATCTCAGAGTTTAGAACCCTATGATTATTATATCACATTTTATGATAAGTCTGATTCATTGCTAGCAGATACCTCTGCTGTAGGATTTTTTCGATACAATAATAATGGAGATGATTCATTTTTTACACAACGAACCCCGATTAGTATATACAATATGACTTTGGATCAAAAGGTATGGTCGTATAATATTAGAAGAGCGCAAGAAAAAAATTATTTGTGGTGGATATTGGATGAAGATAATGGAGCAAATACTAAAAATGCGTTTCGAATATTAACAGAACAAGCGCAAAATAATAAATCTCTAAATCCTACAAGCTTTGAAGTAACATTTTTACCTTTTGATGAAAATATTGTTGGTGGTGAGGCGTTATCGTATCCAGATGGCCCCAATGCAGAAACTCCAGATACATTATTTATGAAAACATCTCGACCATTAACGATAAATGATAAATTCACATTTTTTACAGTAAATATGCTTGATACTGTTAATCGTGCTTCGTTAAGCGATATTAAAGTAGTTCCAAATCCATATATTGTTCGAGCTTTGTGGGATCAGAACCGTTTTAATCAGCATATAGATTTTCGTCATTTGCCTGCTTCTTGTACAATCAGAATTTTTAATGTTGCAGGTGAATGGATTACGACATTGGTAAAAGATGGAATTGTTGGTAATAATGAAGTATACGATGAAGAAGGTTCTTTATCATGGGATCTAAGAAATTATGAAGGTCTAAAAGTTGCTAGTGGTCTATATCTGTATCAGTTGGAAGGACAGCTGCTAGGAAAAACAGTTTATAAAGAAGGTAAAATTGCAATTGTATTAGGTCCATAATTATGAAAGGCAAATTTTATCATAGTATCATTTTAGTATTAATAATCAATAATTTTCTTAGTGCAGGACAAGGAAGTGCCGGTGCAAAGTTTTTGCAGATTAATACTACTACAAGAGGTGCTGCAAATGCAGGAACCCTGGTTGCTAGACCTGGTTTAATTGATGCGCTAACGTATAACCCTGCAACAACTGCAACCTTAACAGGTACTAATTTTGTTATCCATCATTCCAATTATTTTGTTGGGATGAGTTTTGATTATATGTCATTTACGTATAATCTTCCTTCTTTTGGGACTGTATCAATGGGATTGTTGGGATTGCTGTCTGGAGATATTGAGGAAACAACAGAATTGCAACCTCTAGGGACAGGTAGAACATTTACAGCGAATGATTTTGCAGGATTCGTATCATTTGCGCGAAGTATGACTGATAAATTTAGCGGTGGGGGAACAATCAAATATGTGATACAGAACATAGACAAATTGAGTGCAAGTGGTATAGCTTTTGATATGGGTGCAATATATAAAGTTGGCTTGTTCTACGATATGACTATTGGTTTTTCTATAAAGAATTTTGGTGGTGATATGAAATACGAGGGAGAAAATCTCCAACAAACGATAAAGCTTAACGATAATGTTTTTGAAGAAGATGATGTTAGGATCGAAGTGACTTCAGAAAATTATTCATTGCCAATTAGTTTTGATTTGGGTTCATCTTTAACAATTCCGATGAGGAAAAGTGATCAGTTAATTCCTAGTATAGCTATTCATAATATTGCTGATCAGGCTGAATTTTTATCATTTGGTTTGGAATATAATTTTGGAGAATTGATGTATTTTATTTTGGGACATGGTAATTTGAATGGTATGTTTGATAATAAAGCATCAGAAATGGAATTAAATGGTAATATGCGTGGATTTACTGGTGGATTTGGTATTAATCTTCGCCCTGTCTTCAATACGAAAAGTTGGATATCTTATTCATTTGAAGATCATAAATATTTTGCGCCAATTCATTCATTTGAAGTGACGATTGAATTTTAATTATAAATTAAAAAAGTAAGAGAGAATAAATATGTATAATAAAATAGTAAAATTATTATTTGCAGTAATTCTAATTACTCAACCAGTTTTGATTGCGAAGGAAAATAATAAAACGACTGGTAGAAAATTAACAAAACATCGTGCTGAAATAAAATCATGTGCATGTGGAATGAATCATCGTCTTGGTGTCAGTGTAGGTCGAGATGGTGAACGAACAATTACAGATACAATATCGTATTATACAGCTCCAAGCTATGTGGAAGATTATAGTGATTTTATGTCTGGATATCAGACAACGGGTGATGATTCTGTTGTAACGAGAATTCACTTATTAACTGCTGGTGTTATTAACCAGTTTCATGTAATGACTAGAGTATTAGACCCCGATGGAAATGTTGTGAATGATTTTGCACCTGTAGATGTATGGGTGTATGGTCCAGCATATCAGCTAAATGATGAAGGATTTTGGCTCTCTCAATATCCGAGTATGGGAAACACATATGATGGAACTCTTCCAAGTACAATTCAGTTACTAATGCCTTATACGATTCCAACAGTTTTTTCAAATAGCGTACCAGATAATCATTTTAATACAGAAGGTTCTTGGGATCCATGGGCTGCTACTTCTGGAGGATGGAATATTTTTGACTTTCCAACATGGACTCTTGATGGTGAAGGAATAAACGTAACCTCAGATTCACTTGGAGTTCCTGATGATATGCTATATGTATACTTAGGATATAATATGGTTTCAACGGATCCAGGTGGTTCGGTAGTAGATAATATTGCAACGATTTGGCAGGATGGAACACCAGACCCTAATGATAATTGGTCTTGTCGTTCTACCTTACACTCCATTGCTCCTGAAGGTGGTTCATGGTATGGAATCTGGAATGGAGAATATCCTTATCACCATTTAACCCAAGCCGTTGTTCAATATGAGGCAGTGCCTCCATTTGTTGAGCAATTGCCTGATTTTAGTGATACATGGGCAGAGGAAAAACAAGTCTGGGCAGATGTTGTTGATCTAGATGGTGATGCATTTTCTTGTACTTTGAATGTTACGATTGCCCCTGTAGGCGCAAACCCTTACCAACAGCAATTTGCAATGACTGAAGATGATGAAGTAGAAGGAAGATTTTTAGCAGAAATTTCTATGGATGTGGGTGATACGGTAACTTTTAATGTTCGCGCTACAGATGTGACTGGAAGATCCAGTAGCA
>JAZAOA010000007.1:0-3268 GCA_036228285.1 Fidelibacterota bacterium
TGCATGGTTTTTTCTTCCAAAATATTATGATGAAGGAATACAATCTACTTATCAGTTTATTGGTAATAAATGGGGCGTAGGTTTCCAAAGATTTGTTTCTACAGTATTTCTAATTATGAGAATTCTCGCTGATGGCGTGAGATTATTCATGACTGCTATACCTTTGACCCTAATTACTGGATGGTCATTTAATTTTTCAATACTAGTTATTGGTTTTATTACATTAGTATATACACTTATAGGTGGAATACGTTCTGTTATTTATACAGATACATTTCAATTTATTTTATATGTTTTTGGTGCTTTTGTAACTTTTAATATTATTAAAAATTTAGAGCCAAGTGGTTTGAATCATATTCAATCTGTTTTACTAGATAGTGACAAGCTTTCTTTATTTCAAGGTTTTCCCAATACGATCGTTGAACTGTTTACAGTTCCATATAATTTTATTGCAGCAATTTTTGGAGGATTTCTATTGTCTTTAGCATCTCATGGTACAGATCATTTAATAGTTCAGAGACTATTATCTGCTGAATCGATTAGAGATAGTCAAAAGGCATTAATTTTAAGTGGCTTTTTAGTGTTTTTTCAGTTTGCAATTTTTCTTTACTTAGGCGCAATGATGTGGGTGCTATATGATGGTACTCCAATAAAACCCAACTTGCTATTTCCTTGGTTTATATTAACTCATTTACCAAGTGGTTTTACAGGATTTCTTGTTGCTGGAATTTTTGCAGCTGCTATGTCTACATTAAGTTCATCAATAAATTCTTTGGCATCCGCTACAGTAGTTGATTGGATTGACCCTTTAAAAAAGAATATTAATATAAATACAGCAAGGATGATTTCTGTATTTTGGGCCATTATTCTCATTGGAGGAGCGATGTTATTTACTTCATCTAATAGCCCATTGGTTGAAGTTGGATTAAGTATAGCCTCAGTTATCTATGGAGCAATTTTAGGTTTTTTTATACTCAGACTTTTTAATATACAGGTAACTAGTTTCTCAGTATTTTGGGGATTTCTTGTATCAGTTATCTCAATGATTTTTATCTGGAAATTTTCTTCATTAGCTTGGACATGGTATGTTTTTACTGGTACCTTTATTATGCTATTCATTAGTATCTCTATTCCATATATACACAATAGTTCTAACCATGAAATACATTCATAATAAATCCTTTATCTTATCCTTACTTTTAGTAAGGTTTTTATTTAGTGAGAACTTCAAGTACACTGAAGTCGAACCCATCCCTGATTTATCTTTTATAAAAAAAGTATATACTGGACTTGATGTTCTTGAACAAATGGATTTCTCTCATCTTAAAGGAAAAACAATCTCTATACTTTGCAATCAAGCTTCTGTAAATCGAAATGGGAGACACTTGCTTACATTGCTTAGGGAAGTAGACGATATTCATGTACTTGCGATATTTTTACCTCAACATGGTCTATTTGCTAGTGATGATCCTAAGCTAAAAATGATGGGAAATAAATCTGTAGATCCAATATTTGGTGCAAGAATTGTTGATTTGTTTAAAAGAGTTATGTATCCACCAGAGTGGAGTATTCGTGACGCAGATCTTATTTTAATTGATCTTCAAGATACAGGTGTAAGGTATACCACCTATATGACTACAGTTTCAAAAGTAATGGAAAAAGCATCAGAGCTAGATACACCAGTATTATTGCTTGACCGTCCAAATCCTTTACGGGGTGACATTATGGATGGTCCCGTTGTTCGAACAGCCTATCAATCTCTTGAAGGGTATCATTTAGTTCCGATTAGGCACGGATTAACGATTGGAGAATATGCTCTTATAGTGAATGAGATGGGTTGGTTAAAGGATTTAGCTCGTGCAAAATTAACAATTATTCCAATGTCTAATTGGCAAAGAACAATGTGGATGGATGATACTGGAATTCCATTTATTCCAATTTTACCAGATGTAAATAATATAGAATCTCTTTTAGCCTATATGGGTATGAATTTATTTAAAGGTGTTAATTTGAATATTGGTCATGGTACTGATAATCCTTTTTTTCGTATTGGCGCCCCCTGGATATCTGGAAGCTTATTATGGAAAAAAGTGAATGAACTTGATCTGCCTGGTGTGTATTTCCATCAAATACGTTATGTTCCAGAATCTATTTATGGTGAAGAAAGAGGGCCATATTATGCTGGTCAGAGCTGTAGCGGCCTATTAATGGAAATAACCAATCGTAATACATTTGATCCACTAGCAACATCAACTGCATTGATGATTCTTACCTACCAACTATACGAGAAGAATTTTGAATGGTTAGCAGGAGGTTATGTTGATAAGTTATTTGGTTATGATCTATTAAGGATATTTGCTGCCCAAGGAAAACCTGTGAATTATTTGCCTCCATTATGGCTGCATGATATTCTTCGATTTAGTGAATTCCGTAATCGTTTTTTACTTTATGAATAGAATTTTTTGCCTTTTTATACTCTTTTTTTCAATTGTACATACTCAAACTTTTTTTACCATACCAAGAAGCGTTTGGCGTGTATCTATAATTAATAGTGTTGGTTCTGGTAATTGGATAGGTTCTGGCGGGCTATTTAATAAAGGGATTAGGGATATGAGCTATATGCCCAATGATTCAACCATAGCGGCGTTTGTAAATCAGACAAATAAAATGAAATATAATAAAAGGGATATTCATATTGAATATGGTCTATCAGGTAGAATGACATTTAGTTTATTATTGCCTTATTATAAATCGTTGAATAATGAAGTAGGGTGGACAAAGGACATAATTATTGATTCTTTATCAAATTCTTTAGATTCATTATTAAATTTTTATTATCCTGAGAATAGATCAACCTCTGGCCTTGGTGATGCCAGCCTAGGGCTAAAAATATTGTTATATGGACATCCTTCATGGACAGGAAAAGAGCCGGTATCGATCTATGGTGGCGTTACATTACAATTTCCAACAGCTAAAAGATTGACTTCATATAAATCAAATCTCAAAAATGAATATGGTGTTCCTTCTCAATTTCATGATTTGCCTGTTGGAAATGGTATGACGAGATATTCATATTCTTTGTTCGGGGAGTTTTTTAAGTATTTTAATAAAAGATTAGTGAATATTACTTGGAGGGTAGAACAAGGGAAATATTCTAGAGAAGTCGTAAACACTCCTATATCGTTTTTGTGGGGTTCGGAAACTAATCCTGATTCCATTATATCTAAAACTGGGAATACATTTCTTCATCAACTAGGTGATGAATTAT
>JAZAOA010000008.1:0-15123 GCA_036228285.1 Fidelibacterota bacterium
TTTGAGAAAATATTTATAATTAGTTTATGTCAGATAAAAAAACAAAAGAAAGTCGTCCTTCTTACACAGAATTTACGCTGGATATGTTCTCGCGTAGTTCAGGGAAAAATCACTCTGAAATAAAACAATTCAATCAATGGCGTGATGATATAATTGAAGCAGATAAATATACATTTGAGACCCCTCATTTAACGCCTCAAACTCCAGAAATTAGTGTGCGTAGGATTCATGGCGACGAACATAACTTGGTTAACTTTTCTAGTTATAATTATTTAGGTTATGCAAATCATCCTGAAGTTATTCAAGCTGCTAAAGATGCTCTAGATACATTTGGTTTAGGAGCGACAGGTAGTCCTTTGCTAAATGGAACATTTGATATACATAAAAAATTGGAAGATTCGTTAACAAGTTTCTTTGGGCAAAAAGGATATGGGGTTTCATTATTTTCTTCAGGATACGGTGCAAATATTGGTGTGGTATCCAGCTATATTCACAAAGGAGATTATGTTGTATTAGATCATTCATCACATGCATCATTAATAGATGGTGCAGTGATGTCTCAAGGAACAGTAAAATTATTTAGACATAATGACGCGGAGTTTCTTGAAAGAATATTAAAAAGGATTTCTAAAGAGAATAGAAGGATATTGGTATGCGTGGAAGGTGTTTATAGTACTGATGGTGATTATGGAAATTTGAAAGATATTGTTACTGTTACAAAAAATTATGGTGCTTCAATACTTGTTGATGAAGCACATTCTTTATTAATAGCTGGTGCAACTGGTAAGGGGGTTGTAGAAGAATTTGATGTTTTAGCAGATGTAGATCTTCTCATTGGAACATTTAGTAAATCATTTGGAGGTATAGGTGGATGCGTGTATGCAAAAAATGATTTAATTAATTATATGAATTATTATGCTAGATCAAGAATGTTTTCCTGCGCATTAGATCCTGCTGTTACTGGTGGAATATTAAAAGCTCTTGAATTGGCTTCTGGTTCAGATGGAGACGAAAAACGTAAAAGAATAATTGAGAATGCAGATTTTCTTAGATCATTACTAAAAGATAAAGTAGATATAGGGACTTCTCATTCATGGGTAATTCCTATTATTTTTGGTGATGAAAGAAAATCTCTTCCTCTTGGAGATTATTTAATGAAAAGAGGATATGATTTTTCAATTATGATGTTTCCTGCTGTAAAGAAAAATAAATCAATTATTCGTGCTTTTGTTACTTCAGAGCATACAAAAGAACAATTAGAGGGATGTGCTGAAGCGTTAATTGATGCTTCAAAAGAATTCAATTTCGGTATTTAATTTAGGATAAATATTATGAATGAACATATTCCAGGAGAAAATCTGATTATTTGGGAATTCGATTATGCAATGACAACATTCTATGAAGTAGATACTGACCAAATATCTTCACTTTTACCTAAAGAATTGAGTCCTATGGAAATAGTTCCTGGAGTTTCATTATTAAACATTACTGCATTCAATTTTCCAGAAGGAGGCCTAGGGCACCTTCCCAACTTTCAAGAATTAATAGCAGCTATTGTGGTAGCCCCTGATTTATCAAGAGGTGTTCCAAAATTTGCAATGTATGTATTTTCACTTGGAAGTACATCGCAAGATCACCTAGATCATAGTGCTGATTATTACAAATTACCTTCTTATAATAAACTAAAATATGGTGAAATAAATCGTAAAATAAATGAGGTAGAATTTGGTGATGATGATGGTTCAATTTTAACAATGAATAATTGTTGTAAGGATATTGGAGACTATCTTGGACATGAGCGTTACTTCCAAGCTTTTGTATCCAAAGGAGATGATATTTATATAGCAGATTTATATTTACAAGCTGCTCTTTTTGAACATCAAGAGCAAGGTGAAGTTGGTGTAATTAATAATCATCCTTTTTTGAAAGGTCTCGAATTATT
Source organism: Fidelibacterota bacterium (assembly GCA_036228285.1). GTDB lineage: Bacteria > Fidelibacterota > Marinisomatia > Marinisomatales > TCS55. The sequence continues at coordinate 1,943 of JAZAOA010000008.1, forward strand.
TGATGAGGAAACAGTTCCTTATCTACAAATGATTCTTCAACCCAGCACAAAGGGTAAACAATTTTATTATAAACCTGAAAAATACCGTTAAAATAAAAATTTACTTTTATTTTTATAAATTGTTTTCATTATATGAAAACTGACAAGTCTTCTCATAACCAATCTTCTAATAATTCACAGAAATTAATATCATGTATTATTAATCCTGCTGCGCGTGATGGTCAATCAATTAAAATATGGGAAACCGTAAAAATTAAGCTGGAAGAAAATGGATTAGATACTGAGTTATATATAACTGAAAGAGTTGGACATGCTTCAGAAATAGCATACTCATTGCGAGACAGGTTAGATATACATGTTATAGTTGCCTGTGGAGGTGATGGTACTGTACATGAAGTATCCTCAGGCCTGAGAGGCAGTGATATACCATTAGCAATTATTCCTGCTGGAACTGGAAATGATGTAGCTAGAGTGCATGGATATTCATTGGATGATTTAAATGAAACGATTGATATAATAATTAATGGTGTAGATAGAAATGTTGGAGCTTTACGTATAGAAGCAGAACCAATGCCTGAAGAAGATAATTATCCTTCTCCAACAGCAGATTCAAAATGGAATGGTACTGCTAAAGATAGTAATAAAATTATTCGTTGGATTTTTCATGAAGCAGATTCAGGAATAACTTCATTAGTTTCTCGTGCAAAATTAAAAAGAGGAAAATGGATAAAAGGAAATTTTAAATATACTTACTTAGGAATTACTGAAATTCTTAAATGGAAGAAACGAAATGCTTGGGTCAAAATTGATAATGAGGAACCTGTTATTATTAATTTCTCTCTTTTTGTTTTTACATTGTCTGAATATTTTGGAGGTGGATATTGGGTAGCACCAGGCGCATCTCCAGTGAAGGATCATGCATATTTATGCAAAGCATGGGACCTTAGTAAACTACAAATGTTATTATTAATGGGACCCCTTAGAAAAGGAAAACATGTAGGTAAATGGGGAATAACTTTAAGTAAATGTAAAACTCTTGAAATAAAATCTGTTAATGATAATAATGAACCGGTTGATATTGCACATGATCCACCTTTACCAATAAACGTTGATGGTGAACCATGCTTGCAAACACCAGCAAAAATTGAATTTAATTCTAAACAACTCTGGTTAAGAGGATCAAAGAACGTATCGTGGAATACTTCTTAATCTGCAACTTTTTTAGCAGGACCCAACTGACCTTCAGATGATGCTATTGTTATAGCTATTGTTGCATCTCCAGTAACATTAATTACTGTTCGTAGCATGTCTAAAATTCGATCTACTCCTAAAATTAATGCAATACCAGTGCTAGGAACTCCTATTGCTTCAAGAATAATAACTAACATAATTATACCGGCTCCAGGTACAGCTGCTGTACCTATAGAGGCAAGAACAGTTGTTAAGACTATTGTAAGTTGATCCAATAAGCTAAGTTCAAGCCCAATTGCTTGTGAAATAAATACTGCAGCAACAGCTTGATAAAGCGCTGTTCCATCCATATTAATAGTTGCACCTAAAGGAAGGACAAAGGATGATACTTCTTCACTTACACCTAATTCATCTTCACACCGTTCCATTGTAACCGGAAGTGTTGCACCACTAGAGCTTGTAGAGAATGCTAATAACTGGGCAGGTCCAATACCAGTAAAGAATGTTTTTAAAGGCATCTTTACATATAATTTTAGCAGTGCAGTGTATGTTATTGATAAATGTAAAATAAGACCAGCAATTACAGATAACATATAGAAACCTAAAGCGCCTAATAATTCAGCTACTTGTTCAGGATTATTTCCTGCAACTTTATTTATCGTTTGAGCAATTAGTGAAAAAACACCTAGTGGAGCAATTAGCATAATAATATCAACCAGTTTGATAATTACATCATTTAATCCTCCAAAAATATCTAATACAGGTTTTGATTTATTTTTTGGTATTTGAACTAAGCCTATTCCAATAAGTATTGAAATAAATACAATTTGAAGCATGTTGCGATTATTTGATGCAGCTTCAAAAAAATTACTTGGGACCATATCAATAAATACTTGTAAAGGACCTCTTTGTTTTACTTTTTGTGCAGAATCAGCTCTATATGTTGCATCTTGCTCATAGGTTTCCTGCAATTTTGTTTGCATTTCATATGGGACTTTATTTCCAGGTTGAAGCAAATTCACTATAACTAAACCAATTGTTACAGAAATTGCAGTGGTAACAATATATATCGATATAGTTTTACCACCTATTCTAGATAATTTTCTCAAATCTGATAAAGAGGCTATTCCAGTAATTAATGATGTTAACACCAGTGGAACAGCTATAAATTTTAATAATCGGATAAATATTGTACCAAATGGAGCTATCCAATCAGTAGTAAATTGTCCCCACCCAGCAATGGCACTAATTATGCCAAATACCAATCCTAATAATAAACCTATAATTATTTGCCAATGTAATTGCATTTTAAACATTATAGAATTCTCCTCGATATAAACATAATAACCCGTTATTTTGAATCATTCGACTTTATATCCTTATATTTTTTGAAGTAAGCATCACCAAAACTAGAAATAAAGGAAATGACTTTTCCTATTTTATTTTTTCTTTCACCTTTCCCCCTAATTCTTTTAAGAGTAAAATGAATAATAGTATCAAATAAATCTTGTATGTGAGCAAATAGCTCACCAATTCTTGTGGAAAATGGTTTATTCATTTATCAAAGATAATGCAGTTTTTAAATCATTAGTTGGTTGGTTACATGCGAAATTTTTACATATGTATGCAGTTGGTTTTTCATCAATAGTATATTGCGTAGTAGTCCAATTTGCTAATTTATCTAATTGATTATTATTTAACGAAGTATCCTTGAATAGTAAAACTTTATGGGGAGTATATTGAGAACGAATTGCATTGATAAATTCTTTAGTATTTTCATCTTTACCATTGCCAACTATAACAATTTCTTTTGATTTATTCGTATCAAATAAGAATGCGGAAAGCATTAAAGTGTAACCTGTAGGAGCACTATAAATATCTTCGGAAAATGCGCGAATTGTTTTTTCTGCAAGATCTGCCCATTTAACATCTCCAGTAATTCGAGATAGTCTTAGCATATTCATAGTAGCTACAGAGTTTCCTGATGGGATCGCTCCATCATAAGCTGTTTTTGTTCGTACAATTAATTTTTCAGATTGATCAGCTCCAAGAAAAAAACCACCATTTTTATCATCCCAAAAATCTTCTACCATTATATTCATTAAATCAAGACATTTAGATAGATATTTTGTTTCAAAAGTTGCTTCGTATATTTCTAATAAACCCCATGAAATAAATGCATAATCATCTAAGTGTGAATTAATAGCAGCTTTGTTATTACGAAACCGTTTTAGCAGTTTCCCATTCTTAGATATTTTATTTAAAACAAATTCAGAAGACTTTATCGCTGCTTTAAGGTATCTATCATCTTTAAATATTACGGATGCTCTTGCAAATGCAGCAATCATTAGGCCATTCCAATCAGTGAGTATTTTATCATCTTTCAATGGATGTATCCTATTTTTCCTCTTATAAAATAGCTTTTTTCTTGCAGCCTCTAACGAAGATTGATTGTAAAAATTATAATTATTTAAGTGCGGGATATTTTTCCCATTCTTCTCTCTAGTTGATTCATCTTTATAATTGCCATCATTTTCTATTGAAAAAGTATTAATAAAATCTTTACCTAGTGAACTGCCTAAAACCTCTTCAATCTCCTTTTTTGTCCATGTATAAAATTTTCCTTCTTCGCCTTCGCTATCCGCATCTTCAGCTGAATAGAAACCACCATTTGGTGCTGTTAAATCTCGCAAAACATAATTGAAAATTTCTTTCGTAGTATTTTCAAAAACTTTATCTCCAGTTATATGAAAAGCTTCTGTATATGCCATAGCAATCATTGCTTGGTCATAAAGCATTTTTTCAAAATGTGGGACAAGCCAATGTCTATCAGTAGAATATCGATGAAATCCAAAACCAATTTGATCATAAATACCACCAAGACGCATTTCTTTTAATGTTTTTATAACCATATCCAATGAAAATTGATTATCATAAGAATAATAATACCTCATTAAAAATGTCAAATTATGAGGTGATGGAAACTTTGGTGCTCTAAAAAATCCACCATGTTCTTCATCAAATCCATTGCGAAATTGATCATAAGCAGAATTGATTAGTTCATTTGATAGGTTATTACCTGCAGGTTTAGAGTTTATTTTATCCAGATAGTTTTTTACTTGATTGACAGAAGTCATAATGTCATCACGTTTTGTATTCCATGCTTCTGTTATCATTGGTAAAATTTGAAGCATACCAGATCTTCCACCTCTACGATCTTTCGGAAAATAAGTGCCTGCAAAAAATGGTTCTTTTTGTGGTGTCATTACAATGTTCAAAGGCCATCCACCCCTTCCTGTCATTGCTTGACAAACCGACATGTATAAATGATCTATTTCAGGTAATTCTTCTCGATCAACTTTAATAGATATAAAATTATTATTTAATAGTGTTGCTACGCTATCATCTTCAAAAGATTCATGTTCCATTACATGACACCAATGGCATGTTGAATAACCTATAGATAGAAAAATTGGACGGTCTAATTGTATTGCTTTTTTAAATGCTTCTTCTCCCCATGGATACCAGTCAACGGGGTTATCCGCATGTTGCAATAGATATGGACTTTGTTCATTTACAAGATGATTCATTTTTGTATCAATTACATTATCAAATTTAGTTTCTGTTTGTGATTTAGTAGTACAGCTGATACATAATATAAGTAATAATGATATTAGTATTTGTCGGTACTGAACCATAGCTATCTTGGAATTTGGGAATCTACCATGTAATTTCAAAATGTAACTGTTTATATTATATTAAAAACCATAATTGTAGAGCAATCATCAGTTGATTTATATAAGTGTAATTTTATTGTATCTATTTGTACTAATCGGTATAGGGGTAGTTAAATCTCGAAAAATTAAGTCTCAATCAGATTTTGCCCTTGCAGGTAGATCTCTAACTCCATGGATTTTAGTTGGTACAATGCTTGCCACCTGGATCGGAACTGGTTCTATATTAGGCAATGCTGGCAAGACATATGAAATTGGAATGGCAGCATTATTATTACCCTTAGGAAGTATTTTGGGTATTGCACTATTAACTAAAATCGCAGGAAAAGTACGGAATGTGAAAAAATTTACAGTCCCTGAAATTATAGGGGACCGATATGGCTCTTTTGCTAGAAATTTATGTGTTTTTGCATTGGTTGCTGCCTATATGGTGATTGTTAGTTATCAATACAATGCAGGTGGTGCTGTAATATATACAGTTTTTTCAAATCAAGTTCAATCATCATTCTTTACGATTGAAATTGCAACAATTATTGCTGCTATTTTTATCATTTTATATACAATGTTAGCTGGTTTACTCAGTGTGGCATTTACGGATGCTGCAAATGGAATACTAATGATGATTAGTCTAGTGATTGCTTTTCCAATTCTATGGATTAAAGCTGGAGGATTTAATGGTATGGAAGTTGCTTTTGATGCAATGGGTAAATCTAGTCATATGCAGTATCTTGGTATTTTTTCTACGTTTGATATAATTAATTTTTGTTTACCACCATTTTTGTTAGTTCTTGGAGATGCAAATATGTATCAAAGATTTTCTGCAAGTAAAGATCATCAAAGCGCAACTAAAGCTACAATTATATTGATATTTGCAGTATTAATTATTGAATTATTAATAATTGCCTCATCATGGGTTTCCTCAAGCCTAATAGTAAATGATGAAGCAGGTAAATATATATTAATTTATACTGCTTATGAGCTGTTACCCGCTATTTTAGGCGCAATGATGCTTGCAACTATTGTAGGTATAATTATTTCAACGGCTGACTCTTTTTTATTAATTCCTGCAAATACACTTATCAAAGATATCTACTTAAAATATATTAATGAAAATGCATCCGAAAAAAAGATTGTAGCGTTAAGTCGAACATTAGTTCTCTTACTTGGAATTATAGCATATGTTGTTTCTATAGGTTTTTCTAAGTCAGCAGGTTTCTTTGAAAGAGCATTATACGCTTACACCATATATGGCGCATCTATTACGCCTACATTGTTAGCGGCATTATTCTGGAAAAAATCGACAAAAGAAGGTGCAGTTAGTTCAATATTATCAGGTATAATTATAACTTTTTTATGGAAAGAGATTCCAACACTTTGGCGCTGGTTACCAAGCGAACTTTATAATTCACTAGATGAAGTATTACCAGCTATTTTGGTCTCTTCTATAGTATTAATAGTAGTTAGTCTTTTTACTCAAAAAAATAGTTAGTAATTAAATAAATGTATTTTTCTCATAATTGCACCATTAGATTTAACATGAGAGCAATAGTAACAAAATTAACATATTGAGATTTATATGGAAAATTATCTAACTAAAATTAATGAAGTTGTTGAGAAGGATATTATTCCACTAGAAAATGACTTTTTATTACATGGTTTTTTAAATGTTTTGCCAAGGTTAAATGAATGCAGAGAGAAAGTAAAAAAACTTGGACTCTGGACTCCTTATTTATCTACTGAATACGGTGGCTTAGGGCTCACATTGTTAGAGTTTGCAGAAGTAAGTGAAATTTTAGGAAAATCCTTGCTGGGACATTATTGTTTTAATTCTCAGGCTCCAGATATTGGTAATATCGAATTATTAAAGGATCATGCGAATAATGAATTGAAAGAAAAGTTTCTATCTCCACTGATTTCTGGAGAAATACGTAGTTGTTTTGGCATGACAGAACCTCAAAATCCTGGCTCAAACCCAATATGGATGGATACTGTAGCGATTAAAGATGGAAGCGATTATGTCATCAATGGAAATAAATGGTTCACAAGCGCAGCAGATGGAGCAAGTATTTGCGTTGTCATGGCAGTCACTGACCCAGATGCTGATAATAAATATTCTAGAGCAAGTATGTTTGTAGTACCAACAGATAACCCGGGATTTGAACTTGTTAGAAATATTCCGGTAATGGGAGAAGAAGGAGAAAATTATACAAGTCATGCTGAAACCAAATTTACAGATTGTAGAATTCCTTCGACGTACATGATTGGTGAGGCTGGTCAAGGATTTATGTTAGCACAGGAGAGGTTAGGCCCAGGAAGAATTCATCATTGTATGCGGTGGATTGGAATTTGTGAGCGGGCATTAGATTTAATGTGCAAAAGGGTATCTAGTAGAGAACTCAATCCAAACAAATTTTTATCCGAAAAGCAAACCGTACAAAATTGGATAGCAGAATCTGCATCGGAAATTTATGGTGCAAGATTAATGGTTATGGATTGTGCAAAAAAAGTCCAGAAACTGCAAACAAAGGGTGCTAGAAAAGAGATTTCAATTATTAAGCTTTGTGTTGCAGATGTATTAATGAAGGTTCTGGATAGAGCAATTCAGAGTCATGGCGCATTAGGAATAACTGATTATACACCGCTCGCATATTGGTATCGACATGAGCGTGGTGCTAGGATTTATGATGGCGCGGATGAGGTTCACAAAAATTTGATAGCTAGAACCATATTGAAAAACTATATTGATTAATTCAGATACTATTGCAGTGAGGCCTGATGAGGCTTTTGATGAAAATCATCTAAGAGAATATTTAATTGGGAAATTAGATGGTAGTACAAACAATTTATCTGTACGTCAATTTGGCGGCGGAAAAGCCAATTTAACATATCTTCTTGATTTTGGTTCACACCAATATGTACTAAGAAGGCCACCATTGGGGCCTTTAGCACCATCTTCCCATGATATGTCTAGGGAGTATAAAGTGCTTTCGGTGTTATACAAAAAATTTCCATATGCACCACGAGCATTACATTTATGCGAGAATGAAGAAATAATTGGTTCTCCTTTTTTTATTATGGAACGAAAAATTGGAACAGTTATACGAAAAAAATTGATAGAAAATTTTTATAAACAAAAAAATGGCCCACAATTAATAAGTGGAAAATTAATAAAAACGTTAGCGGAATTTCACCAGGTAGACTATTCTGAAATTGGCTTAGATAATCTAGGAAAACCGATCGGGTTTGTTGAGCGTCAAATTAATGGTTGGAAAAAAAGATGGGATAATGCAAAGCATCAAGAGATTGATGCTGTAGAAAACATATATGCGTGGTTAGTTAAAAATGTTCCAAATACAAATCAGTTTAGTATCGTGCATAATGATTATAAACTAGATAATGTTATGTTTGATACTAATAACCCGGGAAAGATAATAGCAATTTTTGATTGGGATATGTGCACTTTAGGAGACCCCCTTTGTGATTTAGGATCATTATTAAGTTATTGGTGCACACCCTCAGATCCGGTTTTTTTTCAAAAAGGATCTACGATGCCAATAGATGAGCGTTTTTATACTAGAGAAAAATTAGTGAAAGATTATGCAGATATCAGTGGATATGATGTTAGTAATATCCGTTTTTATCATGTATTAGGATTATACAGGCTTATAGGTATTGCAGCTCAGATTTATATTCGGTTTCTTAGAGGACAAACAAAAGATAAGAGGTTTGCAGTTTTTGGTGATATGATAAACCTTGTTTCAAGACACGGTATGGAGCTTATTGCGGACGATTAATATATCCAATTCCTGGATAATCTAAGCTGCCCAAATATAGAAGCCCATTTTCTTCTTCAACACTTGTAATCGGTGAGTAAGATTTTTTTGAAGGATCTTGGAGATTGTATATCACATTTCCTTCCGAATCAATGCCAAGAACAAATCCATGCCTAACCGGAGCAGGTTGAATAAATAAGGGAAGCCTATATACAACTTTGCGCATAAATGGTTTTGGTGCGAGGGCATCAGCTGCTGCATTTCTCGGTGTAAACATAGCAACCCAAAAAATATCGTTTGTTCCAGTTGATATTCCATCTGGGAATCCAGGTGTATTTGTAAATATTTTTTCTCTTATACCTGATTTAGGTCCTTCCAGCCAATATTTGCTAACAGAAAAATCATATGTTTCATTAAATAACAAGAATTGACCATCATTGCTAACCGCAATCCCATTAGCAAAATATAAACTATCTAAAAGCAATATTGATTTTTTTGTAGATGGATTATATCTAATTATTTTTCCATATGGTTGATGTTCCCATAAGTCAGCTCTGGAGGCGCTCATTGAAGTTGGAAAATTATTAACTCTAAATTTTTCTGATGCATCTGTAAAATAAATCATATTATCAGGTCCAACATCCACATCATCCGTAAAACCTAAAGGCACTCCATTGATTTCTGTCACTAAGATTTTAATATTACCTTTTTTATCAATGGATAATAATCCTTTTTTGGCATCTGCAACGATTAAGTTACCTGAATTGTCAAAATCAAGTCCCAATGGTCGACCTTTTGTATCTGCAAATACTTCCATATTTTCACCTTTAGAGCTGAACCGGATAATTTTACCATCTTCAAATCCACCGTAGATTCTTCCTTGTTCATCCATATCTACATCTTCCGGCCCAAATGATTCTTCAGTTTCTATTATCTTTACGGAACTCAAATAATCATTTATCGCGTATTTTTCTTTTAATTCTGGAGCAGGTAATGGAGTCCATGATATCGGATTGATTGGTATTGGCCATGCAATTAGATACAGAACTAATATTAGAAATAAGATTAATACATATCTGCCTGTTTTCATGAATGCACTTCTACTAGTTTGAGAACTTTATCCCTGAAAAACCTGGTAGTGATTCGACAATGTTTGGGCCTAGTAATAAAGATGGAGTATAATATCCTCCTTCAAATGTATTCTCAATTAACTGTTTTGCGAAAAACATTGCACCATATCCCGTAACATCGTAACCATTTGCTATTTGAAAATACCCAGATTCTATTTTACCATCTTTATTTTTCACTTCAGCCCACACCCACATTTTAGATTTGGCTCTTTGCTCATCACTATCACCACCATTAATTATTTTTTTTGTCATTTTATTTTTTAGATAATTTTGTACAAATTTTAACTTAAGAATAAAAAGCCATTTACGGTGTTTTCTGATTTTTTTAATCCCTGCTTCGGATCTTGGAGTATATACAATAATATTTTCAATTCCAGTTGAGTAGTACGCAGTGGCCACATCTCCCCAAGGAATACTCATTGCCATTCTTGATCCTTGCCCATAATCAATTTCCTTTACAGAGTGGGCAAGAGGGACTTGTTCAATCTTTCCATTTTTCCTAATTCTTCCACCATTGCTTAATCCTTCTATAGAAGTTTTTGCAGTTCCAATACTTGGCCTTCCATTTTCACTAAAAAAACAAATATTTAATTCGTTTGCATCAGGCATTTTATCTTTTAACAAGTAAGAAAGACAATCTGTAGGGATGACATCAAACCCTACACCAGGACATACTATTATTCCAGCATCCTTTGCATCTTTATGTTTGCTCTCCGCATAAACAAATACATCGATTTCTCCAGTGATATCGATATAATGAGTCTTTGTTCGGATGCAACTATCAATGAGAGGTTTTGCTGTTAGCGAATAAGGCCCTGCTGCATTTATTAAAACATCTATGTTATTTAATTTCTCATCAATTACTTCTGGTTTTGCTAATGAAAATATTGAAGAATCAAACCCATGCTTTTCTGCTAGATTATTTATTTTTTCTTTACTTCTTCCTGCTAGAATAGGCTTAATATTTTGCCCTATTAATTCTTTAATTATTAATCTTGAGGTGTATCCATTTGCTCCATATAGCATTAATTTTTTGCTCATTATGTTCCTTAAATGTTTTTATTATTGTTTGATCCAATTTAATATGAGTTGTTATGAGAATGGATAATAAATCAGTTTTATTTTTTATATCAATTATACAGATATCCTTTTTGTTTAGTCAGGATTCTGCTGCAGTTACTAATAATGAAAATTCTTTATATGTATTGCCTGATAATATGCCATTGCAAACAAAGCTATTATGGTCTGAACATGGTCTTTTAAGAAAAACGAAACTATTTGATGTTGACCGACCCAAAGAATTAATTCTTAGAAAAAAAATGTTGCAGTTACATCAAAAATTGGCTCTAGGTACATTAGGATTATTATTTGCTCAAGGTTATCTAGGGTCGCAGTTAGAAAATGCTGGATCAAATTATTCTAAAATAAGTGATAATCATGCGTTACTCGGCAAGATTGCTGTAGGATCATATTTTACTTCTGCAATGCTAAGTTATACTGCGCCTCCTGCAATACGATATAATAAAAAAATTGATTCTATAAGAATTCACCGCTGGTTATCCATAATTCATTTTAGTGGAATGATTGCATTACCTTATTTAGGAAAAAGGGTGTCAAACCCTGGAAAATATAATGTAAGATATGATGATGCGCTTACGATTCATCGTAATACTGCGATTTTAACAATTAGCTCAATGACGCTTTCAGCAATAATCACATTTTTGCCATTTTAGATGATGAATAAAAATATTTTAGCTTTTATCATACCATTTATTATTTATGGTCAAACCTATGATATAAATAATGATAGTAAGATTACATATTATGGATATCATTATACAAAAGATTGGGAGGGTAATTCAGATAAGATTAGAGGTGTTATAAATTATAACGCTATTAATAATACAGTAAATAATTGTTCATTGAGAGTGAATCTAACCACTTTTGATAGTGGCAATACAAATCGAGATTCAAATATGTTAACGTACCTTGAAGCATTTACTTATCCAGATGTTGTATTTGTATCTAGTAAAATATCTATTAAAGGTGAAAATGCATTTATTGATGGAAAGTTAACTCTTCATGGAATAACTAAAGAAATTAATACGGAAGCAAAATTATCATTGGATAATGGATTTATTGCTTCTGGAACATTTAGTATTTTGTTATCAGACTTTGGGATAGAAAGACCTTCTTTATTATTTAAAAAAATTGAAGATGAGATAAGGATTAAATTTAAAATAATAGGAAAGTAAAGTAGTTTAATAATTACTTACACTTTATGAGGTTGAGTTATTTTGATAGTAATCATGAATACCTTTATAAAGTGATTTATAATACAATTGATAATCTGTGAATTGATAAATATTTGGTATTCTGCTTTCTAATGATGATCGATTCTTTTCTAAATGATTGCGAAACTTTTTAGGACCAAAACCCAACTTACTAGCATTACCACCCCACATTGGATTAAACTCAAGAAAAACCGGCTCATCGTTTATTAAAAAGAATTCGACTGCACCAACGTTACAACCTAATACCTTAGCACTAAGGAGTATTTTACTTTCTATTTTTGAAATCTTACTAGGTAGATTTTCATTAATTAATATAAAACGATTTAAATCTTCATAATTCATGTCAATACTATGAAATACATTTAATTTACTTGTTACGGCGTAATAACTAATAATTTTTCCCAAACAGATATGAACTCTATAAAGATCAATAAATTTATCAGGATCATGTGTAGAAATATATTCAACAGCCATAATTCTAGTTGAGCTTCGTTTTCGAACAAATTTAGAACAACGAGTATTTAATAACTTCAAAGCTCCAACAATATCTTTTTTACTACTATTAGATTCTAGAATATGCATACCATTTCCACCTGTTTCATTATTGGTGCGTAAAATTACCTTTGGATACTTTTTAATAAATAATTCAATATCATCTATACACTTATTATAGTTTTTTGTTATATCATTAATTGTAAATGAGATAAAATTAGGACATGTTAAGTTTTGTTTTTTCCACAAGGAAAATGTCCTGTCCTTACAATCGTAATTATCAAAAACTGAAATATCATTAACTATATGAGTATAGCCTTCTTTTCGATATCGGCTGATCCTTCTATCTATTCTTTGTCGTTCATAATCAGTAGTGAATTCTGGTCTAACACGAACCCATATAATATCAGCTTTATTAATAGAACGTACTTGGTATATGTAATCTTTTGCATCTAATAATCCTTTAACTTCAAAGGGCCTTCTATTTTCTAAATTACCTAACCTAATTCGGTGTATTCCAACCCCTTGCTTTTGACCGATAAAGTAAATTTTTGTTCTATTTATGAT
>JAZAOA010000009.1:0-8070 GCA_036228285.1 Fidelibacterota bacterium
GAATATCAATAAAGAAGGTTTCGTTGTTAGAATTGTTAATCAACGTCAAAATCCTCCATCTGAATATGATGTTGGTGGGACACCTTACATTACACAATTCGGTTTAGATAGTTTAAATGAAACTGGAATACGGCAATCAGATGAATTAATTGATATGGAAAATAGCAGTATTGTCAATATGGGTAGTGGTGAGTTAATGTTCCCAACATATCATCCATTTGCATATGATTCATTAGAAGGTGGAAACAAAAATGTAGAATTACAAAGCATCCTTGGAGAAGGGAAAATGTATACTACAACAACACAAACCGAAATAAATAATGATAGTCGTTTTGAAATTCAGGTAGAGTATACAAATCAAAGTTCCAATATAAATCTCGGGTTTATGATAGTTGAAGGAAGTGAACAGGTTTTTGTAGATGGATTGGAGTTAAAGCGTGGTGTTGATTATCAGATTGATTATTTTTCTGGAACACTCATAATGAATGAAGAATTAAATCCTAATGCAGCATTAAAAATATTATTTGATAAGCATGAAGTTGTATCTTTTGATAAGAAAACAATTTTTGGTACACGAGCGCAAATGGATTTTGGTGAACGGTCATTTATTGGAGCGACTGCATTATATTTTAATCAATCCGTAATGAATGAAAAGATAGAAGTTGGTTATGAGCCAACAAGAAATTTTATTTGGGGTGTAAATGGTCGATATGATCAACCCATTGAAGGATTAACAAGATTTATAGATAAATTACCAATAATAAATACTGAGAAAACCTCATCATTTTCTATTGAAGGAGAGATTGCACAAGTGATGCCAAATCCTAATTCAATTAACAATTCTGCAACAGGTGATCCTAGTGGTGTTGCATATATAGATGATTTTGAAGGAGCAAAACGGACTACATCCTTTCCTATTCAACGTAGATTTTGGAAAACTTCTTCTCCACCATTAATCGGCTCATTGAATAAAACTTTAAGTCATCGAAATAGGGCAAATATGTATTGGTATAATCCATATGTACAGTGGAGAACTAAAGATATTTGGCCAAATCAAGAGACCTCTATTCGAGCGCAAAATGAAACAACAGATATTTTAGTAATGAATTATAAACCATTTGATCACCAATCGCAACTAGCGCAGGATTCATTGTGGGCAGGTATCATAACGACCTTATACTCAGGAGATTATGATCAAACGCAAACAAAGTTTTTCGAGATATGGATCCGCAATAAAAATGGTGCACAATCAAAACTAAGTATTGATCTAGGAAAAATAAGTGAAGATTGGAATGGAGATGGTTCTCTCAATACGGAAGACATTCCAATTGCAGGAATGATTGGTGATGGGCTATTAGATGACTCTGAAGATATTGGATTAGATGGATGCTCTGATGAAACAGAAAATGGATGGGGAGGTTGTTTAGATTTTGGAGGAACATATAATGAATATTTATCAGCGGGAGAAACACAATTAATAAATGTTGGCAATGATATTGACCCTAATGACCCAAATGGAGATAATTGGAATTATAGTGAGGGTAGTAATGATTATAAAAGTATTAATGGAACGGAAGGAAATGCGTTAGATGCAGGGAGATATCCTGATACTGAAGATCTTGATAGAACAGGGTTTTTGGATAAAACTAATGATTACTTTACGAAGACATTTACTTTGGATGATACAACATACTTTTCTGGAGAAACAGTAAAAAATGGGCAACCTACAGGTTGGAAATTATTTAGAATACCATTAAGTCATTTTGAAATGGCAGATAGCGCAGGAAATGATGAGTGGAACGAGATTAAATTTTGTAGAATAAGATTATCTGACACCACACAAACATGGATTCAGGTCGCAAAGATTGAATTAGTAGGGAATGAATGGCAAGAACTTGGAATTGCGTCCGATTCATCAGAAGTATATAGTAAAACAAATTCTGATAGTGTATTTGCAATATCAGTAATTAACACAGAAGATAATGCTAACTATAAACCACCAAAGGGAGTAAAAGGAGAATATGATCGTATAAATGAGATTCGTTCAAAAGAGCAATCATTGGTATTAAAATTTGACAATCTTGCTCCAAAACAAAAAGGAGCTGCTTTAAAAACTTTACTCAATTTATCAGGAGACAGAGCTAAAAGTTATTTAACATATGATAAATTGAAAATGTATGTATATGGAAATAGTTCGTGGATACAAACTGCTGAAACAAAGGTAGAGTTTTTTATGAGATTTGGCCTTGGAGAAGATTATTACGAACTAGTCCAACCCGTCTATCAAGGGTGGGATGAATCAGAGAATAGAAACTCTATTAATCTTAATTTGAATTGGCTTACACAACTAAAATTACAGGATTCAACAAATGTAAAAAAATTAAATGATAACGATACCATATCAGATTCTTCAGGAATTAAATATTATACATTTTATAATGATGAAGGAGTGCCTACTGGAAAACAGATAAGAATTAAAGGAAAACCAGCATTATCAAGAATAAAGTTTTTTATGGTTGGTGTTAAAAATGTATCTGATGAATGGATAAATGGTGAAGTATGGATAGATGAATTACGATTAAGTGGCGTCAAGAAAGATCGAGGGGTTGCAATGAGACTTACATCTAGATTAAGCGTTGCTGATATTGCAAATACATCAATTACTTATAGCAGAAAAGATGCAGATTTTCATGTATTACAACAACGATTAGGGACCAATCAAACTGGAGAAAATTTTAACCTAAATACAAATTTTCAACTTCATAAATTATTACCTAAATCATGGGGTATTAGCATACCATTAAATCTTTCCATGACAAATTCATCTAATACTCCAAAATACTTTCCTGGTTCAGACATTTTAGTTAAACAAGGAGAGGCCCCAGATTCAATTCTTACAAAATCAACTGGTTTGAATTTTAGTACATCTTTAACTAAATCTAGTAAATCTGATAATAAAATTATTCAGTATACAATCGATAAAATTAAACCAAGTTTTAGCGCAAGTAGATCTTTTTCGTCAAACGAATTAAACAAGGAAGTGGTGAATGAAAAATATTCAGGAAAAGTTAGCTATTCCCTTCCATTTGGTCGTGATAATTATATTAGTCCTTTTAAATGGTTTAAACCAATTCCACTTATAGGACAAAAATTGAGTGAAATACATTTTTATTACACACCATCCAACTTTAATTCTTCTTTAAACTTCAGTGAAAGCTTGAGTCAAAGGATTAAACGTGTTGGAGGAAAATCTCCAGATACATATAATTTTGGACTAAATAGAAACTTTTCAATGGACTATATGATAACAAATGGAATAAAAACAAAATATACAAGGGCAGTTAAAAGCGATATGCAAGATTATCGGGGATATGCATGGTTAGCCATTAAAGATTTGGACCCAGGAGTAGTGGAAAATATTACTGAAAATTTATCAACAACGTTCAACCCCACAATTTTTTCATGGTTAAAACCAAATATGAATTATTCATCTGCATATTCATGGAATCAAGATCGAGAAAGCACTATAGGTGGAGCAAATATAGGAACACAATTACGTTTTTCATCAAGTATTGCATTAAGTTTAGCCAATATGTTTGAAGTGATATATAAGCCACCAACAAAAGCTTCTACTGTTCCAAAAGGAAGATCTAGAAGAAGGAGAGCAAAACAGGAGGAAGAAAAAGTAGAAGAGAAAATACAAAAAGATATTCCTATTTTGACTTTTGCCCATGGATTACTAAAAAAGATTAATCCAATAAATTTCAGTTATTCTGAGAATTTAACGAGGACTGGCAGAGGTGTAATTGGAGATGTCCCATTAGGCTATCGATTTGGCTGGGAGCCAGATCATGGTTTGTCTCATTCTGAAAGAATAGGGTCTGATATAGGCGCATGGGATCACAAACGCGATTTTTCTTTGCGTTCTGGATTTAATTTGACTAGGAGTATTAGTACAAGTCTTAATTATTCACAAAATGTATCTACAACAAGAAGTGGGTCTGGAACAGAACAAAGAAATATGTCCCGTGATTATTTTGCATATGGGGAAAAATTGGAAAATGGGCTTCCTCTTCCTGGATGGAGTATTCGCTGGTCAGGATTAGAAAAATTGCCTATTATTAAAAAGTATTTGAGATCTCTTTCATTTGAACATGGTTTTAGCGGAAAAGAAGTGCGTGCATGGCAATTTGAAAATTTTGAAGGACCTAATATGCCCTTGCTGGACTTAGAATCCTTTATATTAGATTTTGAAGAATTTGAAAGATCATCCCGTGTAAATACTAATTTTTCTCCATTAATTGGTTTAACTGCAAGTTTGCAAAAGGGTATCTCGCTGAATTTTAGACATAACTTATCAAAATCATTAGATCGTGTGCCAACAGGTATAACGGTTCATCGTGATAAAAGTTATACTTCTAGCGCTAACTATAGTCATAGAGGAGGTATTACAATCCCACTTCCTTTTATGGAAGATTATAAAATTCAAAATACCGTTAATTTTCAGTTTAACTTTGATATGAATGAGAGTGAGACTTTAGGTAGTAAAAATGGTGGTTTGGAGTTTGGGCAAACTGCATTTAATTCTGGCTGGAAAGCTGGTATTAGAATCACATATACATTTTCTGCTAAAGTTAGTGGTAGTATGATTTATGGATATCACGAAAATGAATCTATGACGACTGGAAAGAAAATTGATCGCGATTTTGGCTTTGATGTAAATATTGCGATAACAGGATAATAATAATGAGATTATTTTTTTATAACTGTATATCTTTTTTATCTGTTGTAATCATTTTTTCATGTAATGATTCAGTTCCAAATTTTGATGAGAATAGTGCATATCAATTTTTATTAGATCAATGTGATTTTGGTCCACGCAATCCTGGATCTGAAGGATATAATAATTGCAAAGAATATCTAATAAAAACTCTTGATAGTTATTCAGACACAGTATTTACTCAACCTTTTGTTATCAATGATATCGATGACACGCAGTATGATTTAGATAATATTATTGCTCAATATAATATAAATAGCAATTCCCATTTGTTACTTGGTGCACATTGGGATACGAGGCCATGGGCGGACAGTGATTTAAATATAGAAAAACACAATCAACCAATTATTGGCGCTAATGATGGAGCTAGCGGTGTTTCAGTTCTTTTAGAGTTAGCAAAGATATTTCATTATAACCCTCCACCGATCAGAGTTTCTATTGTTTTATTTGATGCTGAAGATATGGGTAGGCCTGGTGTGCCAAAAAGCTATGCGAGAGGATCACAGTTTTTTGCAAAAAATCTTCCAATAGAAAAGCCTGATGAAGCAATTATATTAGATATGATTGGAGATAAGGAATTGCATATACCGATTGAAAGGTATTCGTATCAACAAAATAAAGATCTAGTAAAAAAACTATGGTCATTAGCAAATAAACTAAATTTAGAAGCTTTTGAATCAAGGATTGTTCACACAATATATGATGACCATGTTCCTCTTTGGCAAGAAGCAAAAATTCCAGCGATAGATATTATAGATTTTAATTATCCTAATCGATATAGTAATTATTGGCATACTTCACAGGATACACCAGATAATTGTTCAGCACAGAGTTTAGGGCAAGTAGGAAATCTATTAGTTCATTATATTTATGGAAGTCAGAAATGAATTTCATCTTAAATATATTCAAGCATTTTACCATTATTTTTATTTCAATTATCCTTAATTATGGCTGTTCTGATTCTTCGGATAGTAGTAATCAAAATAATCCATTAGGGAATTTACAATTTAGCTATTTACAGGATGATCGTATTCTTTATTTTGCAATTGATGTGGAGCCTAGTATAAGCCGATCTCCATTAGAAAGTACGATCTTATATTGGTATGGTACAGATACAACAGTCTCTCCAGATAATTTATCGCTTAATGATGATGGGGAAAATGGAGATATAATAAGAGGAGATCATTTATATTCTTTAAAAATCTTGAATGATACGTTGTTTTTAGCAAACCCTATCGCGTTAGATGATACGGGAAAAGTGCATGTCAAATTTCAAGCAAATTATGGCAATGGCTCTACATTTATGCTAAGAGACTCATTTTATTTGGGAAATATTATACCACAGTTACAATACATAATTGCGCCAGATACGATAGTAAGACCAACAGATAACAGTGTGATATTTAAAATTGTAAAAGCCAAAGCACATGATGCAAATGGATTAGATGATATAAGAAGAGTTGGATTTGTTTCATATCATGTTGAAGGAGATTCTTTTCTTAATAAAGGAAACTTAATTAATCTGTATGATGATGGAAGTGAAGTGATAATTTATGAACCAAATTTTACTAGCGGTGATTCAATAGCTAATGATGCAATATATAGTTTCCGCGTACCAATCTTTGGCTCTGGCAATCTTGACCCCTCATTGCAGACAAAAACTGGAACTTTTCATTGGATTTTTGACGCAATGGATATGTCTAATACTTATTCAGACACACTGATACATAGGGTCATTGTAGAATGAAAAGATTTATATTTTATATAATAATAATTTTCAATGCAGATTTTATCTCTGCTCAAAAGTTATTTCCATCAGATTATGCTTTTCGTTCCATAATTGCTGATTCTACAGATTCTTTATTATCGAGTACGAATACTATGCGGAGCAATGTAGTAACAGAAATAATTTTGCAGAGTGATAACTTAGTTTGGTTAGGCACTGGTTTAGGGATTAGCATAGTACGCGATTCACTTACTGTTGAAACATTACAAGACACGATGGAATTAACTAATGGTGCTTATACTAATAGAATTCCATCTGGAGGAATCTCTGCTATGACAACGGGAGACCCTGGAGGCCCTTATGAAAAATTTATGTTTGCTGCAGCCGCAGGAAGTGAAAATGATATTCCTATTGGGAAGGGCATCGTATTTACAACAGATGCGACTGATAGTACGATAAATTGGATCTATTATGATCAGCCAATGGATGATGCTCTTTCAGATACTATACCATTCGGTGATATTGGGTTTATTGCAGTTTTGCCTGTAACTGTCCCACAAGCTAACGTTACGTATGATATGGATCTTTCAGAAGAATTCGCTTGGACAGCGAGTTGGGCAGGAGGTTTGCGAAGATTTAAGTTTAGCGATCAAGTATGGGAAAGAGTTCCACTGCCAATGGATAACCAATATGAATTAACAACTTGTAAGGACACTTCTTATGTAAGAGTAGGAGGTAAATATATATTAAAAGATTTTTATTTAAACCCCCGAGACCCACTTGATGGTGGGAATCATAACCATAAGGCATTTTCAGTGTTAAGCTATGGTGATACAATTTGGGTTGGAACAGCAAATGGTATAAATCGAGGAATCCTTGGCTCTGGTAATTGTATTGATTGGGAGCATTATTCATACCCAATGGATAATCTATCTGGAAATTTTGTTGTTGGTTTAGAAGCTCAAAGGTTAAATGGAAAACGAATCATATGGGCAGCTACAGTGAACGCAGATGACCCAACAGAGCAACGTGGTTTAAGCTACACAATTGATGATGGATTATCATGGAATACTGCACTATTAGGTGAGAGAATATATAATATAGCTTCATTTGATTCTTTAGTATTTGCTGCATCAGCAAATGGTCTTTGGAAAACAGAGGATGGAATAAATTGGGCATTATATAATCCTGCACATCAAGCAATTCCTGTTCCTAATACGGCTATATATGATATAGATGAAGTATTAGCAGATGAAGTTTATAGTGTAGCATTTGATGACCGTCCATACTATGGTGATCGTTCTATTTGGATAGGAACAGGTGACGGAGCAGCCCATTCATATGATCTCGATGGATTAAATTGGAAAATTTTTCGCGCAGAATATGATATCAATGAGGATTATGCCTACCCAAATCCTTTTTCTCCATATACTCATAATGTACGTAATGATAATGGATATGTACGTTTTCATACAAATGAGTGGCCCGGTACATTTGTTATTGATATTGATATATATAATTTTGCTATGGAAAAAGTATATGCCGGATCATTTGATAAACGCAT
>JAZAOA010000010.1:0-4266 GCA_036228285.1 Fidelibacterota bacterium
TAGAGCCTACGACCGGATTTGAACCGGTGACCTCTTCCTTACCAAGGAAGTGCTCTACCGACTGAGCTACGCAGGCGATCACTTGAGCGGGTGATGAGAATCGAACTCACGTAACCAGCTTGGAAGGCTGGTGTTCTACCATTGAACTACACCCGCGTAACAGTGGGGACAGAAGGATTCGAACCTCCGTAGGCATACGCCGGCAGATTTACAGTCTGCTGCCATTGACCGCTCGGCCATGTCCCCAACAGACTTATTTCAAATTGTAAAAGAACTCTCAATCAGAGCCGGCGAAGGGACTCGAACCCCCGACCATCTGATTACAAATCAGAAGCTCTACCAGCTGAGCTACACCGGCATAAAATAGATTTTTAATTATTTTTTAAATCTCTCACCCGCATATTGCATGTTCATCATCGTCATTAATATCGATGCGAGAACAGCCACGAAATATAGAAATAAGTATATTTAAGTGCAAACCATTATCAATATAAAAGCAATTTTTTTATTTTATGGCTATTTATGGATGTATAAGTATTAAAAAAGGGAAATTTATTTCTTTTGTTTTATAGATACACCATCAGCTTTATCTTCAATAACCCAACCAAGAGAATATATTTTATCTCTTAATTGATCTGCTTTCTCCCAATCACCAGCTTTGCGATAAACCTCTCGCTCTTCAGCTATGCTATGAATTTCATCGGGTGGAGAATCTTCTTTAATTAATAATCCAAAAATATTATCTACTATTTTCAGAAATTGAATACTACCATTTATGTCTTTATTGTTCATTGCTTGATTATTATCAATCTTTTTATTTATTGACCTTATCCACTTGAAAAATATTGCCAAGGCTTTTGGTGTATCTAAATCATTATCTAAGGCTTTAATAAAATCTTGAAACTCTATGGGAAGATTATATTTATCTAAATTTCCATTAGCAATATTAATTAATCGATTATATAAACTAGCAATGCGTTGAATAGCAGTTCTAGCCTCTAAGCATTGTTCTATTGAAAAACTTAATTTTGTTCTATAATGAGCACTTAACATAACAAAACGTATCTCTTCAGGTGAATATCCTTTGGATTTTAAATCAGAAATAGTATAAAAATTTCCTTCAGTCTTACTCATCTTACCGCCTTTTAATTGTAAGTGCTCTGAATGCATCCAATAATTAACAAATGGTTTATTCGTAGCTGATACAGATTGAGCCAATTCATTTTCATGATGTGGAAAAATATTATCAACCCCACCACAATGAATATCAAAATGCTCACCTAAATATTTTATTGACATTGCTGAACATTCAATATGCCATCCTGGGCGCCCTTTCCCCCAGGGAGAATCCCAAAAAATATCTCCATCTTCACTATCCCAAGATTTCCACAATGAAAAATCTTGTGGATTTTCCTTAGAATATTCATCGTTAATCATTCTATCTGTACTTTTTAATTTTGATAGATTTAAATTTATCAACCTACCATAACCATCATCTTTAGAAAGCTGGTAATAAATAGAATTGTCTTTTGATAAATATGCAACCCCATCTTTTTCAAGTTTGACAATCATTTCTATCATCTCTTCAATATGATCAGTTGCTCTAGGGTAAACATCCGCTGGAAAAATTTTAAGATATTCAATATCCTCCATAAATTGTTTAGAGTATTTTGAGGTTAATTCCTGAAATAATTTTCTATCTTTTTTTGCATGTTTTATAGTTTTATCATCTACATCAGTAATATTCATTACATGATACACATTGTACCCTTTATATATCAAAAATCTTTTTAATAAATCTTCAAAAAGAAATGTTCTGAAATTTCCAATATGCGCCATATCATATACTGTAGGACCGCAAGTGTATATTTTCACTATATCCTTAGAAATAGGATTAAATTTTTCTATCTTTTTAGAAAGTGTATTATAAAACCTTAGAGACATTTTTCTTTTTAAGCTTTAATTGTTCGGAGCTGATTTCAATAGAAAAAGCTTGTCTTATAGCTTCAACTTTCATAATTAATCTACTATCTCCTTTTAATTCTTGAATTATCCCATTTATACCTTTTAATGGTCCGCTTACAACACTTACTTCATCCCCTTTAATAAAATAATCTACTTGTTGAATCTTATATCCACCATCTACAATATTTTTTATATCATTTATGACTTGGTCAGGAATAATTGAAATTTTATTTTGAAATTTTACAATTTTGTTTACACCTATTGTTTGCAATACAAAGATATTTTCTTTCAAATGTATTCTGGCAAATACATAACTTCTAAATAAAGGAAAATGAACCCACTTTTTTCTATCGCTCCATTGCCTTCTTTCTTTAAACATTGGGCAAAAAGATTCAATATCCCTTTTGCTAAACTCATTAATAACAATTTGCTCATGTCTTGACTTGGTATAGACAGCTATCCATTTTTTCATTTTTTAGCCCAAGCCCGCATAACGATCATTTCAATTAATTTATTAAAAGTAACTCCTTCTGCTAAAGCAGACATAGGAACCAAGCTGGTATCTGTCATACCCGGCAGTGTATTCATTTCCAAAAACCAGAATCTGTTTTGGTTATCCATGCGAAAGTCTGCTCTTGCATAATTTTCACATTTTAACAAATGAAATAATCCCTTTGATATTTTTTGAATTTTCTTTGTTTCTTCAGAGTTTAATTTTGATGGGCAAATATATTCACTCATTCCTGGTGTATATTTGCATTCATAATCATAAAATTCATGTGAAGGAATAATTTCACATACAGGATATGCTTTGCCATCTAATACCGTTACTGTTAATTCCCTACCTTCAATGTATTCTTCGATCAATACGCTAGAATCATATTTTAAAGCATAATCTAATGCTGGTTTTAATTCTTTGTTATTATGGACTATACGTAAACCCACAGTACTCCCTTGATTATTAGGCTTAACAACTAAAGGGTAATTAAATTTTTCGCTATCTACATTGTTATTATTACTTAGGTCCCATTTTGGAGTTAAAATATTATTATGTTGAGCAATAATTTTGCTAATATTCTTATCCATACAGATTGCAGATGATAATGGACCAGATCCAGTATAAATTATACCTAATGCATCCAGTAAGCCTTGTATAGTGCCGTTTTCGCCTATATCTCCGTGTAAACCTAAAAACACCATATCAACACTCGATAATTTTTCAATGATTCCTGAGACTCTATTATCCATTACTATGCTTAATACATCATAACCATTTTCATTTAGCGCTTTTTTAATTGCTTTCCCTGATTTAAGAGATACTTCTCTTTCCTCCCCTGAACCACCCATTAGAACTGCAATCTTATTTGGCTTCTTATTCATTTTTTATTATCCAATCAGCTGCCTCTTTTAAATCATTTACAATGACGTTTGGATTTAAATCTGGATAATCCAATACTGTTTGACTTCCTCTACCAGTAAGAACTAAAATAGTATCCATCCCAAGATCCTTACCTGCTTTAATATCATTAATTGAGTCACCAATAATAAGAGAATTTTTTAAATCAATATAATGATCTTTAGAAGCCTCAAGAAACATTCCAATGCCCGGCTTTCTTCTATTCGTTGCCCTATCAGGGTGATCGGTTGCTATATATATACCAAGCAAAGAAACAGAATTTTCTTTAAATTTTTTCTGTACATAATCATGAATTTTATCAAGTTCATTTTTTTTAATCAAACCTCTAGACACTCCAGATTGATTTGTTACGATACAAAATCGATATCCTTTACTTGATAAAGATTGTAATGCAGAAAAAGTAAAATCATAAAATTTAAAATGATCCAATGAAGCAATATAACCAGGATCAGGATTGATAGTTCCATCTCTATCAAGAAATATTGTATTATATTTTTTCAATTATTAATTATTTCCTTACTATTGATCTCTTTAATGCTAACAGAGCTATTAATAAAATACCACGCACCAATTATGATAAAAGGAATCGTACCAACGCCATGAATTATAACAGCAGATGCTTGAGCATCTATTTTATTAATAAAGAAAAAAGTAGTTAGAACATAAACTACAGTAGCATGATAAGTTCCAACATAGGCAGGAGCAGCTGGTATAGAAATAGCAAGTGTTGTAGATATCATTAATACGCAAACCTCATACCATTTAATCCATACCCCTGTAGATAAAAGAGCAAAATAAGTTGATAAACAGTACATTATCCAGATTATTAAAGTATATAGAAAAATCAACATAACTCTATTAGTTGACCTAATTGCTACAGCACC
>JAZAOA010000011.1:0-3145 GCA_036228285.1 Fidelibacterota bacterium
CCCCAGCTAGTCGCATAAACCATCTCTTCAATATTGTCTTTGTTTTGAAATGTGACATCAAATGCCTTGGCAAAATTTTGCCCTAAATTATGCGATGTTCCTGCTTGCAAAGCTCTTTTATCACCCATCATTGCTTCAATACAATAAGTAAGATCTGCACCTGCAAATTTTTCAGATTCAGATTTGAGGCCCGTATAAACTGGCATTGCCAAATAATCTTCTGCTAAGCGACGATAAAGCTCTAATATTAATAATGTTTCTTTTTGAGCCTCTTCTGCAGTTGCATGAGCTGTATGACCTTCTTGCCACAAAAATTCAGTTGTTCTTAAAAAAAGACGGGTTCGCATCTCCCATCTAACAACATTAGCCCATTGATTGATAAGCAAAGGAAGATCTCTATACGATTGAATCCATTTTTTGTACATCGACCAAATAACAGTTTCCGAGGTTGGGCGAACAATAACTTCTTCTTCAAGTTTTGATTCCGGGTCTACTAATAATCCGCTTTCAGAGTCAGATTTCAGTCTAGTATGAGTAACTATTGCACACTCCTTTGCAAATCCTTCAACATGTTCTGCTTCTTTGGCCAAAAAAGATTTTGGTATAAATAATGGAAAATATGCATTTACGTGACCTGTTTCTTTTATCATAATATCAAAGGAATCTTTAATTAGCTCCCAAAGTGCAAAGCCATATGGTCGCACTACCATAGTACCTTTTACTGGTCCATAGTCAGCTAATTCAGCTTTTGTTACTACATCAGTGTACCATGCTGCATAATCTTTTGATTGGGGTGTAACACCTTTAGACATAATCTTTTTCTTATAATTCCTTTTGAGAAATTACCGGGACCCTAGTGTCCTTACAACACCATTTTTAATTTGAATTGATTGAGGCTGATAGTATTCCTTGATTAGTTTCTGGGCTATAGAATTAAACTTGGATAAGATTATGTACAAAAAATATTTCTCTTTATGTCTTTATGTAATGCTAATACTTATAGGTTGTGAAAATAAAAAAGCAGATATGGTTATTCACAACGGCAAAATTTATACTATGAATGAATATAATCCCATTGCTGAAACCGTAATTGTAAAGGATGGAAAGATTGTAAATGTAGGACGCCAAATTAATTATCGCCCATACATTGGTGAAAAAACCAAAATATTAGATTTAAATGGAGCCACTATGGTCCCAGGTTTTATTGAGGGTCATGGACATTTTATGGGTCTAGGATATGCAAAAATGCGTTTGGATCTTTCTGTTGTCGAAAATTATGATGAGTTGGTAGATATGGTACAAGAAGCAGTAGATAAAACTCCTGCTGGCCAGTGGATTCTTGGACGGGGTTGGCATCAAAGTAAATGGTCACCCATGCCTGAGCAATTAGTAAAAGGATTTCAAACCCATGATCAGTTAAGTGCTATTTCACCTGATAATCCTGTATGGCTAACGCATGCGAGCGGTCACGCAGGGTTTGCAAATGCAAAGGCAATGGAAATTGCGGGGATTACAACTGAATCGGAATTTGGATTTGGTGGGGAAATAATTAAAGATATTCGAAAACAGCCAACAGGAATATTTAACGAAAGAGCACAATACTTAATCAGTAAGCATGTAGAAACTCCAAGTTATGATGCTGGTTCAGAATCAGGTTCAAATTCTGATATAGCGCTCGAACTAGCAGTGAAAGAATGCTTAGAAAATGGTATTACTTCTTTTCATGATGCTGGTGCTGGAAAAGAATCAATTCAAACTTTTCGTAAAGGGATTAATTCAAATAAATTAAAGATACGCCTATATGTTATGCTTACAAGTAGAGATCCTGAATTACTTGAAGAATGGTATAAGCGTGGTCCAGAAATAGGGACTTCAAATGATTATTTAACTATTCGTTCTATTAAACTCAATGCTGATGGGGCATTAGGTTCAAGAGGCGCATGGCTATTAAATGAATATACGGATCGTCCTGGGCATTATGGGATGGCAACACAATCTATGGATTACGTTTATGAAGTATCTAATAATGGTTTAAAGCACGGTTTCCAGGTAAATGCCCATGCAATTGGAGATAGAGCAAACAGGGAAATTCTCAATCAATACGAAAAAGTATTTAAAGAAAATCCTAAAAAAGCTCATGACTTGCGTTGGCGAATAGAACATGCCCAACATATTGATCCTAAAGACATTCCAAGGTTTGGTGATCTAGGAATTATACCATCAATTCAAGGCATACATATGTCTTCTGATCGGCCTTGGGCAATTAATAGACTAGGAGAAAAAAGAATTATTGAAAGTGCATATGTATGGCGTGACTTAATTGATAATGGGGGCTTGATCGTTAATGGTTCAGATGTACCTGTTGAACCAATTAATCCATTAGCATCATTCTATTCAAGCGTAAGTAGAAAAACACTAAAAGGGTTCCCAAATAATGGATATGAACCTAAACAAAAAATGACGAGACTAGAGGCACTTAAAAGTTATACAATTAATGCTGCTTATGCTGCTTTTGAAGAAGACATAAAAGGTTCTATAGATATCGGTAAATATGCAGACTTCACTGTTTTATCAAAAAATATAATTACAATTCCTGAAAATGAAATATTAAATACAAAAGTATTATATACAATAATAAATGGAAAAATTGAATATCAGTATTAATGAGCCTGAATTCAGCAAAACTCGTTCGATCTCTACATCATAAAAAGTATCGCAAAAGTCATAATAAATTTATTCTTGAGGGAATAAGAGCTATTGATTTTGCTAATAATAATTCCACAGAATTTTCACTAATTATACATACGAAAAAAATTTCAAAACAAAATCCCAAATTAATTTCAAAAATAAAATGTAAATCGATAGAAATAGTTTCTGAAAAAGAAATGGATAAACTATCACCTTCAAAATCACCATCTGGCATATTAGCAGTTGCTAGTATGATTAATTATGGTCAATTCAATAATAATAACAACCTAGTTTATTTAGATAAGATTTCTGACCCAGGGAATATGGGTACAATTATAAGAACGGCAGCATGGTTTGGTGTGTACCAAATTGCTTTATCCCCAGGTTGCATTGACCCCTATAACCCAAAAGTCGTTCGAAGTGCTATGGGAAGTCATTTTTCTCTTAATTGGATGGG
>JAZAOA010000012.1:0-9884 GCA_036228285.1 Fidelibacterota bacterium
GCTTGTCGACCATCTAATACAAGAACAGAAGGTCGAGATAAAATTTCAGAGGTTTGATCGCTAATTAATTTTTCTAATTTTGCATTGATTTCTAATGCATTGCCAATTAACCCTTTATCCATAATAAATGTAAATGGTTCAAAATTACCAGTAGAAGGGTCCGGTTCCGGAAATGAGGAAGAATACATGCTTCCGGAGTTGGAAAAGTTAACACCTAGTGTGTTGGTTTTATTAGCATCAATCTCTACCACTAATGCTTCAATCATGATCTGCTTTGCAGCGACATCAAGTTGATTAGAAATTACAGATACTAATTCTTTCAGATCTTCTGTATTGTCCGGGTCATATGCTATTAGTATTCGTTGTAATGGTTCGCCACTAGTCGTAAATACAAGTGAAGATCCCCCCAAATCTACACCCATCTCAGCACCTTTTTCACTTACAGCACCTTGCATTTCTAATAGGGTAATATTATCTGTTTCAGGGAGAAGGATTACTAATGGTAAAGCATCGTAATCGTCTTCGCTAACCATACCATTAATTAATACATTAGCAAAATCCCCAGATGGAGTTAAAATGATTTCATTTGGATTTACCCCTGCGCTTTTTTCAAAATCAATAACTGCATATCCTAAGGATTTTAAAATACCACCCACTCGATCTGTTGTGATATAACTTAACTGTAATGTTTTATACTTTACCCGAATATCTTCGGCAAAAACAGTAGAAATTAAAAGAAAACAAGTGATAAAAATTTTTCGCATCATATTTAATCCAAAAGCTTAATGGATATTTGCATATTCACTACAACGGTTCCATAAATTTCATTATATAGGCTAACAGCAATATTTCCTTGATCAAAATCAAGACCAGGTTCAAACATACCAGTAACAACGAAGTTTGCATCTAACTTATTTTCAACAACCGCTTCGATTTCGGAATAATCTGGATAAGTAGTTCCAGAAATTTCACCTCCAGAAACATCCAAGTACATATATGTAAAGGGTTCATCAAAAAATGATGTTGGTTCTACAGTCTTTTGATAGGATTCTTGGTAGCTGTATCCACCATCAGAATAAGACCACATCATATATCCATCCAATGGAACCACTGGTCCAGGATAATCAAATGAAGATTCAATGCTTGTTGTATTTCCTTCAGAAATCAATGTCAGGTTGTTAGAGCTTTTATCATATGTCCAATTGCCTCCAACATAATCTGTTTCACCAGAGACTGTGTTTGCTATTTGCTTACTATAGGAATTGTCTTCAAAGAATTCAATATCGATTGGATACTGACTAATATTTTGCGACTCTCCATCAATTGCTTGAGAATTTAAACTCCAAAAACCGATCATTTGTGCATCTTGTCGCACTACATATGTATCCAATCGTGTTACGGTAACAGTAAATGCAATAGGAGTATCGGAGTCCGTAGAATTATTCTCAACAGTGAGCTTTAAATCAAACATTGCATTTGAAGTTGATACTGTAAAATCCTTTGCAAGTTCATTCTCTAAATCTTCACAGGATACGATGAGCCCCATAAGAGCAATGAAACAAAAATTAACCAAATACTGTTTTATCTTTACCATTGAATTATTACGACCTATTTAACTAAGTTGCAAATATATGATGATTAAGCATATGCAACATATAATAATCTTATTTCTTTTTGCAGCATATTTTCATCCTATTTTCGCTTCAGATGTTACGATTGAAGAAGCTGCAAATAAAATAATAAATAGAGATACAGATATACACTATAGTGAAATATTACGTGTTATTGCAAAGCATGGCCATCAATTACCTTTAGAAACGCAAGCAGAATTACAAGCTAGAGGTTTTGATTTTAGCCGTCAAATTGTTTCATCCTATCGTCCTCAAAATTTGGATTATTTTATTGATGAAGGAATATTTCGCTTTCATTATACTTTAACTGGTACGGATGCTGTCTCTCCATTGGATGCGGATAATAATGGAATACCAGATTATGTGGATTTGATTATTACCACTTTTACTAATATTGGTGTAATTGATTTTACGGATATGGAATTTGTACGTCCTCCAAGCGATGGCTGGTATACGCAAATTGACGATGGAGGATCAGATCATTATGATGTGTATATCTTTAATCTGGAAACTGGTTATTATGGATATGTACAAGCAGAAGATTATGCCCAAAATAATTCTCCTATTACAAGGGGTGATAATGAATATTCTACAGATGTAGAAGAAGATCGAGCTATGGTTACATTTATGGCTCTACGGAATAATTATAATGATTTTTCAGGCATTGAATCCGAAATTATTGAGGTAACATCTGCTCATGAGTTTTTCCATGCCGTACAATATGGCTATGATGGTTGGGAAGCTGGATGGCTATTAGAAGCCACCGCTGTTTGGATGGAAGAGCATCACTATGATCATATTAATGATTGTTATCAGTTTTTACAGGAATTTTTCAATGAGCCATATTTGGCTATTAACTATGATGTGAATCGTGGGTATGGTGCTTATATCTATTTTTCGTATTTAACCGATAATCGTGTAAGTAATAGCTTTATACGTACTATTTTTGAGCGTAGTCGAGAATATAACAGCTTCGATATTGATTATAGCATTCCCACAGTAATATCTGCATTAAATGATTATGGTTTAGATTTTGAATCTGTGACACATGATTTTTTTATTGCGAACGGAATGTTATCCAATAGTGATTCCGCTGGAATTTACCAATACTCTGAATCCAGTACGTTTCCTATGGATTTACCTACGTTAGAACAAACCATTACTGCTTCATCGGATACGACCATGTATTACTATAACCAGATATTGGAAACTTATTCAGCATTATACTATTTGGTCGATACTCAAGATTCTACCTGGAATAACCTTGTCATTGATTTATTAACCCAAGATTCGGAAAATATGCGGTATTATGTGACCTCAATTGTGGAACATAAAAATGATTCCACGCCAAATACCTATGATGTGCTTACTGCACAAACGCAAACGATTGATGTCAGTAGTATAGATAGCGTAATTTTTGTTGTATCTGCATTTGGGTATGATACTATCAATTCAGAATTTTCCATACGTATCATTAAAAATTCCAGTGTGGAAATGGCATCAGATATGGAATTAATACCCATTAGTAATCAATATTCACTCAATAACCCATATCCAAACCCTTTTAATGCACAGGTTACCATTCAATATACCGTTCCGAAAAATCAATCTTTTGACATTGCCATATACGATATACTAGGAAATCAAATTCGTAGATTTAATAACCAAAACTCTACAAGTCAATCCATTAAGTGGAATGGAATGGATCAATATGGTAAACACGTGTCTTCTGGATTATACATTGTACAAATGAGTACAGAATCTTTTTCTCAATCCAAGCGGATTCTTCTTTTAAAATAGCTTCATAATTTCTTAATGAATTTCTTGATTTCTATATTCTTTTTATTATGTACAAATGTATATAGTCAGCATATACACGGAAGGTTCATTGATACAGATCTAATTGGAAAAAAAATCTATTTATATGATATGTTCCAAAATGATGGTAAGTCAATTGATGATACTATTATTGATTCAAACGGAAATTTTTCATTTAATAATACTGATTTCAAATTGGGGTTTTATCGTATTCAATTAAAAAATCAACCACCAATTATCATAGTATTAAATCCTGTGGAAACAGATGTGGAAATCCAGGTTAATAAACAAAATGATGATAACCCAATTACGGTATTGCAATCAATAGAAAATACAGCTTTTCATCGTCATAAAATGCTTTTGAATATCTATAATAGGATAGAATATTTGCAATTTCAATTAAGCTTCCCTAATGATGAAGTATTGCAAAATATGGATGAATATGAAAATGAACTCAAGAAATTCATTTATTATTCAACTGTATCACTTAAAGACCTTCAAACAAACTTTTCTCAAACATACACCTTTGATGTTTTTGAAAAATCAATGCCAATAGTGAATACTGTTTATGAAAAAAGAATAGAACAATTTTTTGATAAAAAAGCCATATTGGATTCAAAGTATTTACATAGTCCTTTGATGTTCAACAAAATCAATATGTATTTGAACTATTATTCCGGTGAAAACGGTGTTGATATGCATATTGCTATTGATGACATATTAATGGCCACATATGATAATTATGATGTGTATGGATATTCTATAACTCAAATACTATCGTTTCTTAATCGAGAAGGTATGGAAGACCTGATAGAATACGTTATATCAGAATATATTGGAGATGAATTTGATATGATTACCAATCGTACATTACGAAAACAAATTGAAGGACGGCAAAAGCTAAAAGTGGGTACAATTGCCCCAGATTTGCAAATCCCAGATGTAAATGGAGACAAGGTTGGTTTGCATGATGTATATAAGAACAACAAACTGAATTTATTGTTCTTTTGGTCATCTCAATGTCCACACTGTATGGAAACAATTCCTAAAATAAAAACTATTTATAAATCTTATCGTTCTGCAGGTTTGGAGGTTATTGCTGTTTCTATTGATAAAAAGAAAGAAGAATGGCAACAAGCGATTAATCAGGAAAATTTGGAATGGATAAATATTTCCAATTTAAACGGATGGGGTTCTGAATCAACGGATGTGTATTATGTTACTTCTACACCAACATTTTACTTGGTTGATAATGAAGCAATGATTGTGGGAAGACCGGATGGGAAAGAAGAAGTAATCGATAAGGTAAATAACTTATTGCGTTAATATTTATCTTATAATATCATATTTTTTTCAAACGTGATACAAATCACTACTGAACCATTCTATATTGATTTTCATTGTTTTCATGACCATATTTAACGCTTATTTTATCATTTTATAAATTAACTAAGGGGTATTTATGCTGAATAAATCAATTCTTGTTCTTTTAATGCTTTTATTTACGAATAACATCGATGCGCAACGTCGTAGTTCAAGCAAAGATGAGTCAAAGCAAAATTCTTCTGTTTCTCAGGCTGAAGATCTTGTAAATCAATATGGATTTTCTTCAAAACAGGAATTAGGAGAACATTTGTTAAGTCAGGATCTTACCAAGACTGCAGAGAAAACAGTAAAAAATTACATGAGTGGAGAAAAATTAGCTGGTCGAGAAATGACACGATTAAAAGATTTATTAAATAAATATCCCAAAGGTTCTGAAGGAAATGTTTCAACTCGAAGCGGAAGAAAGAGTAAAGAACCATCACAAAGAGCAGCAAGGAGTAGTCGGAGCAGTCGAGATGAATCTACTCGTTCTTCAAGAAGCGCTAGGTCCAGCAGTAGTTCTCGATCAAAAGAATCATCCGAACGCTCATCCAGAAGCGCTCGATCAACAGATGATACAAGAGGTTCAGATAGTAGAAATGATTCCAGGAGGATGAGTAGTTCTAAACGTAGCAGCAAAAGAGAAGCTGTTGACTATCCTTCCGATTATCCGGAAACGTTAAAAGATGCAGAAGAAGAAATTATGCCAGAGATAGAGATATTAAATCTGAATGACGATGATTCCTCAACCGATGAACAACCTTCCAGTGGTAGAGTGCAAAGAAGTGCACGTACAGAGGGTCAGGGCGCTGCTGAAGGATTAAGCGCCTTAGAAAATTTTGATATGGTTGGTGAAAATAAATGGATACAGGCTGGTCGAAGATGGATGTATGGAGATGATGCAGCCTGCGCACAAGTTTGCTTAGATAATATATGGTGCGATGGCTTTTATACGTATGTATCTAGAAGAGGGGATGATATTTGTATTTACGCTGATGACGTGGATCCATTGCGTACGTATAACGGTATAAGTTTAAAATCATATATTTATGTAAATGCTGGACTAAGACAAGAATTCAGAGAGGCTCGGGATGAATACTTGCAAAAACAACGCTCTTTTAACGCCTTGTCCCATTCAAAACGTACACTTGAATTTTTATCATCCAATCATGATAACGATGCAGTTGCATCTGTATCTGCACCTTCATCAGGTAGAAGACTAAATCGAGAAGATACGGATGTAGATGTTCCGGAGATGCCCGATCAAGTAGCAGAAGCCGAGGAATTGATTGCTAATGGGGAGGTTGAAGAAATTATAATGGAAGATGATGAATCCTCTGTAGAAGAAGATGAAAGTATGGATGATGAAGGATCTGTAAGTTCTGGAAGAAGAGCATCCTCTGGAAGAAAATCAAGTTCTGCAAGGTCTTCCGGTAGAGTGAAGAAAGAATCTTCCAAAAGAGCATCAAATAGTAATATTGGCCTAGTAGGCGCTTGGGGTAATATTAATTCGAGTTATGTTTATTCAAAATACGGCTGGACGAATCCTATGAATTTTTTCACAAATGAAGGACATGGTACATGGATTTCTAATGGAAGACCTATACGTTATATGAGAACAAGAAGCGTTCAAGCATGTGCGAAGGCCTGTCTAAAAATTCAAGATTGCGATGCAATAAATTTCTCCACTAGATGGGGTAGTTGTTATTTAATGGATGATGTGGATCCAATATGGGAACATAACTGGTATGTTTATAGTGGTATGACATCCTACGCGGTTCGAAATATTGATGAAGTCGCGATGGAGAGAGAAATGGCGCAAATAAACAATTTTATGCAAAATGTTGATTCAAAAGAGGCTGCCGTTCAAGCGAGTATTGATTCGTACATTAATGGAGGTGGGTTTGTTGCCGAATATTATGATGCAGTTCAAGCTGTTTCTGCATTTCGTTCCGAATTAATAGAAGATGAAAATGCGGAATTACCGCCTACTCAAGAAGATGAAGGAACCATTGATGATTTTACAGAAGAGTTAGATGATATCATTGAAAAAGCAACAGATCTGCATGAGACGGCTGAAGATGCGTTATCAAAGTTTGCTTTTGTGGAAACATATGCAAATAAGGCAGCAGATTTAAAATCAGTTGCCACTGATGTAGAAACTGCACTTCAAGCAGCAAAATCTGTCCCAGGTGTTTTACGCAGAACGTTTACTCCTCCGTACAATATGGTTGCACCTGTGGATAATAGAATGGATGGTGTCGTTACGCAAGCATGTGCAGTGGATGCGTCTTTGGATACTCCAGAAAATATTATTCAAAAGGTTAGTGATGTAGCAGTAGAGGTAGGAGAAAAACTTGGAACGCTGGGTGAACTTACAGCAAATGGCTACGGATATTTAAGTCTTGCTAATGATTGTGCAGATGAAACGCGATATACTGGTATTGCTGATGGTTTACGAGTAACACGAGTTGCATACTTGGATAAAGTTGGTAGCGCGGAAGAAGTTGCAGAGGATGTTGATGATGCATTAGATGATGCAATTACAAAAATGGATGAAATTATAGAAGCATTAGACACTGGTCTGGATCTAAGTGCATTTGATGAGTTTCTTGATATTCTTACACCAATGCAAACTGGATTAAGTTTTATTAATGAATCAGTAGAAATTTCCCCTTGGCCTGTTTCGACAGCATCTATTGGTTGCCCAGCTGGCTATGAAGAATATTTTGTAGGTGGATGTGGTAAATGTCCCAATGGATTTATGATGACTTGGGATCCTGTAAGTGCATATTTCTGTACAAAATCGTGGTCAGAGCAAACAAGTAGTACAAGAAGAGTAGAAAGAGAAGGTGGAAGCTGGTGGGAAGGATTTTTTAGCTTTTTTGAGGATATAGTTACTTGGTCCACACAATATTTTACGGAAAATCATGATGGCTATTGGGTAGGAGCAACTTGTCCAGATAATATGTCATTGATAAATGATCCAGTAAGTGGAGAACCTGCTTTTTGTGCATCAAGTGGGTCCTTTTCAATAAGTCTAGCTGATATAGGCGTAGAAATTGATGGAATAGCAACGGCTATTGAAGATTTTATGAGTATAGATGACTTTATGGAATGTTGTATTGATCCAGTTTTGCAGCCCGTAATGGATCTTGCAATGGATGGAATTAAATTAAAAGTTCCAGATGTGGGTACTGCTTTCCCAGATCTAGGAGTAGATTTACCTGATATGAATACCAATCTGCTTGCAGCGATGCAGGATTTATATGTTGAACTATTGTCCTTATCAAACCAATTGCAAATTTCCATTGATTATCTTGATTTGAATCTAGATATGTTGGCTGATATTCCCTGTCAAGGTGTTCAAGACAAAATAGCAGAATTGCATTCATCACCTGGCGATGATTCTGAATTAGTAGAGCAAGTAGTGACTAATCTTGCCTTGCGTACAAAAATGGGACAAAAAGCACAGGAAGTATCGGATCAAATTGGTGTTCTTCGTGAATATGTAGCAACCGCTGAAGGGGTTGCACAGGATCCTCTTGCTTGGACATATGGCGAATATGTCGCTAGTCGGTACACAGGTTGTCCGTAATACAAACTAGATAAATAACTTATTAATAGAAAAACCCCGCTATTTGCGGGGTTTTTTTGTTGATATTATTGATTTAACTTTAACCAACTATATTGTACGAGGTCAATATAGTTTCCAATAATAAAAGAGGGGGTTTCATGAAAAATACGTTAAAAATATTCTTTGTTTTCACCGTGATGTTTTCACTAGTGAGCGCTGGTGATGTGGAAGACATCAAAAATCAGATCATCAAAAATAATGAATTTTTTAGAAAAAATAAACGTGGGGCAGATGAGTATTCAAAGCTTGGTGCACTAGAATTCTGGTCTAGTGGTGGATTGATGCAAAAAGTGGAATCTATGGAACGTCCAGAAGAGTATGATATTGCAAATATTGAGCCTAAGCATATTGAAGTCATTATATTGGTGCCAAAAAAAGCAGCTGTGGCCATGTATTATTCAGAAGGTTCTCTTAAACCGAAGAATTCTGCAGCAGTTGGACACTACCTTACACGAGTAACTCGTGCCTATGTAAAAGAAGGTGGGCAGTGGAGAGTACGTGCTTCTCATTGGTCTCCAGTAATGGGTGGTTCTGGAACAAGTCAGACAAGCTTAGATTAATTAGATAAATCATACAAGAAAGGGTAAAAATGAATAATAGGATTCTATTAATGTTTTCATCAATGGTAATAGTGCTTACAATGATGAGTTGTTCCCAATCTGATAGCGGACAGTCTTCGCAGAGCAATAATCCGGCATTAGGGGAAGTAATTGCCTATCGAACCATCACATTATTAAGCCATTCCAAAGAAGGTAAATACCTACAACAAACAATGACATCCAATAAAATGTGGAATAAGAACTTATCTGGACTTCATTCTGCTACGTTTAAAGGAGATCGCGGTGAAAGAGCAGGTCAATTTTGCGGGATATGGATGTTTGAATCGGTAGAAAAACGGGATGGATATTTTCCATTAACAAATAAAGGCGATGAACACGGAACGGGTGTAGAAGAGTTTTCCAATGTTGCAACAAAGATTAACAATACAACTGGTAATATTAATTATACCTACGTACCAGAAGAATATCAGGCTACGGGAGTATATACAGATTATGTTGTACTTGGGTTTGATCAGTTAAAAAATCCAACACTTGGAGGATTATTTGCTTTGCGCGAATACGAAATTAAATCTGGTATGGAAGCAGAATTTGAAGAATTTTGCGTAAATACAAGTGTGCCGGCATTTCAGAAGAATTTCCCTGGCATGGAGTTATATTATCTCAAAGGAGATCGAGGAGCTCGTAAGGGGAAGTATGCTGAAATATTATCATTTGAATCAGTAGAAAAGCGGGATTATTATTTCCCAACACATGATAGTACTAATGCTGAAATTGCAGATGAGTTTTGGAAAATGTATGAAACAACAAATGTAGAAAGCTTTTTAGCTGAACCTGCTACCTATACAGACTATTTTAAAGTCAATTAATCCGATT
>JAZAOA010000013.1:0-6420 GCA_036228285.1 Fidelibacterota bacterium
AAAAACCCCGCG
Organism: Fidelibacterota bacterium; assembly: GCA_036228285.1. Taxonomy (GTDB): domain Bacteria; phylum Fidelibacterota; class Marinisomatia; order Marinisomatales; family TCS55. The sequence continues at coordinate 13 of JAZAOA010000013.1, forward strand.
TTATTGCGGGGTTTTTTATTTATTCAAAACTTGGATATTGTATGCAATTCATAAATAAATTCATAATAGAGATGGATTGGATAAAAGACAATTTTGATCTAATTAGTAAGCATCCTTTAGTATTAAGTGCATTAATAGTCTTATCCTCAATTATCATTGCAAAGTTAGCGGATATCATTCTAACAAGATTATTGAGTAGGGCAGTAAGGAAAACTGTTAGTGATCTTGATGATAAAATATTGGAATTATTTCATAAGCCAATTTTTTATTCTTTATTATTCATTGGATTTTCATTTGCAGTAAAAGTTGCACAATTACCAAGTTATATAGATTATGCGCTGGTAGGTATTTTTAAAACAATAACCATATTTATTTGGTTTATTGTTTTATTGAATGTTTTTTCTTTAACAGTTCAATGGGCTGCAAAACAATCATCGAATCCATTGTTGCAACATCGTACTCTTCCTTTATTTAATAATCTTGGGAAAATCGTTATCGTGACCTTTGGTATTTATTTTATCCTATTAAGTTGGAATATTAATATTAATGGTTTCTTGGCATCTGCCGGTATTCTTGGTATTGTATTAGGTTTAGCTGCTCAAGATACAGTATCTAATTTGTTTGCCGGAATCTTTTTAATGGCTGATTCACCATTTAAAGAAGGGGACTATATTCTTTTAGACACAGGTGAAAGAGGGTATGTAAAAAAGATGGGAATTCGTTCTACGCGTTTTATGACTCGAGATGATATAGAGATTACTATCCCTAATTCTGTAATTGCTTCTTCTAAAATTGTGAATGAAAGTGGAGGACCTGAAGATATTGAACGAGTACGTCTCAATATTTTGGTAGCGTATGGATCGGATATTGATGAAGTAAAAGATGTATTGAAAGATATTGCTTTAAATAACTCTAATGTATTAAAGGATCCGGTGCCGAGAGTACGTTTTAGAAAATTTTCTTCATCTGGATTAAAGTTACAATTACTGTTTTGGATCTTTAAACCCGCTATTCGCGGCAGAACGGTTGATGAAGTAAATACAGATATATATAAAACGTTTTCAGAAAAAAATATTATTATTCCTTATCCAACTATGAATCTTATTACAAATAACGATAGTTAGATCGATACTTTGAAAATTCAGATAAATAATTTTCACACATTATTTTCTGCGGTGATTGTTATTTTGTTTTCTCTTATAAATATTACGCAAGCCGATCAAATCACTACTATTTTAATACTCTCCTTATTGATTTTTGGGTTGCTTATTTTTTCTTTAGTCAGCATGGCTGATCCAAAGGTAGTTGATTTCTTGCAAAAAAGATTTGGAAAAAATCTTCTATCTGCATTAATACCATTAACTGGATTATTTATTGTTACGATAGCGTATTTAGTATTACTTCATCGATTAACACCATCAAACTTTTTTATATCATTTGTGTATTTATTTGTCCCAGCATTATTGTTATGGTATGATCGCCATCATGATCAAGTCATGACTTGGATGAACTTGACTGCAATCTTAATTGTTTGGTTTTTCATCGAGCTAGGACTGGTCCCTAATGTGAATATTCCACAAAAGGGAGGGGTATTATTCTTTTTGTTAATTGCATTAAATAGTATCGTCTATAGTTTTCTTATTATTAGAAACTTGGATACCATAGGATATCGATTGAAACCTAATACAGATGATTGGAAATACTCCTGTATCTATTTAGGATTGTTTATCGCATTCTTTGCAATCCCTATTGGTTTTCTTACTGGTTTTATTCATCAAACAAGAGAATGGATGCCTTTATGGCAATTCCCTGTTATCCTTTTAGGTATATTTTTATTTACTGGTTTACCAGAAGAGTTGCTATTTCGTGGATTAATTCACAATCTTTTAGCTACAAGATTTAAAAATAAATCCCCATTATTTATTTTGTTTTTTTCTTCTATCATTTTTGGATTTGCCCATATAAATAATAATGACCCTCCATTTATATACATATATGTTTTCGGTAATGAGTTTCCTATCCCTTGGGCCTATATTATTTTATCAAGTATAGCTGGATGGTTTTATGGACTTGCATACATTCGTACGGGAAGCATTTTGGCTCCAGCGATATTGCATGCTATGGTAGATGGATGGTGGGTATACTTTTTCAATCCCAATTAATAAATAAAGGAATAATATGGTTGATATAATATTGAAACAATTTGAATCACCAGATGAAGTAAGAGAATTTGATAAAGGAAAATTTGAACTTATTGATATGGGAAAGATGACGATTGGAAAAGCAACTTATTCACCTGGGTGGAAATGGTCTATTGATGTCTCTCCGTTATCGGATACAGAATTTTGCGAAGTTGAACATCTAGGAATGGTAATATCTGGTAGCGCTACAGTATCTTTTGAAAATGGGGAAACCTATATTCTAAAAAAAGGAGATATTTTTTATGTTTCACCATTGCCACATGATAGCTGGGTTGTTGGAGATGAAGAATATGTTTCCTTGCACTTTTTAGGAGCCGAAAAGTACGCAGATTAAAATAATTACATAAATTTGTTCTTTAACTATTGCATTGTTTTATATCAATAAACTAATATTAGTAGTCTTAATTATTACTTTTGAAATGAATATGATAACACATATTAATAATAATCAAATTATTTGGGTAACATATCCAATGAGAGGTAGGTCTTTTTAGTTTAAGATTCAGAAAAATTTAAATTAAGAAGACCCGCAAAAAAGCGGGTTTTTTTTTGATCATTTTGTCGACGCAGGTTATTAGCTCCTCTCAACCTTCTTAGCTACCTTCAATTACTGAGAGAGACAGATTAGTTTTGGCTGCTATTTCTGTCGATACCTGCGTCGCAATAATCTAAATAAAATAGCATAGATTTCCAATTATCTATCTCTTTCTAGTATATTTTGTTGTTTCTTTATATTTCGCTAGATTCCAATAATTGTTCTTAATTACATGACCTCGTTAAAAAAATTAATTGATAACTATTGTATACGTTACCCTGCTGAAACGACTCCAAAATCCATATCTTCATTTCTTCATTCATCTAAAAATCCTTTTTCAAGAAAGAACCAACCTGGTCACTTTACTGGTTCTGCATGGATTGTAAATCCCGATAAAACTGAAATATTAATGACTCATCATAAAAAGATTGGTAAGTGGTTGCAGCTAGGAGGTCATTCTGATGGAGAGGAAGATTTATTAAAAGTGTCCCAACGTGAAGCCAAAGAAGAGTCTGGTATAAATAATTTTATAATTTTAAGTAAGGAAATTTTTGATATGGATATTCATGAAATTCCTTCAATAGGGTCTGAGCCAAAGCATTTGCATTATGATATTCGATTTCTACTGGAAGCAGATCCAAATATTGAACCAATTATTGTTAGCGATGAATCATACGATGTTGCTTGGATTAAATTAGATGATATTCACCAACTCAATTCTGAAGATTCAATAAAGCGCATGGTAAATAAGACTAGAATGCTTAGCATATCATAGAAAATATTTTTTCTTTTTATTAATTGAATCTTTTATATAACCACCCTATTTTATTTTGTAGCAAAAATCAAGGAGGTTAATACCATTATGATGAGATTAATCGTAAAAATTCCATTACAATTAGCTTTCATTGTCTGTATAGCCAATTTTCTTTTCGCTTTAGAAGTAAGCGGAATTGTAACAGATCAGAATGGACGTTTGTTGCCTGGAGCAAATATCATGATTGAAGGAACTGATATAGGATCTGCATCGGATAGTGAGGGTCGATTTTCATTTGCATATGAGGCGAATGGAGACTTTGTTATTGTAGTATCATATATAGGGTATGCTTCTTATCGTCAATTATATGGGATAGGAGATGTTGTTACTGATTTAACGATTGTATTGGACCAGGGAAATTTATTTGGTCAAGAAGTAACGGTTATGGCTCGGAAGAAAGAAGAGACAATTAAAGAGGTTCCAATATCTATGGTAGCGATGCGAAAGGAAACGATCGAAGATATGGGAGCTACTTCTATTGAAGACTTAACTGCCATGGTGCCAAATGTGTTTGTAAGGGAAGATCCAGATGTGGATAGTTTTACTATTCGAGGAATTGAGGGGGGCGCAAGAAACCCTGGAATGGGTACCACTGAAGGGATATATCTAGATGGTATTGTGATGGGAAGACCAAATTTTATTATATTGGATGTTGCTGATATGGAAAGAGTTGAGTTCCTGCGCGGACCTCAGGGTACTTTATTTGGTAGAAACACAATTTCAGGAGCTATTAATTTAATTACAATTAAACCTAAGCCTGGATTTTCTGGTTCTGTATTAGTTGAAAGTGGTGATGCAAGCCATCGAAAGATCAAAGTTTCGACGAATATGCAATTAAGAGATAATATTTATCATAGATTATCATTATTCTCTTATGATTTAAAATCTCATCAAATCAATGTAAGTAAATTTGCAAATAGCGATGATGTGTATAAAGATAATTTAGGTATTCGATACGCATTAAGAGCGCTACCTACACCGAAATTAACGATCGATCTTAGCTATGAATATTTTAGTCAATACAATACTCAAATGGGGAATCATATTTTTGACTGGCATTTTAATAGCGATGTTCCTGCATATAATGGACAAAGATTAGATTCTCTTGCAATAGAGTTATATAATAATCCGTTATATCATGAAGATATGACCTATCTTAATGATACAAATGGAGATATTACGGATAATGGTAATTCAACATATAATCATGATGTTTCTGGATGGAGTAAAAGGCTTGTTCGCAGTTTATCAGTAAATACTGTATACCAAATTAATAATAATTTGAATTTTGTAGGTTTAGTTGGCTATCGAAATGGTGATCATCATTATTTTAATGATGAAGATGGGATTGGTTTAGATTTACTTACAGGGAAATGGACAGATCTTGGTGAACAAAAAAGCGCTGAATTTCGCTTAGAATCTTTTTCAGATAATTTATCCTGGATTGCAGGAGTATATTATTACAATTTGCATGAAACTCTTGATGCTCCTGTTTTTCCAAAACCGTTATTTTTTCATATTTATGCGGGTATTCCGATGTTTATGGCTAAACAATATGATGGAGTAACTGTTCATCCATTTGGTGGTGGGACCACAGAAAGTGTTGGTGCTTTTTTATCAGGTGACTATAAAATAATGGATCAATTTGTAATAACTGGTGGCCTGCGCTACAGCAAAGATCATAAAGACTTTACATATCGTCAAGATGGGCTTCCTACTTTTGGATATATTCATTTCCCACCAGATGCAGATGGTGATAATCTACCTGATGGTCACTTTGATAGTACTGCAAGTTGGAGTGCAATTACTCCATCATTAAATATGAAATATGCTGTAACACCGCTTACAAATTTATATGGAACTATATCTAAAGGTTATAAAAGTGGCGGATTTAATCTTGACTATGTATCAAGTTGGGAATCAGTTGCTATCCCTTTTAAGCCAGAATTTATTACCAATTATGAAATCGGAATAAAAACAGCGAATCGCAAAAATACTATGTATCTTAATTCAGCGTTCTTTTATATGGATTATATCAATATGCAAAGAGCAATTTTTCAAGATTTATATGAGGGATATACCATTAGCAATGCTGCTAGCGCATTGGTAAAAGGATTAGAGACAGAGGTTTCAATTCGTTTATTTCAAAATGCTCTTACCTTAGCTGGTGGTTTTGGAATGATAGATGCTACATTTAGTGAATTTAGAGATTCATATTTTAATGGTTATTGGGATGAAGGAGAAGATTATGTTGATGCAAATAATAATGGTCAATATGATGATGGTGAAGATTGGACGGATATGGATAATGATTTTTCTGGAAGAACTATTGCTGAATTTCCAAAATTAACATGGAATTTTTTAGCGGATTTTCGTTTTCCAATTAATAATAAGATGATGTTTGTATCGCAGTTACAAGCAGATTATACAGATGAAAAGCAAAGTCAACTATCTAGTACAGATGAATATAATGAACTTCGTGATGATGCTCGTACCTTAGTAGATGCTCGTATTGGTTTTGAAACCGGCTCATGGAGCGCCTATGCATGGGTTCAAAATATGTTTAACGTAGAATACGTCAGCTGGACTGGCCAAAATAGTTATATTGGAGTTTTAGAACGAGACTATGGACTTCCTACAAGAATGGGATTGAGAGTTTCCTACAAATTTTAAGATGAGATACATATTTCTATCTCTATTTCTAATGGCTTGCAGTACAAAAGAATTAAATCAATTTGATCAAATTATGGAGGCCTCATGTGGCCAATGTATGTTTGCCATGGATGAACAAGTAGGATGTGATCTTGCAGTTAGATTTAATCAGAAATCATATTTTGTTAGCGGGGCGGCCATTGATG
>JAZAOA010000014.1:0-7412 GCA_036228285.1 Fidelibacterota bacterium
ATGTTTTTAAAGAAAAAATGTTGTCTTGTTTACTCGCACATAAAATGTAAATTTAATAGAATTACTTCATATAAAATAAGACGGAGGTAAAATGAAACAATATAAAGCGGTAATTATTGGAATAATTTTAACGATAATACCATTTAATAGCGCCTTTGCTATTGCTGGTTTTGGTTTGCAAGGAGGGAATCTTATGTTTAGTGTAGACGCCTCTAATCCAGCGACTGGTTCAGAATATATTACCTTAACAAATGGCTCATTTGAAGGAGCATATAATATTGGTGCATATATTTATTTAGATGTTATTCCATTTATTGATTTAGAAATTGACCTCAATGCCCGCGGGAATACTTATGATATAGATTTTCAGAATGCGTTTGGGGAAATGCCAACTATTCCATTTGGATGGGCAAGTACAAATATATATTATACAGCACGCAAAAAAATTGTAGGTCTTTCTATTCCATTTTTAGCAGCTGCAAAATTGCATGCGGGAGGAGGAATAAATACACATTTAACTACTCCAATTGCAAATGTTGATATGGTAACGGAATTATTGGGTGGGGATTTGCTGAATGCAGACCCTTCGTCGCTGGATCAAAATTTAGAAGATTATCTTACTAATAAAGACAATTATGTTGAATCTTCAGGTGTCCATATTCAGGCTGCGTTACAGTTTAAATTACTTATGTTTGATACGTTTCTAATGTATCGATATACTATTGCAGAAGATGTGGTACCAGGTTCTTCAGGGTTTGGTTCTGTTAACGTACGTTTAGGTATGGGATTCTAATAAATTATTTACTTTTAGTTTAAAGGGCGGTATAACCGCCCTTTTTTATTTTAAAATGACTGGTTGGGTCCAAGCCATTTCTAGATCGCCCTTTGAATATGGATTTTCTTGGAATCGACTCGATGTAATTTTTGCACGAACATACATTTCATTTCCACTATAATTATATATGGCTGGATTTTCGTTTGTTTGATATAGTATTTCACCAATCTCTTCATGATTGTTTTTATCAAAATTGTTTCTAGATCCAATAAATTGAGTTGTATATGTCACTCCATGTTCTTCATTAATTTTTACCACATAAGATTGATTATTATAATCAATCTTATTTAAAAGAACACCTGTAGTAGAATAAAAATTTCCAGATTCTAATGAGGAGATTATGTTATCCGCATTTAACCTTTTTGCTTTTACCATTACCCATCCTCGACCTGGATTAGCCTTGCCAATTTTATATTGATAATAAGCATGTGCATCGTCTACAGCTAAACCATACATTGGAGGAAAATTTTTTAATATTCTCATAGTTAGAACTATATCCCACATTTTATCAGTACTTGGTTTTTCATTATTTCCCCAATTATTTACTAAAGGATGACCATTATACACTTCAAAAAATGAATCACCTTCAATATTTATCAAATGTTCAGATAGGAGAGCCCATTTATAGTTTGGATGATTAATATGCGCAATCATTGCCTGCCCTGTTTCCTCACGCTGTTTACGAACAGCATCTATATTTCTTTGCAAAACATCAAAAACACTACTACCTCCTTGAGGAGGAATAAATTCCAATAGATTTGTTGCATTTATATGAATGGGAATTTCTTCATATTCATCACTAATCTCCTCAGACTGTATTAATATAAATTTATTATCACTCTCAAATTTCATTTTCAGTTTATCAAGTGTTGCTAGTTTCATTTCAAGTGTATCATTATTTATTCGAGTATTTACCCATTGTGAACCAAACTGTTTCTGAATATCTTTAAGTTTATCTTTTGTCATAGATGGTGGCCATCCTCCAGGATCATTATCATATACTTTAATCCATTTTTCCCCTGTTGATAAGATATTATGATCTGATAATGCTAAAAAATCATACCCATTATTTTTATACCAATTAACCGTGATTTCAGGTGGAGCATCACCATCACTCCAAAATGTATGAGTATGGAGGTTCCCTTTGTACCATTGATATTTCTCTCTGTTTTCACAGTTACTAAACAATAATAGTAATAGAGTGATATATTTTAATTTTTTAATAATTTTTTAATCCGTCTAATTAATTCATCTCTAGTTTCTCTATAAGGAGGAAGGTCTTCATCATTTGCGCTCCAACCGTGATACGGGTCATCAATACTCCAGTGTATTTGCTTTACTTCCCCTGGGAAAGTAGGACAAAATTTTTGAGCATTATCGCATACAGTTATTACAATATCAATTCCTGAATTAATATAATCATCTATAGATTCCGATTTATGATGAGAAATATCAACCCCAATTTCATTCATTACAACAACTGAAGCAGGGTGTAATTTTGATGGATGGCTTCCTGCGCTAAAGACTTCAAATGAATTTTCATCCATTGAGCGCAATATACCTTCAGCCATTTGTGATCTACAGGCATTGCCAGTGCATATGAAAATAACTTTCTTTTTATTCATATTTGATTTTACGCTTACTATCACTAATGTACAAATTCGATCATGAATGCATGGTGTTAAAAGATAAGAAATTCTAAATTTTGACCTAAAATGAATAAAAAACATATAGCAAAACCCATTCTTTCAAATCCAATAGAGCCTTATCCCGGTTTAACTGTTTCCGATTTAAATCGATATCTACCAGCATTGCAAAAAGGAGATGATATCAACATGACGATAGATTCTATGCATGATGGAGTATTTTTATCTGATGGAGTAGAAGGGTTGCAAAAGCTACCGTCATCTAGCATCGATATAATTATTACAGATCCTCCTGAAAATCCATGGAGAGGGAAAGATCGTCCAGGTTCTCCAATGACTTTACAAGAATATTATAAATGGAATAATAATTGGCTCGAGCAAGCACATCGAGTGTTGAAATCAACAGGAGCTTTATATCTATTTTGTGACTGGAGACTTTCAGGAATGTATCATTCAATGTTAACAAACTTTCTTCATGTACAAACTCGCATATCATGGAGAAAAATGTTCGCTGGCGAGACGTCGAAGGCTATAACATGGAAAAACCAAACAGCTGATATTTGGTTTGCAACAAAAACCAATGATTTTCTTTTCCATCAAGAAGCTATTGCCGATCAAAAGGATATAAAGCCTTCATTAGAAAAGAATTCTGGGCCAAGTAATTTATGGTCAGATATCATCGATACTCACACGGGAAAAAATGAAGAAATGAATGATGATAAGCCAGAAGCATTAATCAAACGCATTTTAGATGCAAGTAGCTTCAAGCTTAATTGGGTCGTTGATCCATTTATGGGAACTGGAGGAGTCGGTGTGGTTACAAAAAAACTTGGCAGGCGTTTTATTGGTTTTGAAACAGACCAAGATCAATTATTAATTAGTATGAAAAGAATAGATCAAAGTTAGGAATACAAAAATGTCATTATATGAAACAATTCAAGCAGACATGTATAAGGCTATGAAAAATAACGAAAAATTTAAGTCTTCGACTTTACGTGTCGCTCTTGCGAAACTAAAAGATAAAAAAATTGAATTAAGAGAAGATTTAAGTAAGAATGATGAAGTTAAAATTATTCAGAATCTGGTTAAACAACGTAAAGAAGCTGCTGATATATATGAAAAAAATAATCGCTCAGAACTTATGAAGAATGAAATGAATGAATTAGAAATTTTGAGCATGTATTTACCTAAAATGATGTCTGAAAACGAATTAAATACCCTGATTAAAGAGGTTATATCCGATACAGGTGCGACAAATATGAGTGATATTGGAAAAGTCATGCCGGAGATTATGAAAAGATCTGCAGGAAAAGCTGACGGTAAAATGGTCCAACAAATTGTAAGTGATTTTTTACGTTAAGCGTGATTTTATTTTTAGATGTCTTCGCATGTTTTTTTATGGTGTTAATGGGAAGCATAGGTTTTCGTAGAGGGTTTATTGAAGAAGTTGGTCGCTTAATTGGGTTGATTGTATCAACAGTATTTTCTTTAAAATATTATCTAAGCTTATCAGCAAAAATATTGACTTTTGTTCAACTAAATACATTTGTAGTTATGGTAATTAGTTTTTCAATTATTTTTGTATTAATATTATTTATAGTTCGAGTTCTCACACGATTTTTCCATATTCTATTAACATCAACAGGTACAAAGTTTGCAAATCGTTCTATGGGTTTTATTTTTGGTGCTTTAAAAGGAATTATCATATTAATGATATTCTATTGGAGTATAGATCTTTTTCCGAAGAATAAATGGGTGTCCATTATTCAAAAGGAATCGTATTTATCATACAGATTTACAAATACACGCTTTATCATAATCAACCTTTTTCATCTTGAAGATCCTATTAAAGAAGGAGAAATATTCTTAAAAGATATGATGGAAAATGATACCATGCTTAATAACGGTAAATCCTAATTATGCCACGTGTACCAGAGGAAACAATTGAACGCATTCGTAATACTGCAGATATTTACGATGTTGTTGCTCAATATGTTGATCTTAAAAAGAGAGGAAGAAATTTTTTTGGATTATGTCCCTTTCATTCAGAAAAGACACCATCTTTTAGTGTTGCGCCAGATAAACAAATATATCATTGTTTTGGCTGTGGTGCTGGCGGAAATGTATTTAGCTTTATTGTCGAGCATGAAAAGATTTCATTCATAGAAGCAGTACAGCAGTTAGGACAAAAATATGGAATACAAGTAGACTATCAATCTGGCCCATCAAACAAAATTTTTTCTTCCTTATATAAAGTACATGATTTAGCAGTTAAGCTTTATCACAATACTCTTTATTCAGAAAAAGGAGCAGCAGCACTTGATTATCTATATAATAGAGGGTTAAATGATAATACGATAAAAACATATCAGATTGGCTTTGCTCCAGATTCATGGGATACATTAACAAACACAATTAAATCATTATCATTTAATGATGATGTATATGATAAAACTGGATTATTTATAAAAACTGGTAGGGGTTGGCGCGATCGATTTCGCTCAAGAATAATGTTTCCTATATTTCATCAATCAGGTAAACCCATAGCTTTTGGAGGACGAATATTTAATCATAAAGATCCAGCAAAATACCTCAACTCTCCTGAAACACCATTATATAGAAAAAGTGAAGTATTTTATGGGTTGCATAAGACAAGAGATTCGATCCGAAAATTTTCGACAGCAGTTCTAGTTGAAGGCTATACAGATTTTTTACAATTAGTACAATTAGGGATACCAAACGTTGTAGCTCTTTCTGGAACTGCTTTAGGAATTAATCATGCTTCTCAAATACGAAAGTTTGCATCCAAAGTTTATTTAGCATATGATGGAGATGAGGCAGGGATAAATGCAACTCTAAGAGCCGGATATGTCCTATTTCAGGCAGGAATAGAACCCTTAGTTATCCCTATGCCTAGTGATAAAGATCCAGATGATTGGGTAAGAGAAGCTGGTGTCAATGCTTTTCAAGAAGCGATGGGATCAAGTATGTCTCTTTTATTATTTCACTTACAAAAGAAAGATGTAAAAAATCTATCAGCTACTGACCGATCTAAAACTGTAAAAGAAATTCTCAAAGAAATATCACTAATTAATGATGGAATTATTCGAGATGACTTACTCAAATCATTATCTCAAGAGCTTCAATTAGATGAAGTAGAAGTGTTTCGATTATTTAATAGTCAAATTGGGATGAAGAGAGTTAGGACGGATTCAGAACAATCTAGTCCCAAGAACCAAGCATTTACAAATACAATACAAAAAGCACAATTAGAAATTATTCGGGCTATTGCATTTAATTTTGATGAAGTGTATCCATCAATGAAAAATGTAATAGATTTTCAAATATTTGATGAACCAATTTTACAAAAAATAGGTTTATTATTAATAAAGGAAAATCAACCCAAAGATCTTTCTGCTATCATTGATCAATTTGAAGATATGGATGAAAAAAAATTGGTATCTAAAATTCTCTTTGATGATATTAACTCTGATGATCCAAAATTAATTATAAAAGATTGTTTTGCTACAATAAGAGGGAAACAAATACAAGATGAAATTAAGCAAGCAAGGATAAAGATAAGAGAACTAGAATCCTCTGGAGAAGATGCAAAAGAAATTATTATTCAAGTAACAGAGTTACAGAAAACTTTGCATCAATTAAAAGAGAATGTTGAAACAGAATAATTTTTGTGAGATTATATATATTAACCTTATTCTTTATTAATCTATTATTTGCACAAGCTGTGAACTGGGATAACCGTGCAAAATATACAGCAATGAAAATTTCATGTGATACAGATAGTGTGCCAATATATCTAGATGGTTATTACATTGGCAAAACCCCGATAAAACAAGCTTTAACAGTGACCCCTGGCTGGCACAAAGTAAGTATTTTTCCTCCAGATGACGGAATTCCAGAACAATCTGTTCCATCAAATAAAACCTTAAAAGATATTATACGTTTAGGTCAACAAGATGTAATGGTTGAAGAAGGTAGAGTAGAGTTAGTTGTTATGAGTTATAGAGCGATTGATGCAGAGATTGAAGAATATCAAAGGCAGACTCAAAGTGGAACCTGGGTGCGGGCAAGTATGATATTTGCTTTATTGTTTATTATTATCTGGGGTTTATAGATATAATAGTATTGAAAGTAGTAATTATTTTTCGCTACACATTTATATGGTTCCCTTTCTTTTTGATTGGACAATCAATGGATACTACTATTGTCAAATATTTTCCAACAGACCTTACAAGGTCAGTTTTATTAAAAGATGGAATGGATAAAATTAAATCAAAAAAAGGAGCATTTTTTAAAGCAACATATGATGGGAGTGGAGACTTAATTAAAATTGAATATATACCAAGTAAACGAGATAAAGGTGTATTAGATACCGTACAAACAAGAACATTATTTTACACGGAATGGAATGATTATAAACGAGAACTTACCAATCCTATTTCAGAATGGGATTCGGAAAGACTACCTCATTATAAGGCGACGTTTGGACGCAAAGGAAGATTAACATATGTTGAAAGATATAATGGATTAGGAGAAAAGCTATTTACATATAGATTGCGCTGGAATAAAGATGGAACGCGTTCTGCTTATAAAGTTACATTTCATAAAAATATGATTATTACTCAACTTGATAGCATTTTATTTGCAAACCCAGCAAGTGAGATACGTACTAATTGGATCGCTGATTTTAGAAGTATGAAAGATGGAAGACCTAAATCAGTATCTGTCTATGATGATATTGGAAACAAATATTATAATTACAAGTTTTATTATGAGGACTTACAAGATTCAATTAATCAAACTGAAAAAATAACTTCAAGATATTTTCAAAGAGACAGTTCATATTTAGGAAGCCATGAAATTTATATAGCTAAGGAAAAATTTCTTACCCAATTAGATTATTATAATAT
>JAZAOA010000015.1:0-3943 GCA_036228285.1 Fidelibacterota bacterium
AATACCGTTCTACATCATAATCTTTTACATATCCATATCCACCATGAATCTGGATAGCATCTGTAGTAATTTTCATAGCAGCTTCGCTCGCAAATAATTTTGCCATTGCAGCTTCTTTTATAATATCATGCCCATTATCCTTTTTCCATGCTGCATGAAAGGTTAATAGCTTTGCAGCCTCTATTTGTGTTGCCATATCTGAAAGTTTAAATCCAACAGATTGGAATTTATTTATTTTTTTTCCAAAGGCTTCTCGCTCTACAGAATATTTTAATGCTCTTTCATAAGCTCCTAGTGCAGTGCCAACCGCTAAAGCTGCAATTGAAATTCTTCCTCCTGTTAAAATTTTTAAAAATATTTTGAAGCCTTCTCCTGGTTCTGCAATCATATTTGAATCATTTATTAACATATTATTAAAAAATAATTGCCTTGTATCACTTGCTCTCCATCCCATCTTCTTTTCAGGTTCAGATATTGTTAATCCATCAATATCTGTTGGGATTACAAATGCGCCTATCCCTTTATTTTTTCCTTCTTCAATTATTTGAGCAGTAAAACTTAATAAACCGGCTACACCAGCATTTGTAATAAATATCTTTCCACCATTAACAATGAAACCTTCTCGAGTTCTTTCTGCTGTTGTTTTAGTTGCGCCTGCATCACTACCAGCTTCTGGTTCTGTTAAACCAAATGAACCAAGGATTTCTCCAGAAGCTAATTTGGGAACATATTTTTTCTTTTGCTCATCAGAGCCAGAAAGGACAATAGGCATTGTTCCTAATGAAGTATGTGCTGCTACTGTAATTGCTATAGAAGCATCGGCCTTTGCTAACTCCATAATTGCTGCTGCATAGGCAACATTATCCATACCAGATCCACCATATTTTTTTGGTACTGGTATACTTAATACTCCAAGATCACCTAATTTGCTTATTACTTCAGATGGGAATCTACTATTTTGATCAATTTCTCTTGCAATTGGAGTAATTTCAGATTTTGCAAAATCTGAAATCATTTCAATTAACATATTGTGTTCATCGCTAAAAAAAAGTGTATCCATACAATAAAATTTTATATCATAAAAATAATTACCAACGTATAGCAGCAGATGCCCAAGTAAATCCCGCCCCGAATGCTGCTAAAATTATTATATCACCATCCGAAAACAGGCCTTTGTCTCTTGCTTCACACATTGCAATTGGGATAGATGCAGCAGTAGTATTTCCATAGTATTTGATATTGCTAAATACTTTATCCATTCCAACGCCCATTCGTTTTGCAACCGCTTCACTAATTCGGTGATTAGCTTGATGTGGTATAATTTGAGAAATATCATCTATAGTTAATTCGTTTGCATCCATTGCTTCTTTTATAACTTCAGGAAATCTTCTAACAGCATTCTTAAAAACTTCTCTTCCATTCATATATGGAAGATGCTTTCCTTTATCTAAAATATCTTTTGAAAGTCGAGGATTATTTGAAGTTCCTGGAGCCTCACACCACAAATCTTTTAAAAATTTACCATCCGAATGTAGATGGGTAGATAAAATTCCTTTATTATTTTCTGTTGCTTGCAAAACAGCCGCTCCAGCGCCATCAGCAAAAAGAACAGAAATATTTCTACCTTCATCTGAAAGATCTAAAGCGGTTGATTGAACTTCGGCTCCAACTACTAAAATAGTTTTATATTGCTCGGTTCGTATAAATTGTTCTCCTATGGAAAGAGAATAAATAAAAGCTGAGCATGCTGCTTTTATATCAAATGCACCCACATTTCTCATTCCAAGTGAATGCTGTATTTGATTACTTATACCAGGAAAAAAATAATCGGATGTAAGAGTAGCACATATTACTAAATCAATGTCATTTGGATCAATTTTTGCATCTAACATTGCATTTTTTGCAGCCTGTATTGCTAAAATTGATGCATTGCTTTCTTCACCAACCCAATGTCTTTGAGTTATACCAGATCTATCTTGAATCCACTGATCAGATGTATCCATAATCTTTTCTAAATCTTGATTAGTTACAATTCTATCAGGAACATTAAAACCAATACCGGTAATCTGTGCATTTTTCATAACTATTTTCCTGGGCTTAATATCAGTTTACATTAACTATTCTACAATAGTTTTCAACAAAATTATTGATAGTCTGAAAAAATCTATAAGCCGAGTTTTGTCCCCTTTGAAATATCAAAGTTCAGTGATTATTCCTCTGGGATAAACGTTGCCGCTTACCTCAAGCGATCTACCCGCTTCTCATAGTGATACGAACAATATCTGGAAGCTTATTCGATCTTGCACCAAGTGGGGTTTACAAGCTCTCTCAGTCACCTAAGAGACTGGTGGTCTCTTACACCACCCTTTCAGCCTTGCTTGAAATTTGCCAAAACAAATCCATTAGCGGTTTACTTTCTGCTGCACTTTCCATATCTATAAGACTCCTCCCGTTAGGAGGCACTCTGTTCTGCGGTGCTCGGACTTTCCTCTCTGATATACAGAGTAATCACTCAATTTTCTCAGACTATCAAAAAACTGATGAGATTAAAAGGGTTATACAAAAAATACAAGTAAGAAATTTTAATATTTATTTTTTTAAATAATAAATGAAACGACTACATATGTCACAAGTATAAAAATTATCTTTTTCACGGATGTCTGAAACATCTTGTGGTGGGACAACAAATCCGCAACCCCCACAAGCACTCCCATCTAGTTTTACAACTGCAAGACCTTCTCTTGCATTGCTAACTCGAGAATATCTACTTAAAATAGATTCATCTATATTTAATAATTTTTTTTCACGTTCTTTTTCTAATGCAGATTTATTTTCTGCTGATTCAGACATTAGTTCTTCTAGTTTTTCTCTTCTAACAGATAAATCTTTACTTAATGATTCAAGATTCTCTTCTTTTTCTTTAACACTATTCATTAATGATTCTTTTTCTTCTTCAAATTCAAGGTCTTTCAATTCTTCTTCATCTAATTCTGTTTTTAGATATTCTATTTCCTGAGTAAGTGCATCATATTGCTTATTTGATGTAACTAATGATAATTGATCTTTTAGCTTATTGATCTTTGCTTTATAATCGGCCATTTGATGCTCTGCCTTATTTAAAGATAATTCAATTTCTTTAAGACGATCTTTTCCTTGATTTACATCATTTATCAAGCCTTCTTCTTCCAAGCGTAATTTTTCAACTTTCTTTGGCAAATCACCTAGTAGTTCATTTAAATCTTTTAACTGTGTGTCTACATTTTGAAGTTCAACTAAAGATAGTATTTTGTTCATATTTTATTAATATCTCCACAAAAAAAATGCACCTGATTAGGTGCATTGTTATTATTGATTTTTATGCCTTCAATACTAAAATAAATTTCCAGCATTCTATTCATTCGAAATAAATCGATTTTTTGGACTAAATTGGTTCATAGCGGGGCAGAATATACATTAAATTCAGCAAGAAAAATGAATATTATAGATAAAAGAATATTTTACATCTTAATTTTATCTTCTTTCATATCAGCTCAAGTAGATGATATTGAATTACCGATGGAATTCAATGAAACTACTTTCAATACTTCAGTGCCAAAACCAATTGATGTATTTAATCATCATTTGGGTGAACAACATACTCGAACTGATCAAATCATCGATTATTTTTATGCAGTTGCAAACAAAAGCAACAGAGTTATTGTCAAAGATCATGGTACAACTCATGAAGGTAGGAAATTAATTCATGCCATTATTACTAGTGTTGAAAATCAAAAAAAGCTAGATCAAATTCTTAAAGAAAACAGAAATCTATCTTTGAAACCAACAAAAGTTTCTAATAAATCGATTAAGAAAATGCCTGTTGTAGCATACTTTGGATATTCAGTACATGGTGACGAGGCAAGCGGGAGTGAAGCTGCGATGTTATTACTGTATCATTTAAGTG
>JAZAOA010000016.1:0-31485 GCA_036228285.1 Fidelibacterota bacterium
TAATGCCGCATCCCAATGCTTTCGTTGATGCATATTTTATATCATTTCCAGCAAGCATTGCATCAATTGCATTGGCAACATATGGTCTTTTTACTTTATTCGCTTTTTTAGCATTATCATCTACTGCGCCACGGTAAACAAGTTTATCATTTTTATCAAATAAATAAACATGAGGTGTTTTAGATGCGCCAAATTCTCGAGCAAGCTTTGAACCTTCATCCATTGTATAGTAAAAATTATAATTATTGTCTTTAGCGTGATCTTTCATTTCATCTATGCTTTCCGATGATTCGAAATTCTTTTCATTTGAATTGATAGCAATTACACCTATTCCTTTAGGTTTGTATTTTTTTGCTAATTCAACATATCTATCCTGCCACTTCAAAACCCATGGACAGGTATTGCATGAAAAAATAACCAATAAACCATTCTCCCCTTTTGCATCAGTTAAAGAAATATTCTTACCACTTATATCTAACATTTTCACTTCTTCCAAAGGCATGCTAGATCCTAAATCCAACTCTTTAGCTTGTAAATTAAAACTTACAAAAAGTGCGAATAGTGTAATTAAACGTATCATATTATCTCCTATAACATTATTGCTCGTTCAACCGCTTTAATGAAGCGCTCTTCAGAATCTGAATTCTCCCAAAAATCTACTATGGAACCTGATAATTTTCCAAATACAATAGTAAATGGAAGTGTGCCTGTCCATTCAAGATGTATTCCATTGATAAACTCTTCATCTGGTTGATCTTTAATAAACAATTCATCAGTGATTTTCATTTTTTTTAGAAATTTAATAACATCTTCCTCTTGCTCTAACCAATCGCCACTAACAAAAATAACATTTAAATCATCCTGATATTTATTTTCTAAATCCCTAATGAACGGAAACTCCGCTACACATGAACTTCACCAAGTAGCCCAAACATTAATTAAAACTGCTCGTTTTCCTTTTTCAAACTTAGCAACATCCAGTACATCTTGCGCAGTAACTCGAACAAGATTATTTCTATCACAAGCATTAAAGGTAAGCACAAAGCATACAACCACTATCTTATACAATTTGATGGATGTCATAATTAATTTATTTAAATATTATGGGCTATTTAGATGTCCCACTTGGTCTTGTATTGATATACGGCCTGAGCCAGAACAAATAGGAGAGAAATTAGGTATTATATCAGGAATATCATCAAAATCATCATTGATTTTATCATACACTTCTGACTTTGAAGGAAAATCATAAACGGGAGGGATATAATATTGAATTGTTAAAACATTTGGATCATAGGTAAAGTGATTAAGTTCTATTACGCCCAAAGACAGAGTAAAATAAACAAACAAAGAATCATTATCTTCTGTTAAAAAATAATAAGAAAACTGACCGAACGCATTAAGATCTAAATCATAAGTTTGAGTAAAAAAACATGAACTTTCTTCATTGTCACAATTTCCTTGCCAATCTCCATATGTAAAATATGCACCCGTATCAGGAAAAAAGATTAATAAAGAATCATGGTCAAGTGTTGATTCTGTAAACCAGGTAGTATCACCAGAGTTACTTACATCAAAACCAATAGTATCTAACCCTTCACATAAATCTCGTAATTCCCATAATCCTTTAAAAAGCTTTAAGTCCTCTAAATCATTAACTGTTCCATCAAGTGTATCAACGCAAGCTAAACAGCTATTATAACAAACAATATCTAAAATAAGAGAATCCGTATCTGGCACTTCTAACCAACGATTGCCAGTTCCAGAAAGTACACATGATAAACTATCTAATGATTCTGCATTTCCACCAAGAACATTGCTATTCAAATACATATATTCAACTGTGTCGCCAATTGTACAAGATAAAGATACTTCATATATACCATCGTTATCTAAATCAAGCATTTCTTCGATAGTTCCATTTGTTGATACCATATTACCTGCAATATGAACTCCATTAGCAGAGATAGTCTCATTGCTCATGTCAACTCGAAAAGTCACCCAAGTGTCTGGAAGTGAATCTTCTGAAACACTGCAAGAATAATAAAATAATAAGGATAGAAAAAGTATCGAAAATAAATTATTCTTAGTCCGAGGCATACGTACAATTTAATGAAATAATTATAGAGAATACATATTGGAAAAGAATTATCATTTTTTTGTATTAATATCTATTAAAGCTCTTAAAGCTTTTATATAATAGGGATTTGATCCACAGCACGCTCCAATAACGCAAGCACCAGCATCAATATATTTCGTAACTTGTTTTATAAATCCATTAATACTAATCTTTTTATCTATTACACCCTCTTTTGAAGGCATAGATATTCCAACATTTGGGTATACACCCCATGGCTTAGTCCAATTATTTTTAATTAATTTAATTGCTTCATCTGTAGTGTTGCTTGAATTGCAATTAAGGAGAATCATTTCAATATCAGAGTCTAATAAATTAGATAATACTTTTACTAAATCTGTACCATCTAATAATCTATTTCCATCTTTTAAAACCAAACTCATCCATCTAGGAATTACTAAATCATTAGTGGATAAAATGGCTGATTTAATTTCAAGCCAACATCCCATAGTTTCAAATAGGATCAAATTTACACCAGCATCTTGTAGCCATAACGCAAGTTCTCTAAATTCCTTATTGGCATAATTTTCTCCTGGAAATAAGTTTGGCTCATAACAATCTTCAAGAGGAGCTATTGATCCAGCAATAATTGTATTTCGATTCGCAACTTTTATAGCTAAGTCAACTGCTCTAACTAAACTCTTACGTGATCTTATATTTGCAATATCAAAAGAAAAACCATTATTTAAGTATGTTCTTGGTGTCGTACGAAATGTATTGGTAGTTAATATATCTGAACCAGCATCTAGATAAGAATTATGTATTTTTTTTATATAATCAGGATGAGTAAGGTTTATATCGCCTGACCAAATTGGCAAAGGCAGTTTTAAGCCAGATTCTAAAAGCTGTGTTCCCATCGCACCATCTAAAAGTTTTATTTCATTCATAACTATTATGAAATAATACTATAATTTATTTTTGCCGAATAGGTTTCATAATCTCTTTCGAAAACAGTTTTGTTTGATCATCATAATGTTTTGAATCAATAACAGAAGTTCTAGCTCCAAATTGGTGAACACTTTCAGAATAAATATTTCCTTCCGGATCCCATTCAACGAATTGAATGTAACAGTCTCCAGCAACACCTTTCATAATATTCTCATCATTTCTTGTATAAATTGCACGTAACATATCTGGGCCTCCACCAAGAGGTAAATTTACTTTTCCATGTTTCAGTCTTTGAACATTGCCTAGTGGAATATCAATCCTTCCATAATTTTCAGTTAAAAACTGAATTCCATCTTTCATTTTATCCATTATTTTTTCATAATTATACGTGTATTCTTCAGGGTTAAACCCAATATGACGGAATGTTAAGAAACCCAATGCTGCTGCTTGATTTTCTTGCTCTCCAGATAAATCCCAATCTTTTAACAAATTAATAGCTGGTTTTAAATCATTAGAAATTTCTTTTGAATCCATAAGAAATTTTTCTAGTACACTTGCAACATGAGAATTTTTCGAATATCGTTTATCGTATTTGTATTCTAAAAACTCTTCCCTAGTAATACTTTTATCCTTTCCATATAACTCTAATGCTCTTAATGCTCTATTAGTTTGGTGTGTATCAATTCCCGTATTTTCTGGCAATCGATTAGGAAAATCATTTGGGTCATCTGTACAAAGATATGGAGTATTATTACAGCTATATATAAAACCGCCTGGGGGATTTTCAATTTGGGGTAATTCCTCATAGGGTATGTACTCATTCCATAAATAAATTGATTTATCTCCTGGTACAACACCTTTCCAATCTAAATCCGGATGTCTTTTGGGTATTTTTGCATTATAGACGTAGTAAATATTCCCTGATTTATCTGCATAACCAGTGTTAAACATAGGGATTGCATGTATAGACATTGCTTCTTTGAATTCAGATAGATTTCGTGAACGATTCATTCGATACCATTGTTCTACTAAACGCACATCTCCCATAGAAGCATATCGTATAGCGTATGTTCCATGATCAGTTTTTAATACTGGTCCATGTATGGAGTTATATAGAACTCTTTTGACCTTCCAAGAAAATAATCCAAATATTTTTACCTTTATTTTAATTTTCTCTATTGAAAGATCAAGCCATTCTCCATCATATAAATATTGATTTTCATTATATGGATTTATCTCAAGCCGAAATACATCAATAAGATCTGGATCATTTACTGTATGACTCCAACCTAGGTCTGGATTATGACCAACAAGTCCTACTGGAGAACCTGGAAATAAACCAGTGATTATATCCCATCCGTCATCACTAGTTATATGAGCTTCGTACCAAGCTACTGGTCCAGCCCAAGGTTGGTGGCTATTTACCATTAAACGAGTATAACCATCGGAGCTTCTATTCGGGCTAACTGCAAAAACATTGCTAGCATGCATTTGCATTATTCCTTTTTCATCATTAGAGTTATATCCAATTTGTTCAGGCGGTTTTGATTTCATTAATTTATTCAAGACACCACCCATTCCATAAAACAATGGAGTCCTATGCATAAAACCTGCTATAATATCTACACCTTTTAATGGATATAATTTTTTAAATACAGATTTTGGATTATCTATTGCATATTGATTTATTCCTGCAGCATAACCATTACAAATCATTCTAACGTCTAATGGAACCTCATTTTGGTATCTTTTATCTAAATCATCCCATATTCCAATTACATTGACAAAATAATCATTTGCAACATTTTGTATTCCCTGTAAACCAGATATATCCCCTTTTAATAAATTTAAAAATACTTTTACAGATTTTATTTTAACACCATAGAACTCAGATAGTTTACCTCGTGAAGCTATAAGCACATCCTGTATTGTTTTAAAATCATCCTGTGCATGAGCATATGCTAAACCGAACGCTGCATCTGCGTCAGTAATACCATGGACATGTGGCACACCCCAATCGTCTCTAGTTATTATTGAAGTAAATTTTCCATCACTAACCGTTATAGACTCTTTTCCTATTACTACGCAATGAAACAGTATTAAAAAAAATGTTATTCTTCTATTCATCATACTGATATGGATCCCTTTCTAAAATCAGTTTTTCCAATTTTCACGTTTATAAGAACACTATTTCCTGATTTTGCATGTTCTTTGGCTTCAACAATAACATCATGAATATCATCATTTTCTGAAATTTCATAACCTATGCCTCCTAATTTATCTATCACTTCATGATAGTTTGAATATCCTAATTCCGTTGCTACTGGATCATTAAATATTTCTACTTGATCTCTGGCAATCTGAGTCCATCCCCCATCATTACCAATGATCGCAATTACTGGAATATTATGACGAGAAAATGTATCAAATTCTGCCATACTATATCCAAATGCTCCATCGCCATATATACCCCAGATTGTTGAATTAGGACATGCAAAATTACTTCCAAGAATAAAACCTGCACCTACACCTAAAGTTCCAAATGGACCAGGGTCAAGCCAACCTAATTGGAATCTTGGTCGTAAAATATATGATGCAGTTGCAACGAAGTCCCCGCCATCTGCTACGATAATATCATTTTTATCTATGTGTTCATTAATAATTCTAAATAGTTGTATTGGATTAACATAATCAGTTTTTATTTTAGACTGTTTTTCTATTTCATTTTCACGATCTTTCTCTCGAGATCTTAAGCTATCTAACCAAACAGAATAGTTTAATTTATTCTCACTTACTTTTTCTGATATTTTAGATATAAAACTCCCAGGATCTGATTGAATTGCTAGTGAAGGTTTAATGTTTAAATACAAATCTTTTCGGTCTCGATTAATAGCTATGATTTTTGCATCCTTATTAATTTGCCTACCATATCCTAAACGAAAGTCACATGGAACACCAGCTAGGATAACTAAATCACACTCATTTAGAGCTAATGTTCTTTTATGCCGAAAAATTTCTATATCTTTATTAGACATTAACCCCCTAGCCATTCCAGATACAAAGATTGGCATATTCATCAAAGATAATTGCTTTGATATTTTTTCAATATTTAAAACATTAATCATCAATTGACTTCCAATCAACAATAATGGTTTCTTTGCTTTTAATATCATTTCTAAACATTTTGATAATTTATTTGATGATATATTAGAATAATTAATTTTAGGTACTGGCAAAGGCTTCTTATCAAAATCATTAAATATTTTATTAAAATTTCTTTGTAAATAATATTTTACAAACCATGACATTTTTTGGTTAAGACCATATAGATCATAAACCATATCCTTAGGATATAATAAATCGAGAGGTAATTCAATAAATACTGGTCCTGGTACATCGGACTGTGCTATAATGATTGCTTTATTAATTTGGTTAGCAATGTCCTTTCCTTTATTCACTACGGCTTGATATTTTGTTAATGATCTCATCAATCCTATTTGATCAATATCTTGTAAACTCCCTCTATTTTTTAATACAGTTGCAGTTGCCCCAACAAGTAACAATACTGGAACTTGAGCCATTTGAAGATTTTTTACAGCGGTTACTGTATTGGTTAATCCTGGTCCTGCTGTGACGGCAGCTACACCAATAGCAGGCGACAAACGTGATATTGCATCTGCTGCAAAAACAGCTGTTGCCTCATGACGTACATCTATTACTTTTATATCGTTTTGTGAACAAGAAACTAAAATTGGGGAAATGTGACCACCGCAAAGAGTAAAAATATGTTTTATATTATGTTGCTTTAAAGTAGATGCAACAATATCTCCGCCATGTTTCATTTAAAAAATATAATTAATATCTTAAGATGTTTAATTATAAATCTAAATTGTTTTAATAGAATCATTTAATCCCAATTTTGCTCTAACACTATTAAATAGATCACTTTCGAATTCATCATTTGATTCATAGCATCTTCCAAAGACATGATTCCATAATTCTCTATCTTCCATACAGAAATAGAAAAATACTTTATCATGCCATGGAGTAAATGAATTCCAAACTTTTGAAAAGATTTTTTTCTTTGTTTGCATAGGATATGAAATTTTTCCTGCAGCTTCAGCAAATGGAATTTGCAGTATTTTGCTTTTTGTCCCAACTTTTCTCAGAGATTTGATTGCAGGCTTAATAAATGTTAACGTTCCAAATGAAATAAGACCTATTTCATCAGGAGAAAACATATCCATTAAAATAAGTATTAAATCATTGTAATCTTTTTCCCATCCTTCATAATACACTATAGGATGAAAATGAAAACCAACTAATATTCCCATATCAGATAACTTGCGAGCAGAATTTAGTCTTTCAATTAATGAAGCTGTACGAGCTTCTTCATTATCAATAAATAGCTGAGGGTTTAAAGACCAACTAATAAATATATTTTTTGGTGTATTAACATTTAAAAAATAATTAATATTTTTCGATTTAGTTTTAAACTCAAGAATAATATTGGGGTTATTAGTTGCAAATTCTAATTGAGCATCTAGAATACCATTCTTATTCCCTAATGAAAGAGAATCCGAAGATTGACCTGATCCAATATGATAATTTTTATTTGGATCTAAATCTATTTCAGCAAGTTTATCTTTCAAATTTTTCTCTATCCCAATAGTTCCATTTTCATAAAACGTCTGAATACTACAATAACTACAGCCCAAACCGCAACCTTGTGCCACATCAATAGTCATCAAATTACAACATACAGTTTTTTCAGATGCAACAGGACACATTCCAAATACTTCATTATCTCTATCAATTTCTTTTAATTTTCTAGCAGCACTAGTATAGTTTCGTCTATTTTTTCTTTCATATTTGGTTTTGTTTTCTTTTAACGATATCCAATTACTTTTTATAGATTTTAATACGGTTTTATTAAATAACTTATTTGACTTTTTTAAAGATTTAGAATATTGTTTCCATAGAATTCCAATACTCGGCTCCTCCCACATTTCAAAATCTACAGCCATATCTGTAATTTGTTTTAATTCTTGAAAAGTAAGCTTGTATTCTAAACCAATATCTTTAATTTCATTCTTAGACTTATTATCTAGGCTTTGATAAAGACTATATTCTTGAAATGAATCAAATCGTGCGTTTATATTTATTTTGTTTTTCATATTAATACAAATATTATAATTACTTCAAATTTAATCAAAAAAAAACCCCGCTAAGCGGGGTTTTTATATATAAAATAAATTAATTATTTATTAATTCACCAGCGGCATAAATAACTTCAGAAACTTTTTCTCCGGTTTTATTATAAGAAACCCATCTTCCATCTTTTTTATCATCAACATAAGAACCTTGAGATTCTAATTGCCCATTACTATACCATGTTAGCCATTTACCAATTTTTTTATCAATCTCCCAAAAGCTTTCTGATCTTTTTTGGCCATTATCATACCAAGTAATAAAGGGACCATCTTTTACGCCTCTAAGAAATCTTTTAGAAGACATAAGTTCACTATTTGGATGATATTCATACTCATAATTCCATTCTTTTTCTAATAAACCATCCTTATATAATTTTCTCCATAATTCCAATCCATTTGAATCTCTGCCAACCCAACTTCCATTCCCATTAGCTACTAATTTAGAACCTCCTTTTGAAAGACGATTCATCATAAAGTATATACCATCTCTATACTCACCTTGTTCTTTTAAATTTCCATTATCAAACCATTCTGCAAATCGATCATGATCCTTTCCAAATTGATACTTTCCTTGAGTTTGCTGTTGTCCATTTTCAAACCATGTCTTATAGAGGCCATGTTTTTTTCCTTCAAAATAACCTATCTCAGATTTGACTTGTCCATTACTATAGAATTCATGTTTATTTTGTTGATCAAACTCTAACCTTCCATTAATATATTCTTTCTTCCATACGACTAAACCATCTTTATTCTTACCAAGCAAACTTCCATTTCCATTATTAATAAGAATTGTACCTTGTTTATTCCAACGGTTTTTAATTAGATATTCTCCATCTAATGACCATTGCCCTTCTTCACGTTTTTGGCCACCTTCTAACCATAATTCATAAAATCCAAATGGTTTACCATTCTGATTTTTTCCTCTTTCATTTAAACTTCCATCCTCAAACCATTTAGAGTATCTCCCGTGCTTTAAGCCATCAGAAAATCCTGTCTGAGATTTCATATTACCGTTTTCATAATATTCATATTGATAATCCCATTTCATCTCCAATTTTCCGTCTACATACTCCTGCTCGTAAAGAACAAGTCCATCTTTATTTGAACCTTTAATTCTACCTTGGCCTTCTTTAATAATTAAGCCGCCTTTCGAGCTCCAACGATTTGAAATAAGATACTCTCCTTCAACCCATTTTCCTTCTTCTCTTATGTTTCCATTTTCAAAATATGTTTTGGATTCATCCTCATTACCGCCCTGAAAAGTAATTTCCTTTTTAATTTTACCATTATCATGGTATTCATATTTATATTCCCAGTCTGATACTAGCCGACCATCTTTATATTCTTTTGCCCATAGTTTCAACCCTTCAGAATTTTTACCAGCCCATTTACCATTACCATCCTTTATAAGAACGCCACCATCTTTATTCCATCGAGTTGACAAGAAAAACTCATCATTAACATACTTTCCTTGTTGACGCATTTGTCCATTTTCAAACCAATCTGAGAATTCTCCATTTTTTATTCCATTTTCATAATTTGTACTAGTTTCCTGTTTACCGTTTTCATACCATGTAAATGCTTCCCCATCTAAAGTGCCTTTGACATAAGTTTTCTTGCTAGTTAATTGTCCATTCTCATACCATAATTCAAAGTCACCATCTTCTAATCCCTCAGTATAGTTTCCATTAGATTTGATCTGTCCATTCTCATACCATTTTGATTGATCACCATCCAATTTATTATTACGGGTACTTTTAAGTGATTTTTCATTTCCATTACTATAAAAAGCATATTTGAAAGCCCACTTATCAATAACTTTATTGTTTTCATACAAATACTTTGAAGAAATTAATTCTTTATCATTCCATGTTGTCCAAACACCATCTTTCTTACCGTTTAAATACGTTCCCTCTTTTTTCTTATTTCCATTCTTTAAATTTTGAACCCATAAGCCGTCTCGCTTATCTTCTTTCCAAGAACCTTCTTCTTTTTTTGATCCATCTTGAAAATAGAAAGCATAGTCACCATCCTTTTTCCCATCTTTATAAGACATTGCTCTAGCAACATTGCTATTTTCATGCCAAAAAGTCCATTTGCCACTACGTTTACTATTTTTAAAAGTTTTATGAGATTTTATTTTTGTTCTAGATTTATCATACCATACTAAAAATTGACCATCTGATTTATCAACTTCTTTAATATTAATTAGTTGATCAGCTTTAATCTTATCATTTGATTTTTTATCCAAATCTTCATTTAATTGATACAATTGATCTACATCAACTTCAAATCTATCAGCAATCTTTTGTAAAGTTTCACCACTTTCAATCTGATGAAAAACATATCTAGAAACAGAGCCAGTATATTCTACTCCATTACGATCCCAAAATGTCCATACTCCACTTGGGATTCCATCAACATATTGTCCCTTGGTTTTAATTTTACCATTACTATATTTAGATGATGCTGGCCCACTATATGGCTTCTGAGCGCCTTGTTCATAGGAAACACCATCCCGTTCAATTAATACAACCTCTTTTTCCTTTTTACCACAACTGATAACTAAAAGAAAGATGAGAATAGTTGTTAAACGAATGTTGAAAAATTTGTACATGAGTTTTCTCCTGAAAATATATTTTATTTTTTCAATTTTTTTTAATCAAAATATTAATAATAAATTGGCCGCAAAATTAACAATAACTTAATATTAAGCAAAATAATACCTCAATAATCAAATTGCTATTTATTTCGGACTTTTAAATCAATTAATTTGAATTTGTAGAGATAGCATTTTTTATCTTTTCTTCTTCAATTGGATCAGAAAGTCCCATATGGAATGCAAGAAACCACATTACAAAGATTCCATAAAACAAAAATACTAATTGCCACACCCAAAGTGATGGCAAATGAAAAGGTGCCCATAAAGCTGGATTATTTGGGTCAGAAAAAAACGTATTTCCAATACTTGCAAATGGACCAAATCCAACTAAAAACCAAAATAAGGTAAGCATCCATGCTAGTTTCACTTTCTTTTTTCTTTCAGGACTTAAACCTGACACTAATTGTAATAGTTGGTGTTTATTTTCTTTATTTGTTTTCTCACTACTCGATTCAGCATATAATTTAGAAACGATAAATGTTGTTAATAGGTTAAATAGAATACCCCAACCTGCACTATGGATTGTTAAAGGATAAGCTCCCCATGGAACACCAAACCAGGCTGAGGTTTTATCAGTTAATGTTACAGCAATTAGCCCAACAATGAGACCAGAAACCACACCTTTAGTTGTAAATCCCTTATAATAACATATACCAATTAACGCTGGATACATTTGGAAGCCATATGCAACAGCCAGCCCGCCAAGCATAACAATTGCTTGACTGGAATTTGCAGCAACTATTAATGCAGCGCCAGCAACAAGGACTACAAAAACACGACCTATATTTTTTTGATTTTCATCAGATGAATTTGTTGAAATAAATTTTGCATATATATCACGTGTTACCATTGCACTAAATGTAGACATGTATGCTGAACCAGTACTTTGCATAGCAGCTAGTGCACATACCGCTAATAAGCCAACTAACCATGGTGCAGATGCAGAAAGTAAATTGATTAATTCAGGAACAAGGTTTTTATCAGAAATATCATTTAATATACCATTATCAACCAATATTTGGGCACCTAATCCTTGGAATATTGTAAATGTAAATAATAAAATACCTACGATAAGTGAAGAAGCTACAACTTGCTGCCAGCGGAAAGCTTGAGGAGTTTTATTTGCAAATGCCCACATTGAAAAAGCTGGTGAAGATTGAATACCCATTAAAGCAAACATATAAGTCATGCACATGATTCCAGTCCAAGCCCCACCTACTGCTTTTGACCCAGATGATACTAACTGGATGCTACCAGGTATCGCAATTTTCATAGAATAGCCATCTGCTGTAAGATTTTTTCCGGAAGATATATCCGCGTTAATTATTTTTGCCAGACCTGTTGTAAAGCCAGTCCATCCCCCAGAGTAATGTAGGGCGACCCCACCAAGAATTACAATTCCAATAGCCAGCAGTATAGCTTGAGCGCAATCAACGTATGCCACAGACCGCAATCCTCCAGAAGCAACATATATTACCACTACAGCTGTTAGAGCAAACATACCAAAATTCACACTAATTAATCCATCGGATAGAACATGAAATAAACTTCCGGAAGCACGTAACTGAACTCCTAAATACGGAACGCTAAAAAGAAATGCAACAAGAACTGTTAACAATCTCATTGCATTTCCTCCGTAATAATCAGTGTACATTTCACCAGGAGTAATATACTTGTAAGCTTTTCCTAACACCCACTGCCTTCTGAGAAATAATACTCCTGTAAATGGAATAGTTAATGCGTAAAATGAAGCAAATGCGTAAGGCAATCCATCGGTAAAAATTTTACCTGGATGTCCTACAAAAGTCCATCCACTAAAGCTTGTTGCTGTTGCTGCTAGAACAAATACCCATACGCCAATAGACCTACCTGCTAGAAAATAATCAGTAGATGTTTTGGCAGATTTAGCTCCTTTAAATCCCCAATAAAGACAATAAGCCCAATACAAACCTACAAAACTAGATAACCAGAAAAATTTTGTCATTTTAAAGGATATAATTTATGTGGATAAAAACCACTATTTACAAGGTTTTGTATTTGTTGAACAACATATGGTTTGTCTTCTTTATATGTTACCCCAAACCAAGAT
Organism: Fidelibacterota bacterium; assembly: GCA_036228285.1. GTDB lineage: Bacteria > Fidelibacterota > Marinisomatia > Marinisomatales > TCS55. Next base: position 12,990 of record JAZAOA010000016.1, read on the forward strand.
GATTTACTATACAAAACTTGAACTTGTTGTTCACCTGAATTGATCAAATCGTTAATTACACTTGGAATTAAAAATTCACTTTTATTATCATTAATATTATTTGATAAAAACTTTTCAAACATAATATTTAAATAATCAAATATAACCGGTGTAAAACCCCACATATTCATTGAAACTGGTTCATCACCAATCAAATCTAGATCACTATTTGATGTAATCCCTGATTCTGACTTTACCAAATTCTCTGTTTCAACAATATTTACAAGCCGATCATCATGTACGGAACATAATCCTCTTGTAACAGAGCCAAATTCAGATAATGTTTTCTCTAATTGAAATGCTACCATACTAAATGAATTATTTCCATCATTGTAGTAATCTGCAATAGTCTTAAATGAATCTCTACCATAATAATCATCAGCATTAATCACATTAAAAGGACCATCAATAGATTCAGAAGCACATAAAATTGCATGTCCTGTTCCCCAAGGTTTTATTCTATCATCTGGTGCAAAAAATCCAGCGGGAAGATGATGAATATTTTGATATACTAATTCAACCTGGATATCATTAGAAAATTTATCACTTATATTTTTTTTGAACTCATCCTCAAAGTCCTTACGAATAATAAATACAACTTTTGAAAAGCCAGCTTTTATCGCATCAAAAACTGAATAATCAATAATAGTTTCTCCATTGGGTCCTATCTTATCTAATTGTTTGAGACCACCATATCTAGACCCCATACCTGCTGCCATTACTAGTAATGTTATTTCATTCATACCATAAAAATAATTTAATGTTCATTAATAACTGAAGTACCAATATCTGATCGTATAATAAATGATTTTCCTCCAGCTTTTACAATAGCTCTAGCAATAATTTCCGGATTATTTGGGGCATATGCAAACATACAACCACCACCACCTGAACCTGTAATTTTCCCACCTAAAGCACCTGCAACTAAAGCAGCATCTAACATATTATCAATCTTTGAAGTGCTAACATTCAATATATCTCTTAATATTTCATGTTGATCTAACAGGTATTTACCAATTAAAGAAGGATCTGGGCTTTCTTTATTCAATTCTTTTAATGATTTAACTAAAATATCTCTATTCTTTATTGTGGCTTCTAAAATTTTTTTCTCATCTTGACTTAAAAAAGAAATATCTGATTGATATTGATTTTGCAAATCAAAGTTGGGGATTTTTTTTGTTAATTTTTGTACAATATGAAGACGCATATCCCTACATCGTTTTAAAATAGGTATTGTATCTTTTGGCTCGCATGAATCACCTAAAACAAAGTATCCTAAATTAGGATTAAGCTTTTGAATAGTAATTTTTGGAACTGATTGTAAAAAAATTAAATTCCCACAAGCAGAAGAATATTGATCCATCATTCCACCTGGTAAATTAAATTCGAGCACTTCTGCTTTATATGCTAATTTTGCAATCTTTTCATTATTCCATTTTATAGGAATATCAGCTAACTGTGATAAAAAATTTATCCAAGTTACCATCAATGCTGAAGAACTTCCAGCTCCTGCTTGGATTGGTATTTCACTTATAATCTCAGCTTCAAAACCTTTGGTAAAACTTAACCCATCCTCAATACAAACTTTTATACCACTTTGAAAAATATTACTGGGTTTTTCATGATATGAATCACCTAATATAAATGACTCTGATTTTCCTATATCAGGAAGGTTTATTACAATTTTTTTATCATTTCTTTTTTGACCATTAATTCTAAGTCGGAGATTCATTGCCATAGCAATGACTGGTAAGCCTAAATAATCTTGGTGTTCACCAAATAAACATATGCGTCCAGGAGAACTTACTTCCACAAACGAAATAGACTGATTGCTGAAGCTAGGGAAAGTCCAATCAATCCAAAGCCAATATTATTTCCATAAATTAATTGACCAACTCCTAATAGGATACTATAGATAGATATACAGCCTAAAATCATACATAAAATTCCATTTGGAACAGGCCAGGGTTCATTTGCTTCCGAATTTGGAAACTTTGCCCATCCAGGCCCACCTGGATTTACTTTTTTAACAAATCTACGAAGTGTCTTATCATCATCTGGTGGAGTAAAATATGTTGCAACGATCCATACTATTGTAGTTAATAATGAGCCAAAAACTATTTTCTCCCAGTTTTCATAACTCTGATTAATAAAATTAAAATATAAAGCAATTATTAATGAGCTTATCATTGCAACTATTTCAGTATAGGCATTAATTCTCCACCAAAACCAACGTAATATGTAGATCATTCCAGTGCCAGCGCCAATCATCAACAATAGATTAAATGCCTGTCCTGCACTTGTAAGTAACAAACCTAATCCTGAACCAAGTATTATAGAAATTATAGTAAACAATCTACCCATACTGACCAGTTGTTTTTCTGATGCATCTGGTGAAATAAATCTATGATAAAAATCATTTACAAGATAACTGGCTCCTAAATTCAGTTGAGTTGACATTGTACTCATAAATGCTGCAATTAAAGATGCAGCTACTAAACCAAGTAATCCATTTGGTAATAGAGTAAGCATTGCAGGGTATGCTACATCGTGACCCAATTTATCTGGAGGTAGATTTGGAAATGCAGTTTGTAAATCAGATAATTCTGGATATATAACTAAAGATGACAAAGCAATCAAGATCCAGGGCCATGGTCTTAATGCATAATGAGCGATATTAAAAAATAATGTTGCACTTACAGCATTTTGTTCATCTTTAGCAGAAAACATACGTTGCGCTATATACCCTCCTCCTCCAGGTTCGGATCCAGGATAATAACTTGCCCACCATTGAACTGCCAAAGGAACTAATAAAACAGGTACCCACACATCTGGGTTTGATAGATCAGGAATCAATGCGAGCTTATCTACTACATTGTTATCAATTAACAAATTTGAAAGTCCACCTATTTGGTCCAAGCTAAGTATATATAGCATAGCCCAAATTGATCCAATCATAGCCAAAGCAAACTGAACAAAATCTGTAATGATCACTGCTTTTAATCCGCCTAATGTGCTATACGCTAAAGTTATTGAACATGCAACCGTAAGAGTCAACCAACCGGGCCATCCTAAAACAATTTCGCCAAATTTTATTGCAGCAAGACTTACTGCTCCCATAACTAGCACATTAAATACTAGTCCAAGGTATAATGCTCTAAATCCTCTTAAAAAAGCTGCAGCTTTTCCACTATACCGTAACTCATAAAACTCAATATCAGTTAATACTCCTGAACGATGCCACAATTTTGCATATACAAATACAGTTAGCATTCCCGTTAGCAAAAATGCCCACCATCCCCAATTTCCAGATACGCCATTTTGGCGAACGAGATCTGTTACTAAATTTGGCGTATCAGTTGAAAAAGTAGTAGCAACCATGCTGACTCCAAGCAACCACCAAGGCATATTCCTACCAGCTAGAAAAAAAGATTTTGTATCCTTACCAGCCTTTTTAGAAGCCTTTATACCAATAAATAAAGAAAGTGCAAAATATGAAAATACTATAATCCAGTCGAGTGTAGATAAAGTCATAATCTAATATAAATCATTTATTGCAAATTTAGGCTTAGAAACTTTCCATTTACCACGAGTGAAATCAGGAATTTTTACTGAAGCACTATTTTTCTTTATTGATTTCTCTGAAAGAGGACTAATTACGCTCCAACTTGCAGCATCATAGACATCTAAAGGTGGAGCCACGTCTCGTTTCATAGATTCAATAAAAGCTCGAAAGACAAAATAATCCATACCTCCATGTCCAGACCCCTTTGCTTCATTTTCAAATTTTTTCCATAATGGATGATCATATTTTTCCAAATATTCTTTATCACTTTCCCAACGATGGTCATTAGGGCTTACTCCTTCAATGTATATTGAATTGTTATCCTTCATCCATAAGCCTTTTGTACCTTGAATTCGAAAGTTTAAACTATAAGGTCGTGGTGAATTCGTATCATGACTTAGCATAATAGTCTGACCATTAGCGCATTTTATAACAGTAGTAACGATATCACCTAATTTAAAATCTATTGAAGCATTTGGATGATCAGACCCTCCATGTTGAACAATATAATTATGTAACCCGCGAGATTGTGTTGCGGTAGATGTCAAATAAACCATTCGATTTCCATGATTTATATTAAGCATTGTACTTACAGGTCCAAGCCCATGAGTAGGATATAAATCTCCATTACGATTTATACTATGATTAGTACGCCATTTAGATTCACTATACCCTTTATCTCCAAATTCCACCCCACCACCATACGGTTGTAAACCATTATTAAATTTAACATCTCGTATATCATGCTGATACCCGCCCTGACAATGCAATAATTCACCAAACAAACCTGAACGAACCATGTTTAAGACTGCTAATACATCTCTACGATAACATACATTTTCCATAATCATACAAAATTTTCCAGTTTTTTCTGATGTATTTACTAAATCCCAACAATCCGTTACCGTTAGAGCTGCAGGGACTTCTGTGCCAACGTGCTTTCCCGCTTTCATTGCAGCAATAGACATTGGATGATGCCATTCCCATGGTGTTGCAATAAAAACACCATCTAAATCTTCATTATCTAACATATTTCGAAAATCTTCATCCCCATTATTGTATACTTTAGGAATAGGACGACTAGCTTTTTTTAGTACTTTTATTGCTTTATCGATCATTCCATCATCAATATCACAAATAACTGGAATATCTACATCATTACGATGTGTCGCTAAACGCATCATACCTTGACCTCTTAATCCAGTACCAATAAATCCTAATTTTAGTTTTGATTTTTTTATTGAACTTGATAATAACATTGATGGTGACAAATATGCAGATGCCCCTATAAGAGAACTTATACTTAAGAATTTTCTACGCTTCATCAAACTTAATGTTTTTAATTCGACAATGCTGTAAGAAGTAAATAAATTGCAATTGTGGCACCAAATATTCCAGCTGAAACCTTTTTAGCTAATGGCCATGGCGTCATATCTACTGGAGCAGGAGTCTTCTCATCACTTAAAGCAATCTCTTCATCACTTTTTGGTTTGAAATAACCAATTAATAACATAATAATGACAGACCAAGTAAAACTAATAAAGTACGTATGCAACCAATGAAGGTTTTCAATTGGGGAAAAAGTAAAAAACCCGTACATAACAATTCCTACTATCATACCAATTTTAGCAGCAAGAGCCGGTATATGCTTTGTAGTTATTCCTAATAGAAATATTGCTATTATTGGCACACTATAAAGACCGTTTACTTTTTGCAAATATTGAAAAATAGAATCCATTTGAGCCAGTAATGGAGCAATAATTATTGAAGCTAAAGCAAGAATAATTCCGAAATATTTTCCAATAACTACAGTTTGTTCTTCACTAGCAAGTGGATTGATATAAGCTTTGTAAAATTGTAATGAAAAAAGAGTGGATGCACTATTTAATGCACTATTAAACGAGCTCAAGATAGACCCAACCAGGACTGCAGCAAAAAGCCCTAAAGACCAATCAGGTAATACATGACGAACAACAGCTCCATAAACTTGATCTTGTCTTTCAATTTTCAATTCAGGTATATGCAAAGCAATTAATGCTGGAAGACAAAGCATTAAGGGCCCAATTAATTTCATACCTGAAGCAAATAAAACACCTTTTTGTCCTTCCGCCAAGCTTCTTGCTGCCATTGCTCTTTGGACAATTACTTGATTGGTAGACCAATAAAATACCTGAATAAACATCATCCCTGTTAATAATGTTGGCCATGGAACCGACACGTTTTTCCCTTCTAGATTTTTTTGGGTTAATACTGTAAGATATTCTGGGTTCTGATTTATTAGTTTGGATAATCCTGCAAAAAATGATCCATCTCCAAGTGCAGCTAAAGCAAGAAATGGTATTGTCAATCCACCAATAAGAAGACCTATTCCATTTAATGTATCACTAACAGCAACAGATTTTAATCCACCAAAAATTGCATATGAACTTCCCACTATTCCAATAATAGCAACTACTAATGATAGATTAAGGTTTAAATCAAACATTGTAATTATCGCTAGAGATCCAGTATATAGAACAACAGGAAGTAACACAGTTACATAACCAAAAAGAAAAAGACCAGACACCATTGAGCGTGTCATCTTATCGAATCTCTTTTCTAAAAATGCTGGTGTTGTTGTAAAGCCACTTGCAAGATAAATTGGTAAAAATACTAGAGCAGTGGCAATCATTGCAAAAGCTGCTAGTGATTCCCATGCCATACCAACCAATGCCTTATCTCCAAAAACATCCCCATTTAACCCTACTAATTGCTCAGTTGATAAATTAGTTAGCAATAATGATCCAGCAACCATGTACCAAGATAGAGCCCTACCTCCTGTAAAATATTCCTCAGTTGCGCTATCGCTTTTTTTCATATTCCTTACAATCATATATGTAAATACAGCAACTGCAGTTGTGGCGATAATAAATGATATAATTGATATTGTATTCAAAATATTTTCTCCAATCTATATTAGTTCATATTTATTTTAGAAAGAGCCATAATATCAACACCTTTTGTAAAAGGAATTAAATAAAAATGGTATTTATAATTCGCAGATTTTCCATCTAATGTATATTTTTGATGAGTACGTGCACCCCAGCTGTTGTCACCTCCAACGCCAGTTTGACGATAATCAATTAACCAATCTATTTGATCTTTTGGCTTAATATCAAGTTTTCCATGGCGTTTATCACCAGGAACATTTTCTAAATCCTCGTATGGATATTGATGAACACTTCCATCAAATACTGGTTGTCCAATAGCCAATAATCCAATTGTACCATTATCAAGCGCCATCCATCGGACATCTGTTTTATTTCCTGTTTCTTGTGGTCGTACATAGGGAAACGTCTGCTCCCAGACTGAACCAGAATAAACTTTTATTGGTGCTGAAGTCTTTCTGTCCCAATAACTTTCATGCGGCCCTCTACCAAACCATGTAACTCTATTAAAATCTTTTGGAAGGGTCATTTTCATACCAAACCGTGGCAATTCTGGTAATTTTTCTTTTCCAGTAACTATTTCTTGTTGAATATCAATTAATCCATTTCCAAAGATTTTATAAGTGATTGTTATTATGGATTCTGAAGGATCATGATTTGCTATCATTTTTATTTTGACAACATTATCAGATAATGATCTTTGAAAAAATTTAATAGTTAATTCATCGCTTATATTTTTCCAGATAGCGGATCGAATATGCATCATATTTCCACGATCATTATCCGTGGGGGCTCTCCAAAAATAAGGAGCCAATTCAGATCTTATTAAATGACGATTGCTAAAAATATATTCTTTTAAGAATCCTGTTTTTTTATTAAAAATAATTTGAAAATTATCCCCGATCACATCAACAGTTGTATCTTTCTCAGAAATTCTTATTTCGGAAAAATTCGAAATATCAGCTTGCAATGTAGGACGATGAATAGGTAATGAAAATTGTTCCCATGCAACGACATGTTTTTTATTTAATAATGATGTATTTTGATTTAACCGTGCAATTAAAGTAAGAAAATATTCAGCACCTGGTTTTGGTACTACACTAGATAAATTAAATGATAGGACAGTGTTTTCATTAGGATTTAAATCAATTACTCCTAGTTTTCCAGATTCGACCGTTTTCCCATCTTCTGATATAAACCAAGAAAAATCAATATGATCCAAATTTATAAAATCATATTTGTTCGAAATACGTACTTGTCCTCTTGTAATATCCTCTGCGATAAACTCTATAGGCTGATATACTTTCTTTAGTTCAAAAAAATGAGGATTTGGAGTCCTATCTGCAGCTACTAGACCATTAGAACAAAAATTAGAATCATTAGCAATGAATTCATCACCAAAATCACCTCCATAGGCCCAATATTCCTTTCCCGATGAATCAACTTGTAAAATTACTTGATCAGCCCAGTCCCATATAAATCCTCCTTGTAAGGCATCATATTTTTCAAAAGTATCCCAATAATCTTGAAGATTTCCCAAACTATTGCCCATTGCATGAGCATATTCACAAAGGATAAGTGGCCTTTTAGGATTATCTTCAGCATATTTTGAAATGGTTTCAATTGTTGCATACATTGGAAAAACCACATCTGTATGATCTTCTTTTCTTGCAGGTTCGTAAGAAACAGGTCTAGTATCATCCCTTTCTTTCATCCATTTATATAATTTTTTAAAATTTTCCCCATCTCCTGCCTCATTCCCCATAGACCACATAATGATGCTAGGCTGATTTTTATCTCTTTCTACCATAGCCCTTCCTCTTTGTATCCATGCTTCTTCCCATTCATCATTATCTGAAATAAAACTATATTTATCTTTATGAAACTCCATTCCATGTGCTTCTATATTTGCTTCATCTATCAAATATAAACCAAATTCATTACATAGCTCATACCATCTCATTTGATTTGGATAATGGCTAGTACGAACTGCATTAATATTAAATTTTTTCATTAACTTTATATCGTCAATCATTTGCTTTTCCGTAATTGATCTACCAGTTTTATAATCCCATTCATGACGATTTACTCCACGAAATATTATCGGTTTTCCATTAATTAATATATTTCCAGGAACCATCTCTATTTTTCTAAAACCTACCTGTTGTGTAAAACTTTGAATTACTTTCTCTTGATTATTAATTAATGTAATTATCAACTTATAAAGAGATGGAGTTTCTGCTGACCAAACATCTACATTGCTTATTATTGACTTATACTCTATCGTATCTTTATTAGTTATTGACATTTTTCTTTCAAAATTAAACAAGGGTTCTTTCGGATTATCATATTTTAATAGTTCTCCCTGAATTGTTATATCAGAACTATCTTTCGAATTATTTATCAAGTCCATGACTAATTCAAAATGACCATCTTTATATAAACTATCTAAATCGGATTTTATCAAAAAGTCAGTTACTCTTATTTTTGGCTTGGCAGAAATAAAAACACTTCGTTCAATGCCGCTAATTCTCCAAGTATCTTGTCCTTCCAAATATGAACCATCTGAAAATCTGTAAACCTCCAAAGATACTGAATTTTCTCCAACGGTAATGAAATCTGTTATATTAAATTCTGCAGGAGTTTTTGAATCTTGGCTATAACCTATGAACTCACCATTGATCCATAAATAAAATGCTGAACGGACACCATTAAATTGAATAAAAATATCTCTATCTAACCATGAAGATGGTATATCAAATCTATTTCGATAACTCCCAACTCGATTATATTCATGAGGGACAAATGGCGGATTTGGAGGAAAAGGGTATTGAACATTTACGTATACTGGAACAGACCAACCTTGCATCTCCCAACTCCCCGGAACATCTATATCATCCCAAGAAGAAACATCATAATCATTTTTCATAAATTCTTTGGGACGTTCCTCAGGATTTAAAGAATAATAAAATTTCCATTTTCCATTTAATGATTGATAATAAATAGATTTTTCTATATCATTAATCTTTGCTAGTTCTTTTGATTCAAAATCAAAATAATGTGCTCTTGCACTTTCTTTATTTATGCTAATGACGGAAGGGTTTTCCCATTCTAATTGATCAATTTTCTTTTTCTTATTCATTATAAAATATGCAATTGATATTATAATTATAAGTACAAGAATATTAACAAGATTTTTCATCTAAAATAATTAGTTATATTTATTACCAATTAATAACTGATCAAAAGTATCAAGTAATTGATCAGCATTATTTTTTGTAAATAGCATAGGAGGTTTTATCTTAATGACATTATGGTCTGGACCATCCGTACTTAATAGAACACCTTGATCTTTCATGTCATTTATTATTTGATATGCTTCAGAAGACGCAGGTATCAATTTTTCATGGTCTCTAATTAACTCTACCCCTAAAAACAATCCCCGACCTCTAATATCACCAATTAAACTATGTCTCATTTTTAATCCATTTAATTCTTTAATTAAATATTTACCTATAAGGTATGCATTTTCTTGTAATTTTTCCTTCTCAATTATTTCTAATACAGTTCTTCCCACTGCACATGAAACTGGATTTCCGCCAAAAGAATTAAAATACTCCATACCATTATTAAATTTTTCAGCAATTTCTTTCGTCGTAACTACAGCTGATAATGGATGACCATTACCCATAGATTTTCCCATCGTAACTATATCTGGTATAGTATTTTCTGATTCAAACCCCCAAAAGTGTGATCCAACTCTTCCGAATCCAATTTGAACTTCATCCGCAATACATATTCCACCCGCATTTTTAACCAACTTATTTGCTAGCTGTAAAAAGCCTTTTGGATAAAAGATTTGCCCACCGCAACCAAGGATAGATTCCGAAATAAACGCAGATACTTTTTCACCTTTTTCTTCTAACGAATCCAAAATAATTTTTACCTGTTCAGCATAATTTTCTGAAATATTAGCATTATTTTTCCTGTAAGTGCCCCTGTAAGGATCTGGCATCGAAATTTGGTGAATATAATCTGTAGCTCCCTTTCCTCCTGGACCATCGTATTTATAGGGACTTATTTCAATTGTTGCAGTTGTATGGCCATGGTATGCACCTTCAATAACTATTGTATGAGAACTATTAGTATAATTTCGAGCTAAACGAAGCGCTAGATCATTACTTTCACTGCCAGAATTAGTGAAATAGCATACCTGCAATTGCGAAGGCAATGTATTAATTAAATCTTGCGCATAGAGAACAATATTTTCATGAAGATACCTTGTATTAGTATTTAATGTTTTACTCTGCTCATATAAGGCATTACTCACTTTTGGATGACAATGACCAACATGACTAATATTATTTATTCCATCAAGATATTTTTTTCCATCACGATCATATAGATATTGTCCTTTTCCCTTAACAATATGCAAAGGATCTCTATAAGATACACTTAGTGATGGACTTATAAATTGATCCCTTAACTCTTTAATATGTCTTTTATTTAACAACCGCATATCTCAAAACTTTATTCATTATTTGATCTGAACAAAATTCCAAATCAAGATGATTTATATTTCTTAAAAAACGCCATGCCTGATTTTCAGTAACTCGAATATATTCATTTTCTGGAAAAATCTTTTTTCGATATGCAGCCATTGTAACTGAAACACATAATCGCAGACAAATAAAATAAATTATAATACTTATTTCTAATTCTGTTATTGAATATATGGTTTGGTATGCATTTAAAAATTCAGCTATAATTTGGATCGGATCATCTTTATCTAGTAATAAATATGCGATACAGATTGCAGGTTCACATATTCTGAAAGTTTTAATTATATCCCCAAAATCAATTATTCCATATGGAACATTATCTTGATTAACAATAATATTATGATCATTTGCATCATTATGAATTATGGCAAGAGGCAAATCATCTTTAATTCCATAAATCTTATCTTCATAATTCTTTAAAATTTTCTCAATAATTATCTGTTTTTTTTTAGTATCTATATTGCAGATATTATTATATAAAAAATCAGTTTGAGATATATCCCAAGGAAATTTTCGAATCGAATTTTCATATTCAAAACCTTGAAATGCAGAGCTTATTCTTCCCAAAAAAACACCAAGCATATTTATAAATGATTTATCCTGGTGTGCTATGTCTTTCATCAATTTACCTGGGATATATTCAACTAATCTAATAAAGTAATTCACTTCACTATATTTATATAGGCTTATATAATCACCATCTACATTCTTCACTTCTTTGGGTAATTGTATTTTAGCATCCAATAAACTAATATGTTGAATTGCTAGATGTTGCATATCTAAAACATTAAACGATTCAGCTGGATGAGAAATCTTTAATATATAGATTGGATTATCATCCAGATATAATAAAAAATTCTGATCTCTGTCACTTGAAAGCGGTTTAACAACGGATACCTTAAGGTCATATAATTTTTTTGCAATAACAATTGCATGATCATTAGAAAAATTAGGACCAGGTGTATTAAAAATCGTATACATAGAAATATTAATCGATTATATCTCTCAATATTCCATTATTTCTTTCTAATATTCTCCTTGCTTCATCCAAATTACATTGTTTAACAGTCATTACGATTGCAGTTTTTACAGACATTTCTGCAGAGAGCAATATAGAATTACTATCCTCATAGTTAAGATTAGTTAATTCTTGTATAATTCTAATTCCCCTATCTACTAATTTTTCATTCACAGCCATTAAATCAACCATCAGATTTCCATAAATCTTTCCCAGCTTAACCATTGTGGTAGTTGAAATCATATTTAAGGCAAGTTTTGTTGCAGTACCTGATTTCATTCGTGTTGATCCTGTAATCATTTCAGGTCCCACATTTATTGGTATAATTAAATCCACATTAGCAGAATAATAAGGTTCACTATTGCATATCAAATAAACAGTTTTGCAACCTATTTCACTTCCATGATTTAACGCGCTCTGAACATATTTTGCCGCCCCACTTGTACTAATACCAATAATTACATCATCTCTTTGAATATTGTGTTCATCTAAATCATTAATAGCTAATTCAGTTTTATCCTCAGCGCCTTCTATAGATTCTCTTAAAGCTAAATCTCCACCAGCAATGATACCTTGAAACCAATCACTAGGTACAGAATATGTAGGAGGCATTTCTGATGCATCTAAAACTCCTAATCGACCACTAGTACCAGCACCAATGTAAAATACTCGCCTATTCAATTTTATTGCATTAACACAAAATTTAACTGCTTGTTCAATTTGAGGTATAGAAGATCTAACTGCAGAAGTTATTTTAGAATCTTCATCATTTATTTTCTCTAATATCTCTCGAATAGATAATCTATCAATATTAGATGAATGGGGATTAGATTTTTCTGTTAATAGTTCTCGTCTATCCATTTAGTAAATATATTAATTATAATTCCAATTTTGAAAAATACTCCTTTGAAGCAACCATTACTTTTGGAGATAACAAAATTGTTCCTATCATTGTAGGAATCACCATAAGCGCATAACAACTATCAACAAAATTAATTGCAATATCAATTGTAGATATAGAAGCTATAACAATCACTAAAATATAAATGTAATTATAATATGGCTTAATCTTACTGCCAAATAAATAGCCTGCACATTTTCTACCATAATATGAATAACCAAACATTGTGGATAAACTAAATGTAATCACTGCTGCAAATAACAATACACGTCCAAATATTCCCAGCTCTTGTTCAAAAGCCATTACAGTTAAAGTAACGCCATTGCTATCAGTTGTATAAAGACCAGATATTAATATCACCAAAGCTGTTGTAGTGCAAACTATAATTGTATCAATAAAGGGTCCTAACATTGCAACCAATCCCTCTCGTACTGGTTCACTAGTTTTTGCAGCTCCATGAGCTAATGCTTCTGTTCCAGCACCTGCTTCATTAGAAAATAATCCCCTTCTTACTCCCATAATAATCATAGTGCCGATAGCTCCACCAGCAACAGCATCACCAGTAAATGCATCCTGAATTATGCTAAGAAAAGTATTTGGTATTAATGAAACATTTAATATTAGAATTATTAATGCTGCGAAAAGATATAGACTTACCATTATTGGAACTAATCTAGAAGCAACTTTTGCAATTCTTTGAATACCTCCAAAAATAACCGATGCTACAATCAATGCAATAATTATACCTGTTAAACCATCCCCTAATATTGGATTTTTAATAAATATTCCTACCGGTATATAGACAAAATCCCTTATGATTTGAACTAATTGATTTGCTTGAAAAAATGTGAAGCTAGCAAACATACCTGCAAAACTAAAAAATACAGCTAATGGTTTAAATCGTTTGCCCAATCCTTGTTCAATATAATACATAGGGCCACCCTGTATATCTCCATTATCATCTCTTCCTCTATATAAAATGGCTAGTGTACAAGTAAAAAACTTAGTGCTCATGCCAATAATAGCAGTAACCCACATCCAAAAAATAGCACCAGGTCCTCCAGTATGAATTGCAATTGCAACTCCTGAAATATTACCCATTCCAACTGTACTGGCTAATGCACTTGATAAAGCTTCAAAATGAGAAATTTGGCCAGGGTCGTCATCTTTATCATACTTTCCTGATAAAATTTCTAATGCATGTCGAAAATATCGAAAAGGTGTAAACTTGCAATATGCCGTAAAAAATAAACCACCTCCTAATAATAAAATAACCAATGGAGGCCCCCATAAGAAACCAGCTACATCTGACATAATTTTATCTAATATATTTACAAATTCATTCAAAGCTATATATGATTGATAGTTATATAATGTTTCGGGTTATATATTCCGAAATATACATATTATATAGAAATTCAACTGGATAAAAATGATATTTAAACAATGAAACGACTTGACATATATCTTATTCAGCAATTTATTGCTATATTATTAATATCTATACTTGGTTTCACAAGTGTATTTCTAGTTGTTGATTTAATTGAGAATTTGGACCGTTTTATAGATAATTCAGTTCCATGGAATATAGTATTTAAATATTATTTATTTACAATACCATGGTTCGTAAATATTGCCTTACCCATGGCAATGTTAATTGCTACCGTTTTTAGTGTGGGTTTATTGGTTAAACGCAATGAATGGACAGCAATGAAATCAAGCGGTATAAGTCTTTATCGAATTTCAATTCCTCTTATAATTATTGGAATAATTATAAGTTACGTGTCATTCGAATTTGAAAACAAAATTGTTAGTAGCGGGAACGAGATTCGCTCTCAAATTGAACAAGAGTTTATTAAGAGAAAATCAAAAAGAAAGTTAAAACATGTTTACAATGATCTTTTTTTACAAAAGAAAGAAAAAACTCACATTGCTTTAGGTAAATATAAAGTACGTCAAAAAACTGCAGAGAGCGTTACAATTATTTCAATGAATGATGGAATCATATTTGAACGTATAGATGCAAAAAAGATGGCATGGATAGATACGTTAGAACAATGGGTTGCATCTGGATATTCAATAAGGGAGTTTGATCAAAATGGATTTGAAAAAAAAGTGATAATTCCAAAATCAGATTCTTTAATCCAAATAGACTTCACTCCTGAAGATATTTTAAAACAAGGAAAATTACCTGATGAGCTGAATTTTAGTGAGCTTAGTGAACGTATAATTCAACTAAAGGAAAATGGTGTTAATACCACTAGATGGGAAGTAAGTAAACACTTCAAAGTCTCTTTTGCATTTACAAATCTTATTGTAGTTCTTTTTGGTTTACCTCTTGTTGTAATAAAACCTAGGGGTGGACTAACATTTGCAGCAGGAATGAGTTTCTTAGTCATCTTTTTCTATTATACTTTTATTAAATTTGGGCAGTCTCTTGGGTTTAAAGGTATTCTTGAACCATTTACGTCTGCCTGGATAGGAAATATAGTTTTTTCATTAGGCGGTTTAATTTTGCTGGTTTTATCCAGAAAGTGATTCATCAGAAGCACTATCATTTTCCTGGTTATTATTTTCTAATTCTTCATTATTGTTTTCTTCAATAGGTAATGGTGTTGGTCCCTCTGATGGAGATTCAGGCTTTTTATTACTTTCACGTCCCTTAAAACTAGTGATTGTTAATTGTAATGATAGGTTTAAACCTTGCATCGAATGGATCCATACCCCATTTTTAAATCCAAAACCAAAATCGAATATCATTGGACCAACATGGTAACCAAATCCTAAACCAAGTTCTTTAAATGTAGGACCACCATAAGCAAAACCTAATCGAAGTGGCATATTTGGAAATTTTAAAAATTCGAATCCAGCCGACCATCTCCAACCAGCATGAGCATATAATTGATTTCTAAATCCTGTCCATAAATCTGAACTAAGGATAAATAATTCAGTAGTATATGAAACTCCCGCTCTAAAAATTGCTGGATATCTGGTTTTAAATTCTTTTGGTTTGCCATCAGAATCTGTATTGCTAACTGCTTTAAATGGCTCACTGTTAAATATATTTGGACTAGATAAACCTGAGGCATTAACACTATCAATTGTGTATTCATATGCAATGGCCTGTGATTCATTTATTGCAGGAAATCCCAAAAATGCTGCTGGATTAAATAAGTCATCATCAGTACCAATAACCGCATCAGGACCTGCAACTATATCCTTCATCATTCCTTGTTTATTCCATTCAATCGTACCTAATGCATTAATTAAAGAAACGCCTGCTTTAAAACCATTATACTCCTTTGTAACAAAACCTAAATCTAGACCAAAGCCAGAACCACCTACGCCAAATCTTAACAAATATTTTCCAGAACCATAAAAGTAATAATCACTTGTAACCAAATTTGCATTACTGGAATCAGGATCAACTCCAAAATAAAATAATCCCTGTAGATACTTTGCTGTAAGTCCTAGAGCAAAATTATTGTATGGTACTGCAAAAGTAAAACCAAGTTCATTTATCCCAAAAACTTCAACATCCAATTCCATATCCATTTTGGGACGTTTCCCGTTTCCATAAAAAAGCAATTCTAATATTCCAATTGGGAATACTAAATTACTCATCCAAACTAAGTTGCTAGTAAACGCCATATTCCCAGATGAATAATTGATTACTGGAAGAGGAAAATGTAAATCTTGACTAAATGCTAATCCTCCAGCATCTTCAAATTTTCGAAATAATTTATCTTTACTATCATCATTGGGGTCTCGTGGGTTTTCACCTAATGCATATAAAGTATCACCGCTTAATGAATTAAGATTTTGAAGCGAAAGAAAATTTCCAGCAAAACCCATATCAAATCCAATAACTTGCAGCATAAATGGTTTATCTTGCTGGTAAGCAATCATTGCTGGATTATATCCAACAGCAAAAAACCCATCTGCAATAGTAGTATAGGCATTTGCCATTGCTATTGCTCTGGGATCCCTCTTTACTTGTCCCATTACAGTATTAGAATAAATAAAGATAACTACTAATAAATATAAAGTATTTTTCATTAACGCAAGTATTCAGTGTTAATTATTTTTTTCATCATTAATTAATAAGTTAATTAGACTCGAATTCCTTGAATATTGCCCACCAGATATTGAAAAGTACCATCCACTAATATCATTTAATTTTGAATTGGTATCTTGAATTCTAATACGAACACTATCAGCAATTATACTTGGAGTCCATGATAAAGAATCAATATTTGAAAGGTTCATCTCAATTTCTTGCCATTGATCCTCTGTAACATTTTTACCTATAGCATAATGAATATTCACATTACTTACTTCTCCATATGTTTTCCATCGAATGATATAGTCCGTTCCAGCAAATAAAGTCTCACCACCATTTGGGTAAAGTAAAACAATATCATTCTCTGTTTTTCCAAGTACTCCAGAACTAGCAACTCTAAATGTAATAAATGACTTTATATCTATCTCATCAAACTTTGAAAAGAATACTGATTGATCTCCTGTTTGATTAAATGAAAATCTTGGTACGGTATAATGACTACCATAATCGGTAAGAAGAAAAATTCTACTAGTATCAATTACACTTGTATATGAAGTAATACCTGGAATTGAAACTTGCCCTGGGCGACCAACAGTCGAAGTATCTGAATAATATTCTTGAGGACTAGGAAGTAGAACACGAAATAATGTATCAACATATGATATTACAGTATCTACTGAAACCCCAACAGTTTTTTTAACGAGATATTTCATACCATTTACACATTGGCTAGAATCACTCATAACATTGAATGAATAAATATCTCCTTTAGCAGGATTTAAACTATCACAATTATCAACTATATATAATACATCTGTAGAGTCCCAATTAAATTTTGCAATCATAGTATCACGATAAGCATTTAACGCATCTGCAGTAATATTTTTTGGAAAATATGGCTGATCGGAAAGTAAAATCGCGAAATCGCCACCTACCGGTAAACTATTCTCAACAGTTGTTGTAATTTCAGAATGAATTAAAGAGTGACGTATTTTATTTCTAGTATCATGATCAAACTCTTCTAATTTTGATATTCCTGATGGAGGAATGAACGGAGGTGCATTCATTGTCACTTCGAATGGCATGGTGATTTTAAATGATCCACCAATTTTTTTAGCATCTGCGGAAATACCTCCTGTGCCATCAAGCCTTACATTTGTTTGCGCTACTGCTGTTAAAGGCATTGATGCAAAAAAATCAATAATAGAAAATTCGCCTGGATTGGGAGGCGTAATTGCACTATCAACAACTGTCCAATTATTAGGTGAATCATACTTATAAATGGTTGTTCCAAATTTATCCCAACGGATAATTGTTTTAACAGAATCTGTAGAAATACTATGATTTTGAGCAAAATAATCAGGGGTAGCAATCTCCGCCTGTAATTTAGTTATGACTGGTTCTCCAGAGGGTTTAGTTCC
>JAZAOA010000017.1:0-14226 GCA_036228285.1 Fidelibacterota bacterium
TATATAGTAATTGGTGGGGATCAAAAAATATTGAACTCACTTTTGAAACGACTACCTAAAAAAGAAAATTATCCTTTTCAATTACCTTATCATGCAGCATTTCACACACCACTTTTAAAATCAATATCTAAAAAAGCTAAAGAAATATTTGCAAAGGATATGTTTCTTAAGCCAAATATTCCTATAATTGATGGAAGAGGATATATATGGTCTCCTTGGTCTACAAATATAAAAGATTTGTGGAGTTATACTTTAGGATATCAAGTATGTAATCCGTATGATTTTACAAGATCAATGACTGTTGCAATTAAAGAATTTTCTCCTGATAATATTGTTCTACTTGGACCGGGTAATACATTAGGAGGAGCAATTGGACAAATTTTATGCAAACTAAAATGGAAAAATATTTCATGTAAGGATGATTTTGTTGCCATGCAAAATGAAAATCCTTTTTTAATTTCTATGGGAATTCCTGATCAAAGAGAAATAATTTCTCAATCTATATGAAAACCCAATTATAACTTCGTAATTTCTATAAGAGGATTGGTTATGAAAAATATTGGCCCTGATTATTATAATATTTCTGATGAATTAACAGAAGAGGAATTGCTTATTCAGCAAACTGCGAATGAATTTGTAAAGAACGAATTTCTTCCTGTAATCAATGAACATTTTGAAGCTGGAACTTTTCCCAAGGAATTAATTCCCAAACTTGGTGATTTAGGATTTCTTGGCTCTTCATTGCCTGCAGATTCTGGGGGAGCGGGTGTTAGTAATGTAGCATATGGATTAATCTTACATGAACTTGAAAGAGGCGACTCTGGTTTGCGATCGTTTGCCAGCGTTCAAGGATCTTTAGTTATGTATCCTATTTATGCCTATGGTAGTAAAGCCCAAAAAGAAAAATGGTTACCAGGTCTAGGTAATGGAGAATTAGTAGGTTGCTTTGGATTAACAGAGCCTAATTTTGGCTCTAATGCTGGAGGAATGTCAACTACAGCAGTAAAAGATGGTGATGATTGGATAATAAATGGTGCAAAAATGTGGATAACGAATGGTAGTGTTGCAGATATTGCCATTGTGTGGGCAAAAGATGATGAAGGAATAGTTAGGGGATTTATACTAGAGAAAGGTATGGACGGTTTTACTAGCAATGATATTCATGGAAAAATTAGTCTTAGAGCATCAATTACCTCTGAATTATCTATGGTAAATGTCCGTGTTCCAGATTCTTCTCGCTTAGAAGGGATAGAAGGAATGAAAGGCCCATTATCTTGTCTAACACAGGCACGGTACGGTATAGCTTGGGGGATGACTGGTTGCGCAACTGATTGTTATTTATCTGCATTAAATTATTCAAAAGAAAGAAAACAGTTTTCAAAATCCATCGCAGGATATCAACTAACACAATCGAAGCTCACCGAAATGTTAACAAAAATAACCAATGCTCAATTAATGGTTTTGAAATTAGGAAGAATGAAAGATGCTGGGACCATGAACTTCCATCAAGTATCTATGGCTAAACGAAATAATTGTGCAATGGCTAGAGATGTTGCTCGCACATCAAGAGAAATTTTGGGAGCTAATGGTGTTACTTTAGATTATTCCCCTATTAGACATATGGCAAATATTGAATCCGTTTTTACATACGAAGGAACTCATGATATGCATACTCTGATTGTAGGAGAGGATATTACAGGTATTCCTGCATTTGATTAATATATATTAGAGGAAAAAATGAAGCGACGTGATTTTATTAAAACAGGTGCAATTAGCATTGTTGCATCAAGTTCAATATTAACTCAATGTGATAATCCAATAAAAAAAATAAAAAATGATCCTATAGTACTTTCCACATGGGACCATGGAATACCTGCAAATAAAGCTGCAATGGATATTATTAATAATAATGGTTCTTCATTAGATGCTGTAGAAGCAGGAGTTAGAGTAACAGAAGCTGATCCGTCATCGCAATCTGTAGGTATTGGCGGTAGGCCAGATGCGGATGGTTATGTTACATTAGATGCCTGCATAATGGACTCATCTGGGAATGCGGGTTCAGTAGCATTTTTAAGAGATATTAAACATCCAATTTCAGTTGCAAGAAAAGTAATGGAAGAAACTGATCATGTAATGCTTGTTGGCGATGGGGCAAAAAAGTTTGCATTAATGAATGGTTTTAAAGAAGAAAATCTACTCACTGATAAATCTAGGGAAGAGTGGATGCAATGGAAAAAAGATAATAGTATCAAAGATTCTTGGGGCCCGAACGATGAACATGATACAATAAGTACCTTAGCTAGAGATAGTGATGGAAATTTAGCAGGCGCTTGTACGACTAGCGGCTTGGCTTATAAGCTTCATGGTCGCGTAGGGGATAGCCCAATTATTGGCGCTGGAATGTATGTGGATAATGAAATTGGTGCAGTTGGCGCGACAGGAAAAGGTGAAGAAGTAATAAAAACCTGTGGAAGTTTTTTAGTAGTTGAACTTATGAGACAGGGATATAACGCTATGGATGCTTGTGAGGAGGCAGTCAATAGAATTATTAGAAAACAATCAGGTAAGTCTGATTTTCAGATTGGTTACATTGCGTTAAGAAAAGATGGCCAAATTGGTTTTTCTGCTATACATGATGGCTTTCAATATGCTTTATATAAGAATAATAAAAATAAGCTATATGATGTAAAAGGTATTGGTTAATAGTGAATGTGATCTTTGAATCCATCACTAATAGGATTATACCTAAATCAAAAGAATCAACAAAAAAATACCGAAGTCGAATCGGGAAGTTTCAAGGATGGATTTCTATCATTGTAAATGGATTGATGTTTTTTTTGAAACTTTTGATTGGTTTGATTATTGGATCCATTTCTGTCATTGCTGATGCATTTCATACGTTAACTGACGTTATTTCAAGTGGGGTTGTTATATGGGGGTTTAATGAATCAGAAAAGCCTGCTGACAAAAACCATCCCTATGGACATGGACGTGCAGAATATGTAGCAACTTTAGTTATAGCAATTTTGCTAATAGTTGCAGGTATTGAGTTTATTGAGTCATCAATAGAACGTATAGTAAATCCTACTATAATTGAACCTGAATGGTGGATGATAATAAGCATTATTATTACCATTTTTATTAAGATGATAGTTGCGCAATATGCTGAATATTTATCTTCTAAAATTGCCTCAGGGACTTTACATGCTGATGCTTGGCATCACCGAGCAGATGCGATTTCTTCATTTCTTGTAGCAACTGCTATGATATTAGGAAAGTATGGTTATTTTCAAGTTGATGGTTGGACTGGGTTAATAGTTGCTTTATTTATTATGTGGTCAGGGTTTGGTATAGCGAAGGAGGCTGTAGATGATCTTATAGGAAAGCCTCCTACGATTGAAGAAATAAATGATATTAGAAAAATATCTCTTAATGTTGAAGGCGTTATTGGTGTTCATGATATAGCTGTTCATAGTTATGGAAAAGATAAGTTTGCTAGTATTCATGTAGAAATTGATGAACAAGAAGACCAAATGGATGCGCATCTTATTTCAGAAAATGTTGAAAAAACATTAAATAAGAAATTAGGTGTTTCTCCAACAGTTCATGTGGACCCTATTTCAATTACAGACCCAAAAACAAAAAAAGTAAAAAAATATTTAATCGAAAATTATTCTGATCATGAGATTATTTCAAGTTTTCATGATATTCGAGTTGTAGATACAAATAAACACCATGTTATATTATTTGGCGTTGATGTTAAGCCAAATTTATCAAAATCAATTGTTATCGAAACATGTGCTTTAATAGAAAAAGAGCTGCAATCAATTTTTACTGAATTTGATGTTGATATTACTGTTTCAGGAATTCATAATTATTCTTAATTATAATTACATTAATACCTGCAAATCATTTATTAATTGACCTGAATAATAATTATCTCTTCCATTTTCTTCTATAATGCAATCACCATCATTAGTAATATTTTTAAAAATTCCATAATGCAAAATATTATTCTTTTTAAAGGAAACTTTTTTATTATGATGAATACAATATTTTTTCCATTCCTGACTTATGTCAAAATTAATAGGGTCATATTCAAAACGTTGAAATAATAATTCCAAATTATTTAATATATTTGCTACCACTCTTTCACGTTGAGTATTTTGTCCTAATTCAATAAATAATGAGGATGCAACTTTTGTGAGATTTGAATCAATATCATCCTTGCTCTCATTTACATTAACACCAATTCCTATAATTATCCATTCAATATTGTTTTTCTGAATCTTCGTTTCACATAAAACCCCACCAATCTTTTTATTATTTAATACAATATCATTAGGCCATTTAAGCCCAGCATTAACATTCAATTCTTTTAAACCGTCTAGAATAGAAATACCAGTTATAATTGATAATAAACCTATTTTATCAATAGGTAATTCTTTTGGTTGATAGATTATAGAAAATGTGAGGCTTTTTCCAGGTTGCGATTTCCATTCATTTCCCTTTCTTCCTTTTCCAGAAATTTGATTATCTGTAATAATTAAAGTTCCAGATGGCATACCTTCATTAATTAATTCCCAAGCCTCATTATTTGTCGATTCTAATCGTGTATAATATTCAATATTCTTACCAATCGTATTGGTTTTTAAGTTGGCTTCAATAAGATTTGTAAATATCATATGTTTTGAAATAAAAAATGAATTTGTATTAAAGTAAGAAATAAACCTAAAAGCGATCCAGCGCTAACTTGAAGGATGTCATGTGCTCTCAATACTACCCTTGAATAAGCAACTAATAATAAGATTATCAGCATTATAAATAGATACTCATTATTATGTATCCATAAAACACTTAATAAGCCTGACATCCCCATAGTATGTATAGAAATTTTCCAATATTGAGTTATCAATATTATAACTAATGTGTTTGTTATCGAGCAAAACATTAACCCTTTAACTAATAATCCAGCTTCTTGTATATGTAATATTGCATAACCAATAGTTGCAAAAAAGACGCCTAAAAATAATGGCATAATTCTCTCTTCTCTTATGCTAGCATCTAGATCTGATATAACCCCCCGTTTTTGTAAATAAAATAAAGTAAGAATAGGTAACACATTAGAAAAAATGAAACAGGTTGTGAGAATACTAAATGAATGAGGATGATTTTCATTATTATCAAATATTATCAAAGTAAATACAAATAGTGAAAACACCATTGGATGAAAAATAATCGAAATAGTTTTTGCAAGTTTTACCAATGGGGGTTCAAATATTTGATTGATGTTCACCAAAAATATTTCTTAATTGATCAGATATTTCTCCAATTGTGCAATTTGATCTTACACATTCTATAATTGCTGGAATGATATTTTGAGAATCTTGAGCAATAGAATTCAAGTAATGTAATTTATCTTTTACCAACAGATTATCTCTTGATTTCTTAAAATCCTTTAATCTTTTTAATTGAATTGCAACTAAACTATCATCCATTTCCATTGGCTTATAATTATCTTTATTATCTGATTTATATTCATTTACTCCAACAATGATTTTATCCTTAGCATCAATAGAGGATTGGTATTTTGATGCACTTTGAGAAATTTCATTTTGTATCCATCCAGATTCAATTCCTTCAATAACCCCTCCCATATTTTCTATAATTTTAATTATATCATATGCATCTTTTTCAATTGTATCTGTCATTTTTTCAATAACATAACTTCCTCCAAATGGATCTGGATGATTGGTTATCCCTGATTCATAAGCAATAATTTGTTGCGTGCGTAATGCTAGCTTAGCTGACTCATCTGTTGGCAATGATAACGCTTCATCGCGACTATTTGTATGTAATGATTGTGCGCCACCTAGTATTGCTGAAAGAGCCTGAATAGTAGTTCTAACAATATTATTATCTATTTCTTGCGCAGATAGCGTTGAACCTCCAGTTTGGACATGAAAACGGCATTTCAGCGCCTTCTCATTGGTAACATTAAATTTACTTTTCATTATTTTTGCCCACATTCTTCTAGCAGCTCTAAATTTTGCTACTTCAACCAACAAATCATTATGTGCATTAAAGAAAAATGAAATTCTACTAGCAAATTTATCTGGGTCTAGTCCTCTTTTAATTGCATCTGATACATAAGTTATTCCATTTGCAATTGTAAAAGCCAACTCTTGAGTTGCTGTAGACCCAGCTTCTCTTATATGATATCCTGATATAGAAATAGGGTTCCATTTTGGTGTGTGTGTATTTGAAAATTCTAATATGTCTGTTGCTAAGCGCATTGATGGTTGAGGAGGAAAAATATATGTGCCCCTAGCAATATATTCTTTTAAAATATCATTTTGTATTGTGCCAGTTAGTTTATTTGCAGAAACACCTTGGTTTTCTGCCGCAACTATGTACAATGCGTATAAGATTGGTGCTGTTGCATTGATTGTCATAGAGGTTGACACTGCATCCAATTTTATATTATCAAATAATATATTCATATCTTCTATAGTAGAAATTGGCACACCAACTTTTCCCACCTCTCCTTTTGCTAATTCATGATCAGAATCATATCCGATCTGAGTTGGAAGATCAAAAGCAACAGAAAGACCGGTGACACCCTGATCTAATAGGTATTTGAATCTTTTATTTGATTCTTCCGCAGAGGAAAAACCTGCATATTGTCTCATAGACCACAATCTTTTTTTATACATTTCAGAATAAATACCGCGAGTAAAAGGAAATTTTCCCGGTTTTTCACTCATTATATTTTCCGTTCTTTTTTGATTGTTTGGTAAGCATTGTTTACAGCTTTGAATTTATCTTCAGCAATACGTTGTAAATCATCTCCAAGATGCGATACTTTATCAGGATGATATTTATTTGCCATTTTACGGTATCCTTTTTTTAATTCATCATTATTACATGATGGGTCAATCTCCAATATTTTATAGGCAAAACTATTATCTTTTATAAACATTGCTTTAATACTTTCATAATCTTTCTGATTAATATTTAAGTATCCTGCAATAGTGCGAATTACTTTTATTTCACTATCGTCAATATGTTTATCTGCAAATGCTAATCCAAATAAGATATGAATTAATTCTATTCTACTGGGGTGATCCATTGATCTTTGAATTTGTTTGCATACATCCTTTAAAGGGTAATCCTGTTTTAAAATATCCTTAAAAAGAATCATGAAATATTGCACATCAGAAGATTTCAGTTCTTTACCTAGGAAATCTTTTATGAAAGTCAGTTCTGAGCGCAATAGTTTTTTATCTGCTTTCATTACTTTTGCAAATAATACCATCAATGACACAATAAAATCGCCTGATTGTGTTTTGGATTTACTATAGTGTCCTTTATAATCTTTTAGTGTATTATCACCAGACATGGATGCCCAAGCATAGCCAAGGATACCGCCAATTGGACCTCCTAGAACCCAACCTAAACCACCCCAAAACAGTTTTTTATTTAATGACATATCTAAATTTATTTATATCAATTACTTCATGTTATAGTTGAAAACTACACAGTATCATAATGGTGAAAAAGTTATATTCAACCATGAACATTTCAATAAAGACGAAGCTCGCATTATTTTTTAATAATTTATTGTATAAATCTGTTGAGCATTCAACATTAGGGCTTAATGATGAAGCTACAACTATTTCACGTATCTTATTTGTTCTTCCAGAAGAAGCTAATTATTCCCGTGTAGTAAGAATATTTTTACAATCTATTTATAATGCTATGGGCCCAAACTCATCAATTACAATTGAATACGCATTATCAAAAAACTGTTTAATGGATTATGATGGTTTGATAAATAATCCTGTAATATTATTTACGGATGATGATCAGAATTATTGGGGATTACCAAATAATCAAATCATAAATAAACATAAAGGATTAGATTTTCATGCAGTAATAGATCTAAATCCTGAATTCAATCCCTTTGTTACAATTTTAGTAAGTCATCTAAAATCAAATATTAAAATTGGTTATTATTCTACATATGCAGAAAAATATTATAATATACTCATTGAAAGAAAAGAAACGGACTTTCTTGAAAAAGGGAATAGGTATATTCTTCAGCTATTAGGCTTAAATTAAAAAAATAAATTCTGTAACAAATTAATTGCCACCATATACGTCTCCGTTTAACTTAACCGCCGATTTTAATAGATATTATTTATGTTAGAAGAAGGAATAATCTGTCCAAATTGTGGTGCCAACATTGAAGAAATGGATCTTCATGAAAAGCTTGCGTGCCCACATTGTAAAAAAGATCTAAAAGATAGGAACTATCTTGATTTTCTTGAATATCTTATGGCGAATGGTATTGTAGAAAATTTAGACTTTTTTGATGCATCAGTATATAGTGAAGATATTGAAAGATTTGATCCGGAGGATGAAGATGATGTAGATGTCACTGAACATGAAAAAAGAAAAGAAGTTTTTAATCTATACGAAAATGAGATGGTTCAGCAGCAGGAAGAGGAAGAGGAAGTGAATTATAAAGATTTTGAAGGTCTTGATGAGGACTGGGAAGACTTTAACAGTACTTGATTTATTTAAAGAGGAATTAATATGGAAGAAAATAAAAAAGTTCAACAAATTAATATTGAGTTAGATGAAAAAGTGAGCGGGGGTGAATATGCAAACTTTGTTGTGGTAACTCATTCGCCAGCAGAAGTTGTGATGGATTTCACAAGATTATTACCAGGAGTTGCAAAAGCAAAAGTTCATTCTAGAATAATTATGGCTCCGCCTCATGCGAAAGCATATTTAATGGCTTTGACTGATAATATAAAGAAATTTGAGTCTAAATATGGTGAGATTAAAACGCCGGGCCAGGAAGGATTTACAGAATTTGGCGTTAAGCCGCCAGAAGATGTTCTCCCAAATTAATATTTATTCATATTGAATCCAGGTACGTCCTCTTTTTATTTCACGCATTTTTATTAAAACCCAAATTGTGATAAATAACCAGGCTATACTATAGCCATATAATCCACCAAATAGCACATCACCTGGATAATGAACTCCTACATAGACTCTGCTAATAGACACACTTATAGCTAAAAATAATAGAACCTTCTTCCATCGATTATAGAAGTAAGCTAATATAGTCGTTGCACAAAATATATTTGCAGCATGCGCAGATACAAATCCATATTTTCCGCCCTTACCAATCAATAGGTTTATTGTATCGCCTAACGCATGAGAAGGTCGTAAACGAGCAATAGCTGGTTTAATCATTTCTACAACAGTTATATCAGATATTCCTGTAGCAATCAGCGTTATCCCAATAGCTATACGCGCTCGTTTTCCACCTCTATAAATTAAAATCAGAATAAAAATTATGGCAGGGATTGCCCATAAATCTTCATTTGTTATAGTAACAAAAAAAAGATCAAATATAGGATTAGAAAGATAATCGTTTATTAAGTATAATATTTTTCGATCTATATTATCTAATAAATCAATCATCAGCAGTTATGAATAATAATTAATCGTTTTCTAAGTTCCTTAAGTGTTCTTTTCCATGATCATCAAAGTAAAGATTAACAAATTGATTTAATAGTTTGTTTACTTCTTTAGGTCTTGAATTATCAACATTTTGTTTGCATTTCATTGTTGCAACAATTATCTGTTGTAGTACAAGAGTTTGATCTACATACAATTGTCTTCCATCTTCATTTTTCTTTTTGGGCTTAATTCTTTGAGCAAGAAAATAATCTGCTACCGTAGACTGGATTAATGCAGCATGCTCTTCCTTGGTATTTACCCATCTAGTCAATTGATTCATATTTTGTGCATTTCTTTCACTTTGAGATAATTGTTCAATTTGATTCATTGCTTTTTCAATTGTAGCTACATGCTCTTTTAAGAGAACAATGCGAACTGCATCATCATATATGCCACACGGTACTTGACAATGACTAAACAAATTGTTTGAAGAATTAATAATAACTATGACAGCTAAATAAATGATATACTTGAACTTCATAAAGTTTTTGCTCCTTAATATTTACGAATTAATAGTTTAAAATTATTATTTAAATTAAAGTTTTAGCCTTAAATCAGGCTTAGAATTAGAATTTTGCTTGAAGTCGAAATACAATAACTCTTCCTAATTCAGGGCCACCTTGTATCTCAGTATGCATGTGATCAAACATATTATTTAACGTTAACATTGCTGATAAATTATCATTGATATCATAATCCATATGTAAATCAAAAATATTATAAGAATCTATTACACCATAGTATATACCAGATGACCATTGAAAACCATCTACATGACGAAAATTCAATGAAAATGAATATGGTTTATCTTGCGGATCATATTGAAGCTTAAACCCACCTTTATGCTTTGGGGCGTTAATAGGGTCCTTTGCATTTGTTAAAGGATTCAAAAAGTCAGTTATGCTTAAAAAAGAATAATTCATATCAAAAGATAAATTTCGTGTTATAAAATATGTGATACTTGCATCAATTCCACTAACATCAACCTCACCATAATTTAAATATCCTACTACCACTGGAGGCGCGAGACCTTTTATAGTATCCATTGCAGCAACACCTTCAATATTATCTCTCCATTTATTAAAGGATTCATCATAATCTTCCGCATCAGCAATTATATTATTATCAGCAACGTTTACAACGTCATTAGTTATTCCATCTCCATTCCAATCTGTTTCCAGAACTGATTTGTTTATTATAATAGGTGTGATAAATGTTGGACGACTAATAAAATTAGCAAAATGGTTTGTGAAGATATCAAGGGTTCCAAACATTCTTTGATTGATTCTTCCTTTCCATCCAAACTCCCAAGTATCAATAATTTCTGCATCAATTTCAGGAAGATCATCTGTAATATAATTATAAAACCCATCAATTTTTGGATCAACGGATGGATAAAAAAGTATATACTTTGATGTATCCATAGGTTCATAGTTAAATGTTGTAGTATTAAAGAAGAAAGGTTGCCCTTCATCGTTTCTTGGATAAACATATCCTCCATCTGCTCCACGTGCATATACTTTAAATATGGCTACTCGTGTTACAAATATATTGAGAAAAAGTGCCTGGTTTGTAGGCGTGTTAAATGCTTTTGCCCATGTTAAGCGGAATGTTTGATTTTCTTTTGGACGGTATATTAATCCTACCTTTGGTGAAACTTGTAAACCTTCATTCTTATCAAAATTAAATTCCCAGTTTTGAACATTGACCTTTCTTCCTTCTTCATTATTAAACTGCACCATGTCTGTTAGTCGATCATGAACATCCCATCTTGTTGCCTGAACAAGTTCAAATTTACTTGAAAGTTTCCAGTTGATCTGATAATAGGCGCCTAACTCATTTACTATACGGCGATTATTTTCGGCACTTTCATCAATACCTTCATCAATTAGACCATCTCCATCATTATCAATCCCATCTTTTATCGCATACATTACATTATCAATCGGTATTCCATTTTCATCGGTTTCAATTGTAGCCCAAGTAGTATATTGTTCACCAGCATCATACCAAGTATTATCATTTAGGTCATAAAATGAGTCTGGTGATCCAGCCTCTCCATTACCATTATTATCTCTCTTATCATGTAAATTATTATCACGTAAAATAGTACCTCTTGTATCAGGCATTGTCATAAAATAATCAATACCCCAAACGAACCTCATATCCCCATCTAAAAACTCATTTACTTGCTGTAATTGGCTACTAAACTTTTTAGAACGATCATAAATAGTTCCACCTGTTGCTAAATTGCGAGTAGGAGAGAATGCAAGTGGGAACCTTGGATCGTAATCACCTGAATAACTTGAATTTAAGTAACTTTGGAAAAACCAGTTTTTATATACCATTCTTCCATGAACATATCGATATACCCATCCATCAGCTAAATATCTTGCAATACCAGTAATATTAATATTTCTTGCTTTTGCATACCCATGTGAAACACTCAAAGTTAAATCGGGATTTATCTCCCAATCTGCACGAACATCATAGCGGTAATTTTCAACTCGAAAATCTGGATAATCATCAATCCCATCTTCATTCGCATCTTTTATAATAGTTGAAAGACCTCCATAATTCATCTTGAAGTCACCTTCTCCATCATATACGCCATCGCCATTAGTATCAAAAATTAATTTTCCATCTTTCGTATACTTGAATTCTCCTAATCCAACATCAGGAAGGGTACTTCCTATCCGATCAGTCCAAGACGTCCCAATCTCATCTAATTCATCGATTTCACCATCTCCATCATTATCTACTCCATCATACCATCGTTCAGCAGCATCATCAATGCCTGAATCAATTTTTTCATCTATCAAACCGTCATTATTATTATCAATACCATCTGCATATTTTTTCCCAAGCTTTTCTTGCGTAACAAACCATAATATCATTCCATTTGGTAGTACGTAGCGATGAAAAGGGTCGCTGGCAGCCATATCAATCATTTCCTGAGTGATTTCAGGTGATCCTACTTCTCCATCTCGAATAAAATTTTCATTATCGATATTATCTGCGAATCTTCTTCCAACCCAATATGCTTCAGACCCTTCCCACACGCCTAGCATTTCTTCTGTAAACTCTGGTCCTGATTCTCCAAGTGTGCCACCATCATCAATGCCATTATTTGTTAGTCTTGGACGGCCAATAAAGGCTGGGTCATGTCCTTCAAATTCATCTGGATTATAATGATGCCAGTCTTCACCACGAAAAACTACACCAGAAACTTTAAATCCAAATTTTCCTAGTTTTCTTCCACCAATATTAAGATTCTCAAAAGTAGATGCATGACGCATAGTAAACTTTTGCATTGGGTCAGAATTTGTCTGAGATAATAAACCACCTTGTATATTTACACTAGTAGCATTGCCATCTAGGGGGGAACTTGTTATTATATTCAAAACACCTGTATATGCATTTGGCCCATACAGAGCAGATGAGGGACCTAATACAACTTCAATTTGTTTTACATCTTCAAATGATACAGGAATTACATTATACGCAATTAATCTTAAGGATGGAACATTTGCCATTCTTCCATCAGTGAGCGTTAGCAGCCTTGAACTAAATGAAGTATTAAACCCTCTTGCACTTAAATTATAACTATCAATTCCTGATTGTGTAAACTCTACTCCTTTTACTGCTTTCATATAATCACCAAGATTTGTATTGCTTTCTCTACGAATATCTTTTTCCGTAATAACGCTAATAGCAGCAGGGGCATCTTCAACACGCTCCCGTTTCCTTGATGCAGTAACAACATACGTCTGCATTTGAATTGTTTCGCTTGCAAGAGAAACATCAACGATCAATTCTTCATCAGCATTTACAGTAATGGCCTGTTCTTTAACTTCGTAACCAATATATGTGATTTTTAAAAGATGTTCTCCTGCAGGTACACTAGATATCCGATATTCACCTTCCATATCTGTGGCTGCGCCCATAGTTGTTCCATCAATAATAATGTTTGCACCAATAAGGGGGTCACCATTATCAAGATCTGTAACAGTACCTTTAATTGATCCAGATTGCGCAAAGACCGCTGAAGTTAATAGTAAAGAAAGTACAAGATTATATTTCATATGCTCACCTATAAAAACAAACAGCCCTAATCCATAGGGTTAGAGCTGTTTGTTTATTTTTTTCAACTAATGAAAGTAATAAATTATTTCATTAATGTCATTTTCTTCGTTGCATTGTATTTACCCGCTTCTACGCGATAAATATACATACCGCTGGAAAGCATGTTTCCACTGACATCACGACCGTTAAAAGTCACACTATGACGACCAGCATTCAAATTGCCAGAGTATACAGTTGCAACTTGCTGACCCATAATATTCCATACAGTTAACTCAGTATATGCATCTTCAGGAAGATCAATAGAAATCTGAGTAGTAGGATTAAATGGATTTGGATAGTTGTCGTATAATGCAAATTTTTCTGGAATCATTGATTCTTCAGATTCTACACCAACGCCACCAACATTTGCGAACACAGGGTTCACACGTTGTGTGGAAAAGTCAGGAATACAATTGTTTCCAACTTGCATAACCAACCGACCATTTTGTGATGGCATTCCATCACCCATATAAAAATCATCTACGTAAAAAGAACCATGATCATCATTAGATGGTTGTACATGCATTACACCAACTTGAACAACAGCTGGAGATGCTG
>JAZAOA010000018.1:0-5220 GCA_036228285.1 Fidelibacterota bacterium
AATTGGATACATCCTTTATTATATATGAAAACAATGGGGAAAAAAGAACAAACGATACTTTCTGACTATTCATTTAAAACCGTTTCAGTATTTAAACCAGGAATGTTAATTCGTTTTCCAGAGAATAAAACTTTCTTTGAACGCATTTTTGAATCAAATGGGTCTGGACTTAATGTTGATATATTAGCTTCTGCAATGATGCAAGATGCTGAAAACGTTAAATCATTATCTACGAACAAATCCCAAAGATTTTTTATCGGAAATCAATCCATAAAAAATGTTGTTGAAAAATAATTGAAACATCAAATTTCTACATCTTCAACGTGTAAGATAAATTCAAATGACGCATGGGATGAGCTGAAAAGATTCTCTATTCCTCATAAATATATATCATTTTTACAGAACACAATCATTATTGGAAAGCAATCAAGCGGATTAGGGGCTACTCGTCGAGTATTTACTAAATATAGCTATATGGATGAAACCATTACGGATTGGAAAGAAGGGAAAGGGTTTACTCTAAAACTGCATAAAAACAACCGTTATCCGTACCCATTTTCTTCTGCTACATTCACCTATCAAATAACACCAATTAATGAAAATAGCTGTGAATTAATAGGAACATTTCAGTACAGTATAGGTTTTGGAGCTATTGGAAGAATTATAAATCAACTGTTTTTAGGGATAATTATTCGATTTAATATCCGAAGGGTAATAATGGGGTTGGAGACGTATCTAAGTTAGTTTGTTATATTTAATAATATACATTAACTAAATATACTTATCTACCTATTAATAAGTGTTTTATATAAATTATAAATAATAAATAGGGGGGGTAGCATAATGGTTCTTTTGAGAAATTTCTTTTTCTTGCTTGCTATTATTATTTCATCTTGTACTAGCCCAGATTCAAATGTAAGAAAATCTGCTGGCAATTGGGTTGGGGAAGGTGATTATAATGGAAAAGCATTTCAGTTAGGCGATGATAAGGATATGGAATTAATTATGAATCTCGTAAAAGCATATAATGCTCAAGACGTAGATGCATATAGAGCGCTAAACACGGATGAATCCAATGAACGAGGTGATATATCAGACTGGTTTAATGATTTTGATTCTCTATCATGGGTTGCTTTTGTAGTAGTTCCTATGGAATTAGAAACAGGAGAACATCGTGTCGTTCATGTATGGTCTAATGAATTTAGAAAATGGAATAATGGATCTACACAAAATGTAGAATTAATGGAAGTATTTGGAATAAAAGATGATAAAGTTGATTGGTTTCGTCAATGGAGTAGACATAATCCTGAAAATGAATTTGGCTTAAGAAGCGGAGGAAAATATTTTGGAAGAGGAGAGTCAGAGTATAGCGGAAGATCACTTGTCTTTTCGAATCGAGGAGAAGTTGAAATCTTAGAAAAATTATTTAAAGATTATAATAATATGGATGGTGATTCAGTAAAATTAGCATTTGCTGACACCGTACGCTTCCGAGCTGCTAATGGATCTGTTAATAATTTAGTTGCAGAAAACTGGGAAAAACTTTTTGATTCAACAGATTCTGTGAAATGGACACCTGTTTCAATTATTCCTCTAAAAATTGAAAATACAGATCCAACATCAGGTGCACTTGTTCTGTCAAATGAAATTCGTTATTATAAAGATGGGACTGTCTTTAATAAAGATCTAGTAGAGCTTTTCTATTTTGATATGGACAGAAAAATCAATGCTGTGAATCAATGGGAGCGTGATACAGAAGCTGAAGAAAACGAATCATCTGAATCTCTTATTTTACCGGAAGAAGTTTCTCCAGATGTGTATAAAGTAATACTAGATAATGATGATGTAAAAGTAATCGAAGCAACGTTTGCACCTGGACAAGGAGATAATATGCATGAACATGGTGTAATTACTTATTATGGAATCAATGGAGGTAAATTACAAGGTACGCTACCAGATGGGACTGTAAATGAAATGAATGTTCCTGATGGATTTGTTGGACATGGAACTAATATTGTTAAACATCAAATGAAAAACGTTGGCGATGACACGATTAAGGTGATTATCGTTGATCACAAAAAACTTACGGCAACTAAAGAGTAATATAATAATAAAAAACCCCGCGCTAATGCGGGGTTTTTTGTTTGTGGGGTGATGGCTAGATTATAAATATGAAGAACTTATACAGAAAGCTAATACAATCCAGTGTTGAACACAGGATTAAAAAACATCAAAGAAAAGGTGAAGCATATAATAAAGACAAGATTGTTAAGGAAATGGAAGCAATACACCCAATTTATTTGTTTATGTTATTTACATATATGGTATTTTTTATTGATCGTGTATTAAAGATTGGTGTATTTGATATTATTGGACCATTTATGTTTTTAATTTTCTTTTTTTTAATATTATTAGGATTAAATCATTATTTTGGTTGGGTAAAAATCATAAATAAAGATTAACCCCGCATTCGTGGAGTTTTTGTTTATAGGTTTATAGGTAGATTTAAGAAATGGATTATAAAATTACATCATTACTTCTTGCAATAATGCTTCTTACTTGGCAAGTAGTGATGTGGAAAAAAATTAAGCTTCCTAAATGGGCAGATTATATCTTGTCAGCAATTATGATGTCACTATCATTATACTTAGTCTATTTAGCGTGGAAATCATAACAAAAGGCCTACATCCCCCCGGGTTATTGTTTCTAGGCATTTAAGAACACAGCTTTGTAATATTATCATCGATGAAACGATTTCTATTTACTATTTGCATATTAAACATGATGTCCTGTGCGATTTTTATCCCAGGATATTCAGACTATTCATCTGCAAAAAAATATTATAAAATGGGACAGTTTGATATGTCTGCATATCATTTGTCTAAATCATTAACACTAAAACCAAATAATAAGAAAGCTATTGATTTATTTATTTTATCTTATAACAATTCTGTTAATGAACATCAACAGAATATTAAAAAATTGTTATCAATTAATAATAAGTCAAAATGGCCTCGTTTAGTAACAGAGTATAGCATGCTTATCAAATTGGGAAGCTATGTATATACTTTGCAACCGATCTTAAAGAATACGGTCAATTATGAACTTGAATTAATTGTTGATAATTATGATGATAAAATATCTGACGCGAAAGAAAGAGCAGCAGATTATCATTATGGATTGGGATTAAAATTTCAAGATGAGGCAGATAAAGAAAGCCAAAAAAAGGCAGCAATAAATTTTAGGTTATCACAAGATTATATACCTGACTATTTAGATAGTAAGGATCTTTACGAAAAGGCTAAGAAAAACGCCACCTTTACTTTATTAATTAGAGAATTTGATGGGGATAAAAATTATTCGTCATACATACGAGATCAATTAATGCTAAACCAATCAAATAATTCAAAAGAATTTTTAAAAATTATTAATCGAGATGAGCTACAAACAATTTTATCTGAACTTGCGCTAGTTCAAAGTGGAATTACTGAAAATGATTATTTAGAAATAAGTGAACTTTCAGGTGCAGATCATATTTTAAGCGCTACGTTGATTTCAAGTTATCAATCCCCTGAAACAATAACTGAAACAGATATTAAACAAAAAAATGAAGTAGTAATAAAAAAAGAGGCATATGTCGATTCAACTGGTGAAACAAAATACAAGGAAATTAAAGGAATGGTACGTGCAACTGTCGATCATTATAAGAAAAAGTCTGGAGCAAAAATTAGGTTGTCCTATAAAATTATTAATATAAATGATAGAAAAGTGCTTTATAATGGGGAAGTGAAAGGGAAAAAGAATTTTTTTCATGAATGGGCAACGTATGAAGGGGATAAGCGTGCATTAAGTTATAAATATAAGAATCTCGTTAAGAAAAAAGATAAATTTGCACCTTCAAAAGATGATTTACTCATGTTCATAGCAAAGGATATATCAAAAAAGTTGGCAAACAAAATTTCAAATCATTACAAAAATTGATATGAATGATTTATTAAATCCAAACATACAATTAGTGGAACCCGGCCATAAGTATGTTCTTTCTGATAATCCAGAGATTAAGTTTCGAAGTGTAACGGAAATTGTAGGTGAATTTTTTGAACCATTTGACAATAATGCTGTTGCAGAAAAGTTGGTAGCTTCTCATCCAAAATATCGAATGATGACAGTAAAGGACGTTATTTCAATGTGGGATGCAAAAAGAGATTTTGGTACAAAAATCCACAATGAGATTGAAACGTGTTTAAATGATGAAGGCTACCCAAATAATATAAATATATATCAATACGATGTAAAAACTCGATATGCATTGGATTGGTTAAGACAGTTTGAGTCAAAATATGATCTAGAAATTTATCCAGAGGTTAAAGTATTTAGCACTGAAGTAAATATAGCTGGAAGCATAGATGTGCTTTTATACAATAAAAATACTGATTCATATGCTATTATTGATTGGAAGACTTCAAAAAAGATTGATACTAGATCTTATAAGAATAAAAAAGGAACTCACCCAATTACAGAAAATATGCAAGACTGCAAATTTGTTCACTATTCATTTCAATTATCCTTTTATCGCTATTTACTAGAAAAATATTATGGTTTAAATATTTCCAATCAGTTAATCGCCCATATAAGTGACAAAGGTTGTCATGGATTAAAGGGAGATTATTATGAACAGGAAGTAGTTAGCATGATATCTCATCATCAAGATAAATTAAATACTACAACATAAAATCTTCTCTTTAAAATTGCGTGTTCTAAATCACGCATGATATTTTTTAT
The DNA here is from genome assembly GCA_036228285.1 of Fidelibacterota bacterium. GTDB lineage: Bacteria > Fidelibacterota > Marinisomatia > Marinisomatales > TCS55. Next base: position 4,783 of record JAZAOA010000018.1, read on the forward strand.
TTAGATCCTAAATATTTCATATTTAGATTTGTAAAAATAAGCTCAATAATTTATCTAATGGAGGGGGTAAAAGATGAGGAATTACACATTATTATTTAGTTTTCTATTTTTATTCGTTGTATCTGATCTAGATGCACAGCGACGAAGTGGTCGTGCGAGCAAAAGAATAGACGAATCTAAAAACGTAGAAAATGTTAAACCTGACGATGATCTTTATAAGAAATTTGGGTTTTCCTCGAGAGATCAACTGGTTGAATTTCTTCTTGAAAAAGACTTAAGTCGTTCGGAGAAGAGAACTGTTGAAAAATACGGCAAAGGAAAAAAACTCAGTAAATCGCAAACTAGACAATTTAGAGGACTTCTAAAGAAGTATGCTGAAGAAAGAGAAGTGTCTCAAGCAGGTAGATCTGGTAGAGTGAGCAGTGATCGTGCGTTATC
>JAZAOA010000019.1:0-5819 GCA_036228285.1 Fidelibacterota bacterium
TTCTGGGGAAATTGTTAAGGTTAAACCAGGATATGCACGTAACTATCTTTTCCCAAGAGGAATCGCTCTTCGTTCTTCAAAGAAAAATCGAGCAGTTGCTGAAGAAAGAAAAAGAAATAAAGAATTAAAATCACAACGTCTTGATAAGGCAAATGAATCATTATCAAATAAAATAAAGAAAACTGAATTAACTTTTGAAATGCAGGTAGGAGATGAGGAAAAAATGTTTGGTGCGGTTACTTCAAAAGATATTCTTAGTGCTTTAGAAGAAAAAGGTATATCATTAGATAAAAACTCTATTCTTTTAGATGAGCCAATAAAAGCTTTGGGTATTTATCATATACCAATAAAGCTAGATAGTGATCTTAAAACAGATATAAAAATTTATGTAATTAAGACCTAAATATTTGTTTTATTATCTTAATCTTTTTCATCTGATAAAAAATTTCAATATTGGTTTTTTCATTGCACTAATTTTAGTGCTCCCCTATTTTAAACTATTATGTATGTAGAAATTGCATTTCCTATATCCAGTTATAAAATTTTTACTTACAAAGTTCCAATAAAGCTAATTGATCAGATAAGAGTAGGGGTAAAAGTAAAAGCTCCTTTTAACAAGAGAATAATAACTGGAATTGTAGTTAATGTATCTGAATCAAATGCGTATAAAGGGAAGACCTATTCTATTGATTCTGTAATTGATGATATTGGATTGAATGAAAATCTATTTCAATTATTAAAATGGGTGAGTAAATATTACGTATCACCATTGGGAAAAGTATTACAGGCAGCATTGCCTAAAAAACTTTCATCAAATTATAAACCTAAAAAGATTGTTGAAATCAAATATCGAAAAGATGAAAACGATTCTTTGAAAAATTGCCCTGCTCAACGGAAGACTTTAAACTTTATAAAAAAACAACCTAATCCGGTTTTAATGGATTCTCTTAAAGGAATAATTTCAAATCCATCTGAAGTTTGTAAAATGTTATTAAAAAAGAATCTTATTTATTGGAATGAGAAAATTTTAGAACCCGATATTAATACATATACTGTACCTCCAATTAAGAAAAAAATAAATTTTACTGATGAGCAGAAGGCTGTATTAAAAAATTTAAAATCAGCATCTTCTTCAGGAAAATTCGCACCGATTCTTTTACATGGTGTCACCAGTAGCGGTAAAACAGAAATATATATTGATATTGTACGAGATAACTTAGAAAAGGGTAAATCTGCAATTATTTTATTACCCGAAATAGTTTTGACGCCTCAAATTGCAGGCCGATTTCGCGCAGAGTTTGGTAATACTGTAGGTATTTGGCATTCAAAATTAAATAATTCTATGCGATCATGGACCTGGAATAAAATACGTTCGGGTCATTATAAAATAGTTATAGGTGCAAGAAGCGCAATATTTTCACCTATAAAAGATCTTGGAATAATTATTATTGATGAGGAACAAGAGAATTCGTATAAACAAGATTCATCAACTCCGAGATACCATGCTCGTGACGTTGCATTAATGAGAGCAAAGATTAATAAAATACCTATTTTGCTATCAAGCGCCACCCCCAGTATTGAGAGTTATTTTAATCATATCAATCATAAATACAGCTATCTCCAATTAAAAAAACGTTATGGAGGAGCAAAGTACCCAAAAGTAAATATTATAGATATGAACACAGAAAGGGATGAAACAGGTAGACCTGGACAAATATTATCTGGCGCACTATTGAATAAAATGGAAGATAGGTTAAATAAAAAAGAGCAAATAATATTAATGCAGAATAGAAGGGGGTTTTCTCCTATACTTTCTTGTGGTGATTGTGGAAAATTAGAAATGTGTAAACGATGCAATATTCCTTTGGCTTATCATAAAAAAGGACCTCCACTGAAATGTCATTTCTGTGGCTATTTCCTAGAAAATATTACACCATATTGTAAAGAATGTAAGAGCTCAAACATTCTAATGATAGGAACAGGCACGCAAAAGATTGAAGATTTGGTTAGAAAAACATTTCCAAATAAATCATTAGTTCGAATTGACATGGACACTACGAGATCAGCTATTAATTTAAAGAATTCAATCAGTAGTTTTGCTGCAGGAGATATTGATATTTTACTTGGGACTCAAATGATTGCAAAAGGTTTGGATTTTGAAAATGCAACTTTGGTCGGAATAATTAATGCAGATACGGGACTATTTTTGCCTGATTTTCGATCAGGAGAAAGATTGTTTCAGCTTATTTATCAAACAGCTGGACGATCTGGAAGAAGAAAAAAACCAGGAGAAGTTATTATACAAACCTATAATCCAGAAAATTCTGTAATAAAATATGCTTCATCATTAGATATTGAATCATATTATAAAATGATTTTGGACGAAAGAAAAATGCTTAACTATCCTCCTTATAGTTGGTTGGCTAAACTTGAGTTTTCATCAAAAGATAAAAATCGTTTAAATAAAATTATTGATAAAATATATAATCATTTAAAATCTCCTTATAAAGGATTAGAAATATTGGGCCCAGTTGAATGTTATTACGAAAGGATTCGCAACAAATTTCGTATGCAAATAATATTAAAATCTTATAAGTCTGTTGATCCTAATGGGGATAAAATAAATAAATATATAAATGAAAATTTGTCTAATTGGAATTCAATAAAATATTCTGATACTAAAATCAACATAGATATTAATCCAGCTTCCTTATTATGAAAAAATATTCTTTAATATATATTGTTATCTTTTTACGATTGAATGCTTTAGGATCAGAATCGTTTAATTACTGGTATCATCCACATAGCGTATCTATTGTTGGCGCATCCGCAGACTTTATTAATGCAGAGAGTGATCGTTTAAATCCCTCTTTTATTTTTAATAGTGGAAAGTTTATAAATCTTAGTTTTGTTCAATATCCTTCAGAAATTACATCTCAATTGGCCCAAGTAACTTTTCCTTATAAAGGATATGGTTTAGCGGCCACCCTTAGACATATGAGTTATGGTATATTTAAAGGATATAATGAAAAAGGAGATCCAACATCAAATTATTCTGCATCTGACACATGGGTTTCATGCAGTATAGCAAAACCAATTTATTCAGAAAATATTAATCTAGGTGCTAGTATAGGATATATTTATAGCAATATTGACGACTTATCATCCATCCTGTTGACCGGCACAACTGGCATTTCATTAAATATTAATAGATATAAAACCAATCTAGGAATTGCATTAAGAAATATGATTGTAGATATTAAATCATATTCCTATAACAACTATTATAATCCTATTTTAATAAATATTTCCGCGTCTAAACAGTTAGCATATTTACCCTTAATCACATCAATAGACTTGGATTTAAACACTAAAAGCAAATTACAAAATATCAGATTAGCAGGAATTTTCACTTTAACAAATAGTCTTATTTTTAAATTCGGTACATCTCTTAATAGAAAAGATCAATCAGTGAACCTAGGATTTTTCAGAGACTTTTTTGCAGATACAGGTTTGGGTTTTTCTTTATCAACTCAACAGTATGTGATTGATGTGGGAACGTATTTCTATGGAATAGGTGGAGCAGTCTTTTCCATGGGAATCGGGCTCAAATTATAAAGAATGTTTATTTTATTTTTGTATAAAATTGCTTAGTATTAATGATCAAGAGGTAAGAAATGATTAATATTAAAAATTTAAATATAACAATTATACTAACCCTTTTATTTATAGGGTGTGAAAATGATACAACTTCTAATGTTGAACCGATAAGTGATGTTTCTGGAAGAAGTTCATGGAAAATTATTCAACAAGAAATACTTGATAAAAGTTGCGCAGGTTGTCATTCAGTTGGAACATCTTTTGGTAATCAGTCGGAATTAATTTTAACAGCTGATGTTGCTTACGAAAATCTTATTAATAGAGAACCTCATAACCAAGCAGCTAAGGATGATGGTTTGGAGCTTGTTGGCACGGAAGGGCTTGGCAGCTTATACAAAAGTTATTTATGGGAAAAGATCAATGCGCCAGATAAAGACCATTTTTATGCGGATCACCCGCAGTATGGTGAGATTATGCCATTAGGTATGGATTTTTTAACAAACGGGCAATTAGAATTTATACGACAGTGGATCGTTGCAGGTGCGCCTGAGACAGGAGTTGTGGCAGATTCATTATTGCTTCAAGATTCCGTTAGGTTTGTTGATGCCTTATTTGAACCTCTACAACCACCAGAGGTTGGTGTACAATATCATATTGGACCTTTTGATGTGCCGCCAAATAGTGAATTTGAATTTTTTCAAAGATCAGATGGTGATACTACCGGTCCAATTTATATTACGAGATATGAAATTATGATGCGAGCTAATAGCCATCATTATATATTGTATGGATTTCAAAATTATATGCCCAGTTCATTTGTCCCACCAGAAGATGTTATACGAAACCTTAGATATCCTAATGGTAATTTAAATTTATCTACTGTAGTGTCCATGCAATACCATGTTTTTGGCTTAGGAACACAATGGCGCAGACTAGATTATAGTTTGCCTCCAGGAGTTGCCTTGTATTATGGTAATGAATTTGGTTTTGATCATAATCCCCATTATTTTAATTATTCTGATACTACTATTGTAGGTGAAGTTTATGTAAATGTTCATTTGATCGATCCTTCTGAAGTAGAAAAAGTTGCCCGTATTTTACAAATTGGCGATCAAAGCTTTAATCTTCCAAAAGGAGAAATTACCACTGTTGTGGATGAATGGTATTCTGATCAAAAGATGTATATTTTTGAATTGTTTAGTCATGCTCATGAATTAAATACGGAATTTGCTGTTGAAATAGCAGGAGGAGATCGTGATGGAGAACTTATTTATATATCATACGATTATTCTCATCCTCCTGTCCTAAAGCTAGATCCACCGCTTGAAATAAATCAAGGTGAAGGACTTCGAATGATCGCAACGTATGATAACTGGAGGGACTATGATGTTTCATTCGGTTTCTTGAGCACTGATGAAATGATGATTTTATTTGGGAAGTACTATACAGATTAATCTTTTTCCATCATATTAGGGTTGATTAAAGATGCGAATGGGCATTTTTATACTTATATATATTTCTACTAATACTTTTATATTTTCACAAAATCAATATCCGATTGTTTTAATCCATGGATTTATGGGTTGGGGAACGGACGAAATGGGTGGTTATAAATATTGGGGAGGAGAGCATGATTTTGAAGAATATTTAGAATCTATGGGAAATGAAGTATATACAGTTTCAATTGGTCCTATATCATCAAATTGGGATAGAGCAATAGAAGCCTATTATCAGATTAAGGGTGGACAAGTTGACTATGGAAAAAATCATTCAAATAAGTACAAAATAATACAAAAGCCAAAAAATAAGAATTGGGATGGCCTATATCCAAAATGGGATAGCAATAACCCTATACATATTATTGGTCATAGCTTAGGAGGTCAAACAGCAAGAATGCTACAATTCTTACTTGAAAATCAGATTTACGCTGACTCTTCAAATATGACATTTGAAAAAAGTGAACTTCTTGGAAAGAAAAGGTTAAAGTGGATACGATCTATAACTACAATTTCTACTCCCCATAATGGGACAACGCTTTCCAATATTGTTACAAGCACTTTGCCGTTTATGGAAGAATTAATGGGAATTGCTGCAATAATAGATAATAGAGTATATAGTTTTGATCTTGAACAATGGGGTTTTAATAGAATGAAGAATGAACCTTGGAAAACATACTTTGATAGATTAAAAAATCACCCTGCTTGGGAAACAAAAAATTT
>JAZAOA010000020.1:0-38108 GCA_036228285.1 Fidelibacterota bacterium
CAGCAATTTGCAATGACTGAAGATGATGAAGTAGAAGGAAGATTTTTAGCAGAAATTTCTATGGATGTGGGTGATACGGTAACTTTTAATGTTCGCGCTACAGATGTGACTGGAAGATCCAGTAGCAGCAGTCTTCGTTCTTTTATTCGTGTAGCTGCACCGAGTCCATCTCAAAAAGTGTTAGTATTGCAAGATGGTACAAGAGATAGCCTTGGTGGAACATGGGGATCAATTTATACATCTGCAACAGGAGTTAACCCTTTATTTGGTTCTACAGGCTATTACGTGTGGAATGTAAATGATCGTGGTGGTGTTGACTATGATGTAATCAATCACTCTAATTTTGAATTAATTATAAAGCATGGATGGGCAGGAGGAACAATGCCTTCAACAGGTGAAGATGTGCATGGTTTTGGTGATTTTCTTGATCGAGGAGGCCGCTTGTTGTATTCCGATATGGACTACTTTTGGAAAACAGATTTAGCATCAGAAGGAAGTTTTTCTGAAGGCGACTTTGCTTATGATTATTTAGGTCTTTCTTACTATTGGAATGATCCAGATAATGATGGTGATGGAGCAAACGGTGGTAGTGGAGATTTAAATCATTATGGAGAAAATAATGATCCAGTAACTGGAACTTGGGAAGATAATGCGTATGGCCCCTTGGATTATGAATTAATTGGTTGGACCAATTGGGGTGATTTTATGAGCGTTGAAAATGCAGAACATATTTTTACAGGTGATCAGTCATTTAATAAAACTGGTTCAAGATATAATGGTATGGGTGCAGATGCTCCATTTAAAACGGTATATTTTTCTTTTCCAATTGAGGCTGCGCAGGATTTTACTACTTTATTATCCAATTCTGTTGATTGGCTGATGGGATTTGGAGGGCCGGAAGGAAGTATATCGCAAGCGACACCTCAAGATGGTGAGACCGTTGATTTAAGTACCACCGATCAATTAACATTTTTGTTTGGTGGAAGCGTTTCGGATCCAGATGGTGACTTAATTGGATACAAGGTTGTACTCGATGGTGATTTAGCAATGCTTGATGTTCCAGCAACAGATGGGATATCTGTTAGTTTATCAGCTGCAGAAGTCGCAGATATGTTAGGAGAATACCAATCTCTTACAGGCACATGGAAAGTTGTCGCATCGGATGGATTGGAATCTATTGAATCAGACACTCGGACACTAACGATTGTAACGGGAGCATTGTCTGCTTTCGATGAAGTCATTCCTAAAGATTTTGCTTTAATGGGAAATTATCCGAATCCATTTAATCCAGAAACGCAAATTCGTATTGAAATGCCTGTGCGTGCAGAACTTACTATTGTGATTAGTGATATTTTAGGTAGAGAAATTAATCGCTTAGGTAATCAAGTTTATTCATCAGGTATTCATGGCCTTTCATGGGATGGAAAGAGTTTTTCAGGTAATCAAGTTCCATCAGGCATATACTTCTATGAAGTAATTGCAAATGATCTGAGTTCTGGAAAGAATCTATTCCGAGCTTCAAACAAAATGGTCTTAATGAAGTAATTTTAATTTTTTATTCATAATTATACCAATGAGTATTTATGGATTTAAAAACGTATAAATATATAGAGCTTTATATATGAAAAGATTACTTACAATATCGGTTATTTTATTCTTAAGCCAAAATGTGCTGAACGCTATTAATAATCCTTTTTTACTTATTAATAAAGATCTACATGATGGGATATTGACTGATTTTGAAGCAGTTGAATTAAAAGCACGTACATTATTGATTCCTGAATCTGTCCCAAGTAGATATCAATTTTCAAACCCTGATTATATCCCTTGTGGTTTAGGAATTATTGATGAAGCGCAAGAATACTATGATCAACTTCCTAATGATTTGCAAATCAAATTAGATAATATCAATAATGATTTTGAAGAAAGATCGAATGATAGAGTTTCATACTTTACACCAGAAGGAAATGTACAGATTAATTATCAACTGACTGGTACAGATGGGCTAACGGGTAGTAATGCACAGGATAATGATAATAGTGGGCATCCTGATTTTGTAGAAAATATGGGGCAATATATCGAAGATGCTCTAGCTGCATTTGTTGATTTAGGATGGATTAACCCGTTAACATGTACGAGCAATTCTATGTTTTTAGTTACTGTAGAGTATCAATCTGGTACTTATGGATATGTTCCTGGAAGCAGTTATCATAGAATATATATGAGTAAATCTTTAAGCGATAGCCAAAATAAGCTAACTACTTCACATGAACTTCATCATTTGGTTCAGCATGCGTATACTGGTTGCGATGGCGATCCTGGTCCCAGTGGTTCTTGGTATCGAGAGTGTACTTCTCAGTGGGCTGAAGAAATCGTATGGGATGAGTTAAATGGATACGAAGGATACGATCAAGCATTTCAGAATGAGCCGTATCGAAGCTTAGATTATTTTGCATCAGGAGGATTGTATCAGTACGGTTCTACAATATGGAATTTATATATTCATGAAAATTTTGGTGATAGTGCTGTAAAAAATATATGGGAAACACCCATAAGTGGAACTGTTTCTGCTATGAATAATTATTTTACAAATAATGGATCTAATTTTGTCGATGAGTTCACAAAGTTTTCCTCTTGGCGTTATTTTACAGGTTCAAGAGCTCACGGTAATTATTATGAAGGTGAATTTGAGGAAGCAGATAATATATCACCTGTAGCTATAACACGTACTGCAACTAGTGCTCTAGTAAACTATACTCCTCCATCCAATAAATTACCTGATCATCTGGGTGTGAATTATGTAAAAATCAATAGGGGTTCTGGGTCACAGGATAATTTATTAATTCAGTTTGATGGTGATGCAAACTATAATTGGAAATTAAAAGTATATACACATCAAGGAACATTAGATGGTGGTTTTGAAATTCCAGTAGACCTTAATGCGGATGGATTTGCTGTATTAAACAATTGGACATCTTATAATTCTGCTACTATTAATCCCATTGTTACTAGTGCAGGTGGGGCAAATATGAATTATATACTGACTTTGATGTCAATTGAAAATTTGCTTTTATTAGACGATATTGAATTTGATGTATCAGGAGATAATCCATATCCTGATCCAGGTGAAACAATTTCACTTGTAGTAACTGTAGCAAACTATGGAAATACACTTTCTTCAGTTTCTGGTGAGATTAGTACGAATCATGAAGGAATTACTATAACAGATGGAAGTACAGTATTTGGCGCAGTTGCTACCAATGAGTTATCTGATAATACGAATGATCCATTTATTATTGATATAAGTGAAAATGTAGAACTTGGAATGGCGGTTTTTGATATCACACTTACTTTTGATGGAAACGAAACTGTAACAGAAGAGTGGCAAATTAACATTGGTATCCCGCCAATTTTACTTGTGGATGATGATAATGGAGATAATACAGAAGAAGGATTTGTAGCTGGTTTAGATTCTTTAAATATTAGTTATGAGATTATTGATAGAACTTCTACTACATTAGATGATATATTATTAGATATCCGTGATGTTGTGATCTGGAATACTGGATCTGCAGATGGAAATGGATTGTCAGCTGTTGAAAAAAATGTGATTAAGGAATATTTAGACTCTGGAAAAAATCTTTTTATATCAGGAAGCCACTTAGGAGAAGAATTATCAGATAGTGAATTATTAAATGATTATTTGGAAATGCGATATGCAGGTTTTCGTACAGGTGGAATATTACGAGGAGTGGAAGGGGATCCTGTTGGCGTAAGTTCAAATAATAAACTATTTTTATCCCTTGGTAGTGTTGGTATTGATTCTTTATCAACTTTAGGAGATCCCAGATCTAGTCTTTCTTTTTATTACAATGGAGATGAAGAACATGGAGCAGTATTGCGTTATTCATCTCCTGACTATCGTGTTGTGTTTTCATCTTTTAATATGAATGCAGTCTCTCCACCTAATTCAACATTTCTAAGTGATAAAGACTATGTATATAGCGTTTTGAGTTATTTGATGTCTGATGTGGTGTACCCTCAGACACCAACATTATCATTGCCAGTTTCAGGACACGTAGACACCTTAATGTCATCAAGTGATATTATTGAATTCTCTTGGAGTAACTCTAATTTAGAAGGGAATAACACCTTTTTTATACTTGATGATCCTGAGTTTATTCGACCATTATTTACACATAATACACAGAATGAATTAATCACTGAATTATCCTATGATACATTACTCTCTTTATTTGGCTATGTTGATAATAAGGAGCTTTATTGGGGTGTATATACGGAAGTGGACGGTGAAGTATCCATTAGTGATTTGAATTCCTTTGATATTACAATAATGAATGTATTGTCGGTTGATGATAATATTCATGCACCTAATCAATTTCATTTATCCAATGCATATCCAAACCCGTTTAATCCTCGTACTAGTTTATCATTATCGATTCCAAAATTGAGTTTTGTTAATATTAAAGTGTATGATCTAATGGGAAGAGAAATTGCAAATATTGCAAAAGGAAACTTTGATCAAGGAGTTTATAATATTTCCTGGGATGGAACTTTAAAGGATAATTCTAATGCTACTAGCGGCGTGTATATTCTAATTTCAGAAATGGGAGAACAATTATTAACGAAAAAACTAATTTTAATGAAATAAAGAATTGTTGGATTTTGTTTAAATCATGAATAGCTTAAATTCTTTCAGAAATAAAATAGTAAAAAATATGAAAAAATATATTTTATCATTAATTATGCTTCTATCTATAAATCTGTATGCGTTGGATTGCCCAGCTGACTCTTCTTATCATACAGATTTAAGAACTTTATTGCCAAACGGTTCTCCAAACCCAACCTTTAATCAGATGATTGCTACTGGATTATGCGGTTGTATTGGTTTTTCTGCTGAATTATCCGGAATTGAAGAAGACTCAACTCTCACACTAAGCTTAGTATTGCTAGATAATGAGCCTATCCGAGGGGCGCAAAGTGATATATTTCATGATGCTGGATCTGCTTTGAGTTATGCTGAAGGTGGTAATGTTGTAAAAGGGGATAAGCTTGAAGATTTAGATGATCCTACTACTCCAACAGTAATTGAATCTATGACTCTTCTGGCAAATGAGATGGATGGATTCGTAAGAGTAATGGCGTACAGTACATCGCGAGCTAATACTGCTGGAGATGGAATGGAAGGAACATTATTTCATCTTACTTTTAAAGCTGTTAATGGGCTTTCTTCTTTACCTGCAACAGTTTCTTTTGGTCTTGGCTCATTAGATCTACCTGGTACATCTATGGATCCAGAAATCTTAAATGTTGCTTGTAGTTTTCCTGATACTTCGAATATGGTAGCATTTAATACTACAAACCTAGGTGTGATGGCAGAAAATGGTATTCCTTTAAAATATAATTTATCACAAAATTACCCTAACCCATTTAACCCCTCAACAAAGATATCGTTTGATTTGATCGAAGGGGCAAAGTCAACTTTAATTGTTTATAGTCTTCTTGGAAAAAAAATAAATACCCTTGTAAATACTACGTTGAATTCTGGTCATCATAGCATTGATTGGAATGGTCTTGATTATAATGGACAATCAGTTGCATCTGGCGTCTATTTTTATGAGTTAAGATCAGGTGATTTTATAGCAAAGAAGAAAATGCTATTGCTTAGATAGTTTTTATAATATACTCTTTTGAGGCTCTTTACTTATATGTTGAGGGCCTTTTTTTATTTCTTTTTTATCCAATCTTCGTTAAAAATAACATGTTGAATTGTTTTACCTTTGTTTTCTTTTAAGGAATATGTTAGATGGATTCGTCCATCTGATGATTGAATTAATGAAGGATATGATAAAGTAATTCCGCTATTTTCATCATATTTGCCAACATATTTTTTTACTTCCCATGATTTTCCCTCATTAAAAGATAACAAAATAGCCATTTGATTTCGATTAGATTCAGTGTCATTACAAGCCATTATCCAGTTCCCATTCTTTAATTGTAATACTTCAACACTTGAGCTAGGGTTAGGAATTTTTGTATCTGTAGCAAAAGACCAAGTTTCTCCTTTATCTTTGGATATACTTTTTAAAATTCTTTTTGGGTCATTGCCCGAATCTCTCATGTATGCTATAATATGACCATTCTTCTTTTCTACTAAACTTGGTTGAATAGGGCCAAGTCCAACTATTGGGCTGCTTGCTTTCCAGTTTGTTCCATTATCATCGCTTATTGCAATAATTGAAATGTTATACCCATCCGAATATAGAGGTAATAGTATTCTTCCAGACTCTAAAGATAATGGATGAATACGAGTCATCCATCCTTTCTGTCTCTTTTCAGGATCTTTTGATGCATCAAGAATTAATTTGGAATATGGCAACGCATATTCAGCCCACATTGGTTCATCTACATGTTTTTCAAAAGCGGATTGAATTGTTTCCGAAAACTTTTCTCCAGGTTTAAGAATGATATCATCCTGCCAATTCCATTGTGGTTCTCCTTCACTTAAATAATTAACAGATGTTCTATATCGAAGTATTGAATTTTCCCATCGATTTGCTCGTACAGCAATCCAGAATAACCATAACTTATTGTTGTTATCAATCCAAAGTACAGGGTTACAATCAGGTAAATTTGGAGTATCAGCCATTTCAAAAACATCATCCCATTTATTATTTCCATTTCGAAGACGACTTCCTTTAATAAGTACATCATTGGCTGTTCTTTCACCTGATCCATAGAACCAGCAGGCTAATAAATCTCCATTAGAGGTTTCTACAATACTACTTCCGTGTACGTGTTTATCTTGTAGAGGAAATATAGATGATTGTTGAAAAAAAGGTTTTCCAATAACAATAGTGACATAAAGAAATAGTAATAAAACCTTTTTCATCTTTATTTGGTTTTTAGTATATGATTTATCAATGAAGAAGTACTTTTTCCTTCAATTAAATCAATAATTTCTACATTCCCACCATGTGCTATTACTGTATCCGCACCAACAATCTGATTTATTAAATAATCCCCACCTTTTACGAGAACATCTGGTAGTAATTCTTTAATAATTTTATCAGGAGTATCTTCATCAAATCCAACTACCATATCTACACAGTTAATTGCATTTATTATAATTACTCTATCATCATAAGTTTGAATGGGGCGACCATCACCTTTTAATTGTTGAACAGATCGATCAGTATTGATTCCAACAATTAATTTGTCTCCTTTATTTTTCGCCTGAGAAAGTAAATCAATATGGCCACGATGAATTAGATCATAACAACCATTAGTAAAAACTATCTTATTTCCAGATTCTTTCCACTTATTACTCTGAGTAATAGCTATTTCCCAGTTAAGTGCAACCATGGAACAAAATCATCCTTGTTTTGAATTAATTATATTAATCTTCGATTAACTGGATCCCACTCTATTCTACGACCTTGAAGATATGATTCTGTTGCCATATGACATGTAACACCTTCATGTAAAGCTTCTTCAATATTACAAGTAGGTAATGTTTGACTTCGGATTGAATCAATCCAATCTTTTACATGCAGGTGTGTTGAATCTGCTCTTTTTCCATCTCGATACGTATACAATAGACCTTTATTTGCAAAATATTGCGAGGTAGCAGAGGTGATACCATCAATTTCTTTGGAACCTGGTGCATATGAATAAATTGGATATTTCGAATTAATTACACCTTTTTCAATACGATCTTTATATCTAGTAGAATAAGGATCAGCTTTCACAATAAAACCTCCTAGCGCACCAGAATTTGATTCTCCACCAATTTGCATCGTCGCATCATGACCCATTATTCTGTTGCCACGACTATTTAAACTTGATAAAGTTGCACTGTATAAAACCGTCAAATCCTTGTTAGGGTATTCCAATGTCGCATTCCAAACATCTGGTACATCTCTTCCATCTTTATAATAATATATTCCCCCTGAAGATGAAGCATATTTTGGTATACCTAACCCCATTATTTGGTTGATTTGATCAAAGTCATGAGAAAACAGATCGCCAGATAATCCTGTACCATAATCGAACCAACATCTCCATCTAAAAAATCTTCTCAAGGCTTCTTCTCCAAATGGAATTTTATTTGGAGAAGGTTCTTGAAAAGTTTCCCAATCAATAGTTTTTTCATTACCTCGCGGATCAATTCCCCATACCCAGGCTCCGCCAGGAGAATTTCTATTTGTTGTTAATTGAACAAGGTTAATAGGACCAAGCAATCCTTGGTTAATGATTTTCTTTGCTTGCTCATAGGCTTCTACTTGTCTATTTTGATGTCCGAGTTGGAAAGTTATACCAGTTTCTTTTACTGTATCATACAATTCAATTGTTTCATCAAATGTTCTTGTTAAACCTTTTTCACAATATACATGCTTACCAGCTTTCGCAGCCGCAATTGCAACACGTGAATGCCAATGGTCAGGAGTTGCGATAATTACCGCATCGATATCTTTATTTGAAATTAAATCAGTATAATGTTTATATCGTACAGCTGATTCATTTGGCTTGCCACCTGAACGTACTTCATTTTTAGAAGCTTCAACTCCTAATTCGGCTCTTGCATCAAATAAATCACAAACACCGACGAGAGAACAATTAAGATCTGTTTGAGACATAAATGTTTCAAAAGCTTTATCTAGTTTATTCTTTTTAGCTCTTTCTGCTGCGCTTGATGTCCATTCAGGAGGAGCAAAACCAAGACCTCTTGTCAGGTGTCCACCTCGACCACCATATCCAACTACACCGACTCGTAAATGATCATTGTTTCCAATTTCTTTTACTACAGAAGGAGCTTTATTTTCTTCAACAAGGTCTTGTAGTAGATTTGATTTCTTAAGATTATCTAGTCGTAATTTTTGCCATAGTTTGATAAAGAAAAACCCTAGCACAGGAACTGTTGCTAAACCCTTTAATACTTCTCTGCGATCGAATGTATCAGCGTTTGATTTTTTATTTTCTTGATCCATTATTTATCTCCTAATGAATTTGATGTTGATGAAAAAATTAACCGATCTAAACCAACAAATTGACTACTTGGAAAAAGATATAAAACATATAATGCGAATGCTTCAATAAGGTTTTTATTGACTAATATGTAACTACCTTCCCCAGGTCTACCATATTCTAATCCAATAAATGGAGGCGCAAATAAATAATATAGTAGAACAAACCCCATCCCTACAAGAGCTCCGTATCTACTGAATATTCCTAGTAATAATGATAGGCCAACTAACGTTAGTCCCCACATATTTATAAAGTCAGTAAAGCCTAATATAGTTGAGTTTGCAACAATAGCCTTTGCCAATGATGACAAAATCCACTTGGAATCAAGTAAATATGCAGCTGAACTCCAATAAGGATTAATTAATTTAGATATCCCCTCATAAAGGAAATGCCATCCTATTAATATACGTAATATAACGAGACCTGTAAGTTGTGATTCAGAATAGGTATCATTTTTCATAAGATCAATTTTCATTTTGCCCCTTCCTTGATTAGAAACTATGAAAATCTACAAATAGAAACTGAAAATTAACAGATGGTTTATTATTTGATAAACATAATTTTTCTAGCTTGTGAGAAGTTTCTTGTTTGCATTATTGCTAAGTACACTCCCGTAGATACCTGTTTACCGAATCGATCAGTACCATCCCATTCAATTTCATATTTTCCTGCAGTTTTAAATTCATCTGATAATGTCTTGATTTGCTTCCCGTGCATATCATAAATAACGATTTTAAGAGCATCACCATGTAGCATATCAATTGGTATTTTAGTATTTCTGTTAAACGGATTTGGATAATTTTGATGAAGTGCAAATGATTGCGGTAAAGTTTTTACAAAAAATGTTAGTTTTTTTTCACATAAAACTGTATCGATCTTATCTGTAGCTGTTACATACCATAGATATGGTGCGCCTGTCTTTAATTTGGTTTTTGAAGAAAATGTAAAGCTGTACTTATCAACAATACCATAAATAACTGTATCTATATTGCTGCCTTTTAAATAAAAATGATACTCAATAGTATCATTATCAATATCAATTGTTGGATACCATTGAAACGTAAACTTGGTCGAATCTTCAATTACATTATCAATTAATTCAAATGATTCAGGAGGATCATTTTGTGATGCAATTTCAATGATTACTTTTGTTGAATCAGAATATTCTTTATCAAAAACAGAAACGGTTATTGTATCTTTACCAAACCAATCTTTTTCTGGAGATATTAAAACTTCATTATTGGATACATCATAATTAATCAATTTGTTTAAACTAATTATTTGCCATCGTAATGATGAAAATGGATCATCAATATCAACTACATAATCTTTCCATATATTTAATGGCTCTCTTAGAGCTTCATCTTCATTCATAAATATAGTTGGTATATTGCTTAATGATGGAGCGTCGTTTACTGGTTCAATTGTTATTGAAAGCAATTTAATGTCTTTTGCATTAAATGGATCTTTTACCTGTAATAAAATAGGAATATTTTTCCCAAAATAATTAGGCGGAGGTTCAATATTAATTTGTTGATATTTAGAGTCAATTGTAACCCAATTAATAGCATCGATATTCAATGTTTCATATTCGTTTATGGAAAGATATTCCTGGTTTAAAAATGTAGATAAGTATCTCCTAGAATTATTATATAAACTGTTATTAAATGAATAAATATCATTTTTTTTATAATTCTTTATTACTGACCAAGTTAACAAACTGTCATGATCATCCTTATCATGAACAAACTCATTCAATTGTAAATCTATCTTTTCATCTTCATTCAATATTATAGGAGGTATATAGCTAATAGATGGAAAATCATTTACCGGTAGAACGCTAATGATTATTTTTGTTGTATCACTAAGTTCTTGATCTGAAGCAATAATATGTATTGTTTCATTACCATACCAATTATCTAATGATTTAATGTTAATCATTTCATTATCAATTATAATATCAATATAATTTGCTGTATTTACAGTCCATTTTAACGATTCAATTTCATCATCTGGATCAGATAAACGATTATACCACTTTGAAATACTATAGGATATTGATCCGTCTTCATACAATGATGTGTCTGGCAAATTATCAATGAAAATTGGTGGATCATTAACAGGAATAATTTGAATTAATATTTTTGCATGATCACTTGTCTCGCTATCACTAACAGTTAATATGAGGCTATCATTACCAAACCAATCTTTTTTACCTTGTAGAAAAAAATCATTTTCAGTTTCATTTAGAATTATATTTTTGTAATTAGCAATTGTCAATTCTAATTGATTAGGATCGTCATCTGGATCATCTATCTCTAAAATTATTTGATTCTTATTTATTGATAAAATATCATCTTCATAAAATTTATATGTAAAAATTTTCTTTTTGAATTGAGGGGGATCATTAATTGGATTTACTTTAATGATCCAATCAATTGAATCAGTATGCTCTCCATCGTTAATTGAAATCATTATTGTATCAATTCCACTCCAATTAATTATGCTTTTTAAGGTCATAGAATTCTCATATATAGTTAGTTTAATATTCTGACCTTCAATAGCATTCCAAAATAAAGATTCATCTGAGTTATCAACATCTGAAACATATTCTTTCCAATCAATAAATGCCATTTGCAGTATTTCATCTTCATTAATTGTAGCTGAAGGTAATTTATCTATAAAAATTGGAGGATCATTCACCGGCAATATTTTTAAATAAACGTCAAGCGTGTCAGATAAGCTTGTGTCAGATGCAATTATTTGTATTGATTCATTTCCAAACCAATTTTGTGCAATTGATATTTTAATTTCGTTATTAGTTATATAGGATTGAAAAGGGTGGTTATTTGCTGTACTCCATTTTAATTCATTTACACTGTTATCTATATCGTTAATGATTGATTCTAATCTATTTATATCAATTAGAAATTTTTCATCTTCATTTAATGTAATTGTATCTAATTGAGAAAAAAATATAGGTGGATCATTGATTGCGCTTACAGATACTGGAATAAATGAAGTATCTGATTGTGAAGAATCAGATATTATGATACTAATTGTATCTAAACCATACCAATTAGGATAAGGATTGATTTCCAACTGATTATTGATAAAACTAAATGAGGTATTTTTTCCTTCTAAAAAATTCCATTTAATAGTCTGTATTATCTCATCAGGATATGAAACAAAGGAATACAAATTTGATAATTCAATAATTGTTTTTTTATCTTCACTTAAGAAAATAGTAGGGATAGAATCAGAAATAGTAAGTGGATTATTTTTACTTATTATTTTTGAAACAATTACATCACTGCTATCAACTCCATCGGATACTACATGCTCATAATCAATTGATATACTATCTTGTTGCGCAGTTAAAGAAGCAACTATAGTAAAAATTAAATATGCAGAAATTGACCGTTTGGTGGCGTTCATTGGTCTAATATATATTACTCCTGTTTTGTTACGGTTAAAAATTAAAAGAAAATTAAGCGTCTCCCAATAAGAACATTAATCCATTTGATTTATATAATATTCATCAAATGCAGCCAATAAGCTTTCTTGCCCAGAATATGGAGCAGGAGAATATTTTTTGGAATTTATTCCCAATTGTGAATATTCACATATTTCCCAATCTTGTTTATTTGTCTCATCCCAAAAGTCAATGGCCTCAAATATTGAATCTTTGTATTTGTCAGCACTCTCTTTTAAAAACAGCCATGAACAGTCTACAAAACATTTATCAGGACCATTTGGCCAAACTGTATGATACATTACATATTCAGGATGTAGGCTTAATAACATATTTGGAAATAACGAATAGTAATACACACGATTTAGATCTTTTCCTTTTACTCCTTTTAAAGGAGGGCAACAATATTTCCCACTAGTTGTAATACTTTCTTTACCAGAGTTAAAATTCATATACCCACCAAGAAACGGGCCGGAATATAAATTATTTCTTCCTCCCATATAATTATGTATCTCTGCAAGCTGGGGGTGTATCATTGGGCAATGATAACATTCACAATAATTTTGTATAATTAATTTCCAATTACAATTAACACTATACCTTTTTTTATCGAGAACAATAAGCTTATTTAAATCCCAAGAATGTAGAAAATTATTAATTGGTTCAAATGTCTCATTAAAATTGGTAGTATTTTCGCTAAGATTAATAAAAAGGAACCCTTGCCATATTTTTGTTTTAATAGGAAATAATGGATAATCGATCTTATTAAAATCTTTTGCCTCTTCCATATGTGGTGATCCAATTAATTTTCCATTTAAATCATAAGTCCATCCGTGATAAGGGCACTGAACTGTCTTCGAAAATTTTCCTTCATTTTTATTGCAAATTCGCGTTCCTCTGTGGCGGCATACATTGTAAAATGCTCTTGTTTTATCCTTTTCAGATTTCAATATAATTACACTTTCATTGCCAATCTGAATAGTAATATACTGACCCTTTATTGATAAATCAGAACTTCTACCTATGCAGATCCAATTATTATGGAATATCTTTTTGAACTCTTGATTCAGATTTTCAGGTTCAATGTAGAATTTTCTAGGGAGAGTTCTTGCACCCTTTATTAATGTTTCAGCAGTTTTATGAAAATTCACTTTTTAATATCTCCATAGAAGCATTATATCCATTTGATCCATGTAGTCCTCCTCCAGGATGAGTTCCAGGTCCACATAAAAATAAATTATCAATTGGTGTTTTATATTGAGATGAGCTTATTGTTGGACGCATAAACATGAATTGATCCAAAGTCATCTCTCCATGGTTTAAATTACCCTCATTTAATCCAAATTCATTTTCTATATCTAGTGGAGTAAAAATTTTAGTGTGTTTAATCAATGATTTAATATCTGGAATAGCTTTTTCCAATACATGAATAACATTAATTTTTAATTGCTCTTTTAATTTTTCAGACCATTTATTGTTTTTCAAATGATAAGGAGCATATTGTACAGTTGCAGAAAGAACATGCTCATTTTTAGGAGCAAAATCAGATTCTAATAATGATGAAATAACAAACTCAACAAAAGGCTTATCAGATATTTTACCATATTTTACTGCATCAGAAGCTTTCTCCAAAAATTCTACAGATGGACTAACTGAAAAAACAGTTTTCATTTGTTCTTTAGAAATTCCTTTAATAATTGGAAGTCCGCTTAATGCAAAGTGAATTCGTGCAGTACTTCCTCGATATCGAATATTATTAATTTGTGTTCTAAAGTTTGGTGTCAAATTTGATGCTCCTACTAAGTTTAAAAATGTGTTAGAAGGATCTAAGGTTGAAACAATATTATTTGCCATGATTTGTTGACCGTTTTCAAGAGTAACACTATTGCATACATTCTGATTAGTATTAATAGATATTACTTTTTTAGAAGTTTTAATATCAACATTAAAACTTTCCGCGCAATTTCTTAAAGCTATGGCATATTGTTCAGTACCACCTTTAACAAATTGAATATTATGAAATAATCCATTACTATGAATATGTTGATGTAAAAGATTATATCCTGTGCCTGCTGCAAAAGGCCCAAATGAAAGGTGGTGTATACCTGCCGTTGATATTGCACTGCGCAGTAACTCATTTTCAAACCATTCATCAACTAGTTCAGGCATCATCATTGGTGCAACACGCAATAGATCAACAACACCTTGTGATCCATATTTCCTTATAGGAGAGAGAATAGACCTCATTCTCAAAATTTCTTTTAATCCAATATTTGGTAGTATTGGAGGTTTTAGTTCATAAAGTTTTTCTAAAAAATGAGAAAGTTTTTCAATATAAGAACTGAAATCTTTCCATTTTTCAGAATCTTTTTTAGAATGCTTTGCAATGGCATTTATTGTTTTATCAATTTCTTTATGAAAAGAAATATGTTCATTATCATCTCCAATAATTGTTTTAAGTATATCAGGTTGAATTATCTCTAGACCGTTAGTGTATAAATCTAGAAACTTAATTACACGAGGATCGATCCATTTAATAGTGTCATTTATTGCATTACATTTAAACCCAGGTGCAAATTCCATTGTAGATGCCATTCCACCGATTTTATCTCTGGATTCTAACAAAAGAACACTTTTCCCTTTTTTACCTAAAATAGATGCAGCAATTAAGCCATTTATACCAGCACCAATTATAATTATATCATAAGATTTCATTACCATGTGCCTAATATCTTTTTTGCTGCCATCTCGCCTGGTGAACCTGTAATACCACCGCCAGGATGAGTTCCAGAACCACACTGGAAATAATTTTTGATAGGTGTGGTATAATCAGCCCATTTTACTACAGGCCGTAGTGAAAATAGTTGTTGTAAGGTTAGCTCACCATGAAAAATATTTCCTTCAGTTAATCCAAATGTTGATTCTAAATCTGCAGGGGTTAGCACTTGACGGTGTAAAATAATATCTTTGATATTTGGCGCATATCTTGAAATTGTATTTATTACTGCATCACCAAAGGATTCCCTTTTTTGATCATTCCAACCCCCATTAATTTCATATGGCGCATATTGTACAAAACATGACATCACATGTTTACCAGGCGGGGCCATATCAGGATCCAAAACTGATGGAAGAATTATATCCATAAATGGAGCTTCTGAGAAATTGCCATATTTTGCATCATCATATGCTTTTTCTAAATGATTGTATGATGGGCTAATAGAAATTGCGCCACGCAAATGATGACCATCACCAGGTAGACATGTAAAATTAGGAAGTGTATCTAAAGCTAAATTAACTTTACCTGAAGACCCTCGAATTCTAAAATTTTTTATAGCTGTAACAAAATCTGATGGAAGATCAGATTCATCTATCATTTTCAAAAAAGTAACTTTTGGATCAAGGCCAGATATTACAATATTAGAATTGTACTCATCACCATTATCCAAAGCTACTCCAGTAGCTTTACCATTCTTAACTATAACCTTTTGTACAGGTGTTTCAGTTTTTATTTCTACACCAAAATATTCTGCAGATCTTGCAATTGCCATGCTTACACCACCAGTCCCACCTCTTTGAAAACCCCAAGCTCTAAAAGCACCATCAATATCACCCATATAATGATGGAGCATTACATATGCTGACCCTGGCGAACGTGGTCCCATAAAAGTGCCAATTATTCCACTAGCAGACATTGTCGCTTTTAATGGTTCATATTCAAACCATTCATCTAAAAAATCTGCAGAGCTCATGGTCATAAGTTTTGTTAAATATTCGAATTGACTTGATGACAAAGACTTAAGATGATTGAATAACATTTTTGTAGCAGATAAATCAGATAATGAAGGCCGAATTGGATTAGGAGCAATTGTTTCAAGTATGGGTCTGACTGCCATACCAATTTGCCCCATTGCAGGTCCAAATCTCATATAATTTTCAGCATCTTTCTTCGAATGACGAGCTATTTCGTGATATGTCTGATCAGGGTCCGCTGTACGAATTAGATAATCATTTTCTAATGGAGTCATGGTACTTTCCAAAGGGAGAAGCTCCAATCCAAACTTTGGCAACATCAACTCACGCATAACATTGGATTTCATTAAACTAACAACATAGGAGCACACTGAAAATTTAAACCCAGGAAAAACTTCTTCCGTTACTGCAGCTCCTCCTAAAACATGCCTTCTTTCAAGTACAAGCACTTTTTTTCCTGCTCTACCTAAATATGCTGCAGCTGTGAGGCCATTATGGCCACCACCAATTATAATTGCATCGTATTTCTTCATATTGGACAGGATCTTTTTCTTTCAGGATCAAAAAAAGGAGTTTTCACTACGGTTGCTTTGGAAAGTTTACGAAAGTGCTCAATTTTCAGTTCAAACATTAGTTCAAAACCTACTCTTGCATATTTTGATTTAAGATGCGCTAGAGCAATATAGCGTTTAAGGATGGGTGACCATGTTCCGCTAGTAGCATACCCCACTTGTTGATTTTTATAATATAATGGGGTACTCGTTCTCCATGCTGTGGAGGGTAGTCCAGGAGCTAAACCAACTTCTCTATAATATTTTTCAAATTCTTCCCAATCTATTTCTATTCCAACAAAACTCCATTCAGAACCTTGATTAAATTCTTTAATCAGGGATGATTTACCAATGAAGTCATCTTTTTTCATTTTGACTGTCCATCCTAATCCTAATTCAAATGGTGATGATTTTCTAGATTCAATTAAAGCATTTCTAGATGATATATAATCCACATCCAAAAGAATAAGACCTGCTTCAATTCTTGCAATATCCAATGCATGAAGTCCAATGGGAGTAATTCCGTAAAGTTTTCCTTTATCAATAAGCAGATCCCAAACTGCCAATGCATCGCTTGGATCCATCCATATTTCATATCCTAAGTCTCCAGTATATCCCGTTCGCGAAATTGATACTGGAATATTCTTAAATGTTGTTTCCATCATCCAAAAAAACTTTAGATTATCTAAAGTTTTAGCTGATATAGAATTTAGAATTTTACGTGAATTAGGGCCTTGTAGAGCTAATGCTGCAGTAGTAAATGAGTCATCTGTAACATTTACATCCATTCTGGTTGCATTACTTTGGATCCAATCCAGATTTGGTTCTGCACTTGTTATTCGAAACTTGTTTTCAGAAAGCCTTTGAACAGTTCCATCATCAATAACTTTCCCATGTTCATCGCACCATGGTGTATACATAACTTGTCCAACCTTACATATTGCAATATTTCGTGTAACTAATTGATCTAGCAACTTCCGCGATTCAGGGCCTTCCACTATATATTTTTTTAACGGTGTTATATCTAAGAGTCCCGCTTTTGTTCGAATAGCAAAGTATTCATTTTCATGCGTTAATTCATAGCTAGTAGCAGAAAGAAATCCAGCCCATCGACGCCATTCTTGAGATTCATTTAATTTAGATGTTCTCTCAAAAAAAGGAGATGTCCTTAATTGAGTGTGTGCGATAAACTGATTAATATCAGACATTTATTTTTGACGGTATATAGGTCGTGTTAAACAAGTTGGTCCTCCAGCGCCTTTCAATGAAATTTCAGATCCATCATATGTAAAAACCTCCACATTATTTGATTCTAATAATTTCTTTGTAATAGGGTTCCCTGACATCATAATACATTTTTTTGGAGCTAGAGATAATACATTGCATGCCATTGATTCATATTCTTTATCTGGCACGTTGATTAGTTTAATATTTAGACTTTTTAAATACTTTATAAATTTTACTGGTAATAATTTTGGATATATTAAATAAAGATTATGATCAATTGGGCTAACATTGCTCATTAGATGCAGGCAACTTTCCGGGCCAAGCCAATGGGGGAGAGGAACACGTATAAGGTCATCAATTTCATCACCAAGTATTTCTTTTAATTGTCGTATTCCTTCTTTATTCGTTCTATATCCTTCTCCAACAGCAATCGTACGATTATTGATCCAAATAATATCTCCACCTTCAATAATTCCAGGATATTTTATTTCTCCAATTACTGATATATTATTATCGGATAAAAAATCCTTTAATGCCTTAGGTTCATTTTTTCTAGATTTTTTACCCATATTACAAATTATTATTCCACTTGAAGTTGCTATTCCAGCATCGTGAGTATAAATAGAGTCCAGGCTAGTGTTATCATTATTTGGCAACATTAATATATCAATGCCAAATGATTTAATTATAGAGATAAGGTTGTTATATTGAAGTACTGCTTTATCAAAATTTGGTTCTGCGCTAAAATATAAATCCTTCCAATATTTCTTTACATTATACGTGTCTTTCCATGCATAAAGAGGACTCTTCATGATTAGCCTACGCAATGGATCAACCATTGAATTACATCCAATATTATTCACTTATATTAATCAATAATTAAAATTATTATTTACTTCCTACATTGTAAATTTAACTAAACTTCAACATCAAGAATTCTATTTATTGATCAAATATTTTAATGGATACATTTAGTCATGCGCTATGGGGTAAAGGGTTATTCGGTTACCGAGGTATGCCTTGGGTTGCGTTATTTTTTGGAGCTATGCCAGATTTAGCATCTTTTGGTGCGTTAATATTTATAAATATAATAACCGGAAATATTCCTGAATTTGGTGGGGGTCCGCCTCCATTAGATTCTCTACCAAATTGGGTTTTTTTATCTTATGACATTTTTCATAGTTATGTAACTGCATTTTCAATTATAGCATTAGTTTATTATTTTAATAAAAATTTTGCTTTTGCTATGTTAGGATGGCCGTTTCATATTTTGTTGGATTTTCCCTTTCATTCAAAAGAATATTTTCCAACCAAGCTATTCTATCCTATTACTGATTTTTATTTTGATGGGATTCCATGGAGTAATCCATTTATATGGTTTCCCAATATTATTGGAATAATTATATTATTTTATTGGAGGAAAAAACATCATAATTAGTAAATATTAATCGGTCATTTTCCAAAATGCTATTCCCCCTGCCTGTTTACCAACTTCAACATATTCGACTAATCGCAAATTTTCTAAATCAAATATATCAACGGATCCTGGTTCTCCACGAACGCCCTCAACAGAAACAAAAGCGTATTTACTATCTGGAGAGATTACTACACCATGAGTTATTCTTCTTGTATTTTTAATCCGTGCTAGCTCACTTCCTGACTTTAAATCCCAAATACCAGTTTTTGCTGCTGATTTATATGTAATAACCAAAAATTTTCCATTTGGACTAACTTCACAATTGTATGGTCCTTTATCAGTTTTAAACTTTCTTGAAATAGCCCATTTATTTATATCTATTTCAACAACATCATCCGTACCATTGTTTACCACATATATATATTTGTCATTTGGATGTGGGTATACCCATGTTGGTTTCTCACTAGGCATATTATGTGATTTCATTTCTTTGTGTTTCATTGAACCCATTGAGTGATTCATATGTTTATGTTTTTTTGTTCCTGTAAACAATGTTCTGCTAATTTTAAATTTTAGAACATCTAGCTCATATAGCATTCCTGACATCATTGCCACAGAATATTGTTTTAATCCATCATTAGTTATTCTTGAACCATGGGGCATAATACCTGTTTCAATACGGTTTACTTCAATCATTTCTTCAGGATCTACAATAGATATGGTGCTAGGCTCGTGTTCACCATGAAGATTAAAATTGACTACATATAAAAGTCCTGTTGCATTTGAAATTTGCATTGTAGCAGGGAATAGCCCTAGTTCAACACGATCGATAAGCTTATCTGTTCCAGTTTCGTATTTATACACATGCCCATATGGAAATCCATGAGCTAGAGATAGATACCAATATTTTCCATCTGGGGATATAGTTATTCCATGTGGACCTTCAATTTCTAAAGGCCATACGCCAACAGGTATATCTTTAATTATTTTTCCTTTTTGTCCATCAAACATAATTAGATGAACTTCATCTTGAGATTCAGATGTTACATAAACAAAATATTCTTTACCTGTTATTGTGCTTAGGAATAAAATTAAGATTAATTGAAGTCTAAAAAGAATCATGTCTTTATAATTCAATCATCTTCATCATCAAAATCCACCAATTTTACTGCATACAATCCGCTATTCATATCTGCAAAGAAGATATGGTTTTTATAGGGTTGAGGGCCCCATACCATTGTTGCATTTGGAATGCGACCTTCTGGATGATTAGATAAGTAAAAGGCTATTTCTCTACCTTGTTTATATAAATCACCAAGCAGTTCACCTGATATATCAACAACACGAAGACCACCTTGATAAAAAGCAGTATATAAGGTGTCACCCTTCACCCACAAATTATGAGATCCTGCTTCAGGGACTTGATAAATAGCTTCTTCAACAGGATTCTTATAGTCATTCATATTTAAAAAATGATATCCACCTCTAGGATTTGCAGGTTCTTTATTCTGAATTTCTCCTAATCCAAAAGGAAAATGTTCATCGCCTGCAATCACATAAAAATCTCCCGTTGATTGACTTAAGAATGGAAAAGCTGCATGATTTCTACCTGTAGTGTCATCTTTTGATGTCATTAATATTGGATTCCTTGTACTACCTTTTCCAGCTGATTGTAAAATAGGATTTTTCATTATAGTATGTCTGTTTTCTTCAGAAAACTGTAAACCACCAATATCTACTACATGAACACCATCACTCCAATTAGATGAATAGGCAATTCCATTTTCAATCCACACATCATGTATACTATGTCCAGGTGTATTTAACTCGTAACTATTTACTTTCCATGGATTAGTTGGATCAGAAATATTTATTATATCATATTTTCTACCATTATTCACAGCATACACATGATTATCATATATAAATGCATTATGAACACCACCAGTAAGGCCATCACTAAATTCTGATAATATTTTTACATTGAATGGATCACTTACATCTAAAATAACTATACCATTTTTCCTGCTTGATGCTCCTTCTCTTGTCATAACACCAATACGACCATCAGCCGAAATTTTTACATCATTTACTGTGCGAGCATCTACAGTTACTGTATCAATAATCACTAAGTTTGATGGATCTGTAACCTCCCAAAAATAAGCCTCACCATTAGCTTCCCACGTGCCAGTAATTGCAAAATCTCTATCACTAAATTCATCCACACCTTGCCATACCCATAAATCTGAAGTAAAAACATCCGTAATTAATCCATGCCCGATTAACTGCGCACGTTTTTGAATATTTCTAGCCTTGATTTTTATAGTTAAGGATGAAGTGTAACCACTTGATGTTGCGTAAACTGTATATTCGCCAGGATTTTCTGCAACAAATTTTCCTTCAGGTGTAATTAAACCACTCGCTGGGAGTCCAATGCCATAATTTGCCTTACCTGTATATGAAAACTCTACAGGTATATCTGTTATTTCTTTACCTGATGCAGTCTTTGCTTTTGCAACAAAAGTAATCACATCTCCTGTTCGGTATGATCCTTCTTTCATGGATAATTCGATTTTCCTGACAGGGTTTCTTATAATACGCAAATCCGTTCTTGAAAAAATATTTTTATAAGTTTGATCCTTGATAGAAACAGTGAGTTCTACACGCCCCCTTTGATTAATTGATAGATTTCCAAACTTATCAAAGCTGGCTATTTTCTCATTTGATGAATTGAAAATAGGTTCTATATCATTTCTTAATACTCCAGCTTGGTCAAATATTTTTGCAAAAAACTTTATTCTTGTACCCTCATATGCAGTTTTCACTGGATCTACAAATTCAATTTTATCAATCGGTGGGTATGGGACTGTAATTGGTAAACTACCTCGAACTCTTTTAAATCGATCATTTGTTATGTTAGAAGCATTCAAATTAAATGATCCAGGCTTGTATACTTTTAATCTTACATTTGCTACTCCATCAGGATTGCTGATCCACGGTTTAACTTCAACAGACCCCCATTCACCAGTTAACAGGAATTGATTTTTTGATAATGATCCATCTCTAGATAGAAGTGATACTTTAATATTTATAGAATCTCCAATTTCTAAACTAACTAAATCCGGTTCAAATTGAAAATATAAGCTATCATCATCACTCGCTATCAGATTCATATTTACAAGTGCTAGGAATATATATATAATATTAATTTTTACTTTAACCATAGTTAATTACCTCTAAAATATTTTTCTCGGATTTGGGCAATTTACTTCTTTAAGTGAATGAAAGCAAAAATATGAATAGAAAAAACCCTAAAAGGGACTATTAAAGAATATAGACTATTACTTTAATATATTTAAAAATCGGCAGTAAAGTTTATTTCTATTTGCGGGTTATCTTGAGTTACTGTCATATCTTCAAAATGTCCACCTAAAGTAGTATATGTTCCATTTGGATAATCATCAGGCCAATATGTAACTGATACTGCCTCATAATTTGTAAATGATAGGTTATTGAATGAGTATTCATACTCA
Source organism: Fidelibacterota bacterium (assembly GCA_036228285.1). Taxonomy (GTDB): domain Bacteria; phylum Fidelibacterota; class Marinisomatia; order Marinisomatales; family TCS55. Next base: position 23,005 of record JAZAOA010000020.1, read on the forward strand.
TTATTCAAAATAGTCTCTAAGGAAAGATATTCAAAACCTGCTGGTGGACCTTGAGGAGGGTATGTAGTATTTAACGTAAGTAATACGGATCCTGTATCCGGCCAAGTACCGCTAAAAGTAACTTTGCCATATATTGATCCAGATTCTGCTAGATTTTCTCCTTCATTTGCTTCGTTGTCTTCACAAGACATAGTTATAATGAGCACCAAGATACTTAGTAGTGTAAATAATCTATTCATTGTTTATTTTTTCCTTTATTTAACTAATCAAGTTGTTTTGAAAAATTTAATTGCCAGGATCTACCAGGCATCGGATAGTGTTGTATTAGAACATATTCTTTATTGAAAATATTTCTAATTATACCTGTTACCTTGTAAGTATTAATATTTTTAGTAAGCTGTAAATCAAAAAGGATAGTTTCCGGTATATTCTTAATAGGAAAACGAAATATGTTATCAATAACGGGATGGTCATCACTTAAGAAGTCTTCATATTTTTGTGAGCTTTTATAATTAAAGAAAATAGAAATATTTGTATTATTAAAAACTTTTCTATTTATAGAACCTTTTATTTTATGATTTGATCTATAAAGAATTGGCAAATCTTTATTCTTTAAATCTGCCATATCCAAGTATGAATAACTGATTTCTAATTTTGCTATATTAAATGGTAGATCAAAGTCTCCGCCCAATTCAAAGCCATATCCTTCAACATTTGTTCGATTTAAAGATTCTACAGGTATAGAATAAACAAAATCAATCATATCGTTGTAATAGTTATAAAAAATATTTGCAAACCATGTATAATTTTGATTAGACCAGTTTTTGCAACCAATTTCTGCTGCTGTTAAATATTCTGGTTGCAATCCTGAGTTTCCTCGGAATTGTAAACCATAGCTACTTTCATGTTCTAAAAATAGTTCAGAAATTGAAGGAGCTCGAAATCCCCGATTAATAGATAAAAAATATTGTATTGTTGGATTAGACTGAAAATAAATATTGAATTTTGGAGATATTGCTTGAAATATTTTCTTTGGATAGTTTAATCCGCCCCTTACCCAACGGTAATCATATCGCATGCCAACATCTATTTTCCAAAGAGCATTTATATTTCTTTTCAATTGTCCAAATAATGCTAAGGTGCGTTGAGTCGGTTGAACATAAATTGAATTAATTACATCGGCTTTTGATTGATCATTTCCAAATTCTGCGCCAATTGTAAGTATAGATTTATCATTAAAGAAATGCTGATATTCATTTCGAAATAATAGCATTTGATCATTGTAAGAAGTTTTTCCCTGCATCTTTTCTATTGGAGTGTCATTTCTGTCATTATATATAGTTTGAAATTGATTAAACCCAACTGAAGATGATAAATAACCATTATTAAATAATGGGAATGAATAAAATAATTGCAAATAACTGCTAAGTCTTTCTGATTTTCTATATGAAATTAAATCAGGGTTTTCTGGGTATATAAAACCTGGCTGTCCGTTATTTGATTTTGTAATAATAGTAGATAGGGACCATTTCTTTTGGTTATTTAAATTGCCTTTAATTTTTAATGATCCTCTGATATTGTTATAGTTTGAGTTAAATCGATGCCCATTAGAATAATTATAACCGGCAGTAGTAAAGATTGTAATATTTTTTATATCTCTACTATAATTAAGATTGAAAATATTATTGTTAAAACTTCCAATGCCAGCGTCATAAGTAAGTAACCGATTTGGCATACTTGACTTTGTTACCATATTAATTACGCCTCCCATTGAATTATGCCCATACAAGGAAGATGCAGGCCCTCTGACTATTTCTATACGATCAATATTTTCTAAAGGAATAGCATTCCAATCAGGCGCACCTGAGTTTGGAATTGATACAGGGAAGCCATCAATAAGAAGAAGAACTCTATTATTGTATCCACCTGGTTTGTAATCGGAAGAACCGCGTATAGATATATTCACATTTCGACCATGCACATGCGCCATTTGTAGATCAAAACTATGCATTGATTTTAATAGTCCAGATATACTAGAGGAGTTTTTTTGTGATAACATCTTATTATCGATAATTTGTGTTATCTCAGGAGAATGCTTCGAAGGGAACATTCCTACAACATTTATTGATTCCCATACGATAGGTTTTCTTATTAAAGAAATAATCAATTTTCTTTCTTCATTTTCTTTAATTGTGATCAATTTTGAATAAGTTTCATAACCTATTACTGAAATTTGAAGATTATATACTCCATCATCTATATTAGTAAAAATAAATTCACCATTAGTGTTAGTTGTGGTACCAATCTCAAGATCAGTTAATAATACATTTGCCCCAACCATTGGTGAATTATCATTCTCATCAAAAACTAATCCTTTTATATTCTCTGCAAAAATGGAGTAGACGGTGATTAACAAAAGACAAAATTTTTTCATCAGCGTATTACTGTTTACTTATTAAATTATTTAAAAGCGCTTCCACTTCATTTTCTGATATAGATTTCTTTTCTTCATCACCAAAAAAGATTAATCCAGTAAATAAACCACCAATAGCCTTAAACATTAAATTGCTATCAAGTTTTGGAAACTCTTTAAGTTTGATACCGTCTTCTAATAAACCCATTAAAACAGAATAAAGTTGGCTTTGATGTTTTTTCCATTTCTGGTCATCAAAATCAGTGAGATTTATTACTTTTGGTGCTTGGAATAGAAATTCATAAAGGTTTGGCCTATTTTTTGCATTGTGGGCAATTTGGACCAAGATTTTTATAAAAGTTTTCCTTGGGCTTTGTTCTTCTTGAATTATTATTTCTAAACTTTCCATTAAAGATTTCCATCCTTCTTCCATAATTCCAAGAAAGACTTCTTCTTTTGATGAAAAGTAATAGTACAAAGTTGCTTTGCCAAAACCAGCCTTTTCAGCAATAGAGTCCATTGTTGCTCCATCTAATCCATTTGCTTTAAACACTTCAAGAGCACTGGAAAGGATGCGTTCCTGTCTAAGTTTACGTTCTTCTAATTGTCGGTCTGAAAGCATTAGTTTATATTTCGACTAAGGGTCGAATATTAGTACATACTATATCAAAAATGCCAACAGAATTTTATATGAATTATTGATTATTTAGATTATAAAATCGTTATAGATGGAAGAAAGTTATTTTATAATCCATTCTTTGATAGTTTTATTAATATAATTAAAAATAATAGTCACAATTAATTTAAAATTCTTCCAAGTATATATTGAATGATTAACTTGCTTTCCATTTATCCATGTACTTATAACTTTTATATTTATTAATTCTTCTTTTTGTATTTGCAGTGGATTATGCGATAAAATTACAAGATCAGCCTGCTTGCCAACTGTTATAGATCCTCTATCTTTTTCTTCAAATAGCTGCCATGCAGCATTGATAGTAATTGATTTTAAAGCATTATCAATTGAAATACGCTCTTCTTCTCCTAATATAATTTGTTCATTCTTTGTTTTTCTTAGTACTGCTGTAGATATCGCTCGAAATGGATTAATTGGTGTTGCCGGATTATCTGTATGGATTGTAGCATAATGTCCTTCTTTTAATGAAGATTCAATAGGCATAAATCTTTCTGCTCTATTCGGACCAACTATAAATTTTAGTTTATCACCATAATAATATATATGATCGATAAAGAAACTTAATGTAATTCCAAGTCTTTTTGCCTGGGCAATTTGTTCTTTTGTGATTAAAGCGTTGTGTTCTAATCTATGACGATGATCAGATCGCGGATGTTGTTTTAAAATTTCTGTAAATGCGTCTAAAACTTTTTGAATTGCAATCTCTCCTTGTGTATGAATTGCAATTTGATAATTATTTTTATGGTAGAATGATAAAACATTCATTAATGAATCCTTTGTAAAATTTATTGAACCATAGTGATCTTTTTTTAAACCCATTCGATTTAATGTTAAATCAGTATTTAAATATGGTTTTGAGAAAGCCGCCCCACCAGTATAAGGCGATCCATCCATATAAAGCTTAACCCCTTTTATTTTAAAAAAGTCATTTCCAAAACCGTTTGAATAATCAGAATCATCTAGCTGTTGTTTAATGGGATAAACATATGATCGTACAGGTGATCCGTTTCTAGAAAGTTTTTCCATAAATTTTAGAGGATGACCGGCAATATTTACTGGACCCAATGCTGCAATAGAAGTGTAACCTGCTTTTGCATATTTGGTATACTGTAGATTTAGTAATAATTCTGCCGTTCCTTGTGGAGTTTTTGGCATTTTATCTAGCACATATTGCAATGCGCTAAATTCGTATATGACCCCATTTAAATTTCCTACACTATCTTTTTGAAAAACTCCGCCACCTTTTGGATTAGGAGTGTTTTTTGTAATTCCAGCTGTTTTATACACTGCGCTATTTACAAATGCGTGATGCATCATTTGAGTTAATATAAAAATTGGAGTGTTATTTGAAATACTATCTAACTCAGATAAAGTAGGATTGTATAAATCAGGTACTAATACAGGATCCCAGCCAAAAGCTAATACCCATTCACCAGGTGAAGCTTTTTCAACCGCTTGACTGATAATATTTAATATTTCTCTTCTAGAATTATTATGAAATCCACTTACATCAACAACCTGGCTTAACACAGCCGTAGCGATAGGGTGGCAGTGCGCTTCAATAAATCCAGGCATCAACGTTTTTCCATCTAAATCAATTAACTTTGTTTTCCAGGATTTCATTTTCATAATATGATCTTTTTTTCCTATAGAAGAGATTTTACCATTATGAATTGCAACTGCTTCAGCCAATGTAGTTTTGTCATCCATAGTTATAATGTTCCCGCCGAAGAAAATTAGATCAACTCCAAGTAAAGGAGTGATTGCAAGCATCATTTTGATTATAAATTTCATTTATAATTATCTCTGTTTATTACAATAATAAATTGTTTCTATCAAATTTAAGCTAATACCTTAATCCTCAGGATAATTATTTTAGAAATCTTATAATATTAGAATATTATGGTAAATAACTTAAAAATATATTGCATAATAGTAATAATATATAATAATATAAGATAGGAGGAGATTAAGTTTTTTAATGAAAATCGATGATTTTGACAAAAAGATACTAAGCTTTTTGCAGCTAGATGCGCGGATTGCAGCAAGTCATATTGCTGATGAACTTAAAATTTCCATACCAACAGTTACAGAAAGAATTAAAAAGTTAACTGAGGGTGGTGTGATCAAAGGTTTTCATGCAAGTGTAGACCCCAAAATGGTAGGCTTAGATATATCTGCAATTATTACCATTATATCTGAATCATCCGAGCACTATAAAGAAGTTATAGAGTTGGCAAAGGTTACGACGGAAGTTATCCAATGTTTTAGTACAACAGGAAAAGGTTCACATACTTTAATTGTAATAGCGAAAAATTCACAAGCACTTGAAGAGTTATTACGTAAGATACAAAGTTGGCCTGGAGTTTCAAGAACTGAAACACAAGTTATTTTATCATCATATGATATCAACAAAAATAGTTATGAAATAAGTTAATAATAAAATAAAGGAGAAAGACATTGAGTAAAATTAAAGCTGAATATATTTGGATGGATGGTCATGAACCAACTCAAAAACTTCGATCAAAAACAAAGGTTTTCGATGGTCCGTTAAAGAGTTTGGAAGAACTTCCTTTGTGGGGTTTTGATGGTTCAAGTACTAATCAAGCTGCAGGAGAAGATAGTGACTGCATGTTAAAACCTGTATCATATGTTTCTGATCCAATTAGGGGAGGGGACGATGTTTTAGTAATGTGCGAGGTTATGAATGCAGATGGCTCTGTTCATTCAACTAATACTAGGGCGCATTTAAGGGAAGTACATGAAAAATTCAAAGATCAAGAATCATGGTTTGGTATTGAACAAGAGTACACGTTTTTTCAAGGAAGAGTACCATTAGGATGGCCTGAGGGTGGATATCCAGCGCCGCAAGGACCCTTTTATTGTGGAGTGGGCGCAGATGAAGTCTATGGTCGTGATATTGTGGAAGAACATCTTGAACTATGTCTTGATGCTGGATTAGAGATTTCAGGTATAAATGCTGAAGTGATGCCAGGTCAATGGGAGTATCAAGTTGGCCCATTAGGACCGTTAGATGTTGCAGATCAATTATGGATCAGTCGTTGGTTGCTTTATCGAATTGCTGAAGATTATGGTGTTAGTGCTACTTTACATCCAAAGCCCGTAAAAGGAGATTGGAATGGTGCTGGAGCACATACAAATTTCAGCACGAAATCGATGAGAGATGAAGGCGGGATAAAGGTAATTGAAGCTGCATGTGAATCTTTAGGAAAAAAACATGAAGAACATATAGCTGTTTATGGTGCGCATAATGAAGAAAGACTTACGGGATTACATGAAACTTGTTCTATAAAGGACTTTCGATATGGTGTAAGTGATCGTGGTGCATCTATAAGAATTCCAATGGCTACTTCTAATGATGGGAAAGGATATTTAGAAGATAGGAGGCCTTCAGCAAATATGGATCCATACAAAGTATGTTCAATATTAATTGAAACTACATGTGGATAAGAAATAACTATTAAATATAAAAAAGGCGCATTTTGCGCCTTTTTTATATTCTAAATTTTATCTAATGCTTGTTTAAAATCATTAATGATATCATCTACATTTTCAATACCAACAGATATACGAACTAATCCATCCGATAAACCGTGAGATAATCGATATTCTTTTGGTACATCTCCATGTGTCATTGAAGCGGGGTGTAAAACCATTGTTTCTACCGATCCAAGACTTTCAGCAAGAAGAGCCAGCTTTACAGAATTTAAAAACTTTTTTCCTGCAGAAATTCCTCCTTTTAATTCCAAAGATATCATTCCGCTAAAACCGCTCATTTGTTCTTTTGCAACATGATGCATGGGATGCGAAGGAAGACCAGGGTATGTCAAAGATGATACTTTAGAGTGATTTTCTAAAAACTCTGCAACTATTAATGCATTTTCTTCATGTTTTTTCATTCGCACATCAAGTGTTTTTACTCCTAATAAAGTCAACCAACAATCAATTGGACTAGGAACTGCTCCAATAGTTTTTTGAGCGAATCTGAGTTTATTAGCTAAATCTTCTCTGTTGGTAATTACGATTCCTCCAATTAATTGACTATGTCCAGTAATATATTTAGTTGTGCTATGCATAACTAAATCCACACCGTATTCAAGAGGTCGCAGAAACACTGGCGTGCTAAAGGTGGAATCAACAGCTAATAATAAATTATTCTTTTTTGAAATAGAAGAAATTGCATTTAAATCAGTTATTTTTAATAGTGGGTTAGTGGGTGTTTCAACCCATATCATCTTTGTATTAGGTGTAATGGCCTCTTCAACTTGGTCAGGAAAAGATGTATCAACAAATGAAAACTGTATACCATAATTAACTAATAGTTGATCAAACAATCGATAAGTTCCTCCATAAACATCATCTGAGCAAATTACATGGTCTCCAGATTCTAATAATTTCAAACAACTATCAATAGCTGCCATTCCACTTGCAAAAGCTATTCCATATTTTCCATTATCGAGCTCTGCAAGGTGATCTTCCATAATTTCTCGAGTAGGATTAGCTGATCGTGTATAATCATATCCTTTATCTTTACCTACTTTTTCCATCACATACGTAGCAGTTTGATGAATAGGAGTTACTATTGAGCCAGTTTCAGCATCTGGCTTTATTGCTGCATGAATCACTTTTGTGTCAAATTTCATATTTATGCTCTATCCTTTATCGTTTGGTAATAATTACGCTTAAAATAGTATGTAAATTTATTGGTTATTACATAATAACAAAAAAATATTAAATTCTAAGCTTCAAAACTTTACTGGAACCTTTATTGAATAAAAAAATCAATATTGCACTTTTTGGCTTTGGTCGAATCGGCAGAAATATTTTTAGACTCGGATATACAAACCCTAATATAAATTTTGTTGCTATAAGCGATTTAGGGCATGCCGAAGCGCTTCATTATTTATTAATGAGAGACTCTATTCATGGATCTTTAGATGATGAAATTAAAGTTGATGGCAATTATTTTATTTCTAAAGATCAAAATGTGAGAATTCTTTCCGGTGGAAAACCAGGGACTATTCCTTGGGATACTTTTGATGTAGACTTTGTTATAGATGCTACGGGTAAGTATCTAAATAAGGAAGAACTTGAACAGCATTTAAACTCTGGAGCAAAAAGAGTTTTGGTTACTAGAACCCCAAACGATGATATTGATAGAATAGTGATTCCAGGAATCAATGAGGAGACTGTTAATATAAATGATAAAATAATTTCTGCTACGTCCTCAACTACTCAAGTATTAGCTTTAATGTTGAAAATATTAGATAAGAATTTTTCAGTAAATAAAGCAATGATGACTACTATTCATGCCTATACTGCTGATCAGCCTCTTGCAGATGCAGTTGGGATAGATTTAAGACGTAGCCGTTCTGCGGTTGAAAATATTATTCCTAATACAACAGGAGCACCAGAAATAATTGAAAAATTAATGCCTGAATTTTCTGGTAAGTTAGATGGAATAGCATTTAATGTTCCTGTTCCTAATGGATCTTGTGTTGATCTTACTACTGAGCTTCAATCATTGCCTACTATTGAAGAGCTGAATCAAATTATGAAAAAATGTTCAGAAACTGATTATAAAGATTTACTAGGTTATACAGATGATCCTATTGTATCAAGCGATGTTAATGGAAGAGAAGAAACAATGATTTTTGATGCGAAAGCAACAATGATAACTGCTGATAAATTGTTAAAAACTATATGTTGGTATGATAATGGGTGGGGTTTTGCAAAAAGAATTATTGATACAATTGAGCTTTATAATAAGGTGGATTCATGATAAGGGTTGCAATTAATGGTTTTGGCAGAATTGGACGTTCAGTATTTCGAGTTATGAACCAGAGAAAGGATATTAATCTAGTTGCTATTAATGATATTTTTGATAAAGAAGCCCTTGTTTATTTATTAAAATATGATACTGTAATGGGTCGATTTCCTGGAAATGTGGAGCTAAATGATGATATATTAACGGCTGGAGATCAACAAGTAAAATTAATCTCTGAGAGAATACCTGAAAACTTACCTTGGAAAGATCTAGGAATTGATATTGTTGTAGAATCAACTGGTATTTTTCGTCAGCGTGAACAACTCCAAAAACATCTAGATGCTGGTTGTAAAAAGGTAATTTTAACCGTTCCACCAAAGGATGAAATTGATTATATGGTAGTTCTTGGCGTTAATCATGATGGGCTAAAAAAAGAGCATCAAATTGTATCAAATGCAAGTTGTACAACAAATTGTTTAGCCCCAATGGCAAAAGTACTTAATGACAATTTTGGAATTGAATTAGGTGTTATAAATACAATTCATGCCTATACTAATGATCAAAGGTTAGCAGATGTCCCACACTCTGATTGGAGAAGGAGTAGAGCAGCAGCTGAAAATGTTATTCCAACAACAACAGGTGCTGCCCGAGCTGTAGGTAAAGTTTTACCCGAGTTGGATGGTAAACTTGATGGGATTGCTATGCGTGTACCGGTACCTGATGGTTCAGTTGTTGATCTTAATGTTAGATTAAATCAAGATGTCACTATTAATATGATCAATGATGCAGTATTAGATGCATCAAATCAAGATTCTATGTCAGATGTATTAGAATATTCAAATTTACCAGTAGTTTCAACTGATATTATTGGAAATAAACATTCATCTATATTTGACGCACCATTTACAAGAGTTATAGATAAAACCTTTGTTAAAACTCTAAATTGGTATGATAATGAGTGGGGTTATTCAAATAGAGTAGTAGATTTGATGACAGTTTTAGGAAAATTTTTATAATTATATAATTGTATATATAAAATTTGAATAAAAAACCCTATCATTTGATAGGGTTTTTTTGTTAGAGATAGTTAATATTTACTCTCTGCGCGGGACCGACGAGACTCGAACTCGCGACCTCTGGCTTGACAGGCCAGCGTTCTAACCAACTGAACTACGATCCCGATATAATTTATTTTCCACGATAAATCAAACTTGCTGGAATAAAAATAATATATCCAAGGAATAACATGATTGGAGCTAATGTCAAACTTTGAAAGCTATTTACAGTCCCAGCAGCCATGATAATATATCCAAAAACAATAAAAAGCACCCCAATAAAAAATATGATATAATTTATTCTATGAAATGACCATCCGTCAATTAATTGTATTTTTTCAGGATTATTTTTATTGCTCATAAGGCGGCAAAATTACATGATCATAACAGTCATCACAACGTGTTTTTGCTTATGAACTATTTTATTTTAATTATGAATACAACGTTTGAATTAAGATTTTATTTAAAATAAAAAAACAAAATAATTCTTGACAGATCTATAATATTGTTTTAATGTTGGGTCGGAGAGGAGCATCCATAGACAGTTATGGACTGTCTGTGGGTGTTTTTTTTCGTCTTTTTGATAAGAATTTTTAAATAAATAGGAGGCGTATTTGCCATGAAAATGCAAAATAAAACGCTGTTCTTTGTAGTGTCATTATTATGCTTGCAGATGTTATCTGCTCAAGCAATGACAGTATCAGGAACAGTATCAGATGCCCAAACAGGAGAGGCATTGCTTGGTGCTCAAGTATTTGTCAAAGGTACTTTTGTTGGGACTACAACTGATGACAATGGTGCTTTTTCATTAGATATTGAATCTGGTGCTACATTGGTTGTTAATTATATTGGTTATAAATCGCAAGAAGTAAGTGTCGCTGAAGGACAAGCTCTCTTAAGTGTGCAGCTTGAACCTGATGTTTTAAAGCAAGATGAAGTAGTTGTTACCGGTCTTGCATCTTCAGTTAAAAGACGTAATCTAGCTACTGCAGTTGCAAAAGTATCTGGTGATGAATTAAATGGTTCACCTAGTCAATCTTTGGATCAAGCTTTAGGTGGAAAATTTGCTGGTGTTCATATTCGTAGAAATACTGGTGCACCAGGTGGTGGTATGAGTGTAAATCTTCGTGGCGTTGCAACTATAGCAGGTGAAACTCAGCCTCTTTATGTTGTAGATGGCATCATTGTAAATAACTTTGCTAATCAATCAGGTATTGATGTGGTTAGTGCTGCGACTGGCGCTGGTAGTGCTAGACCTCAAGGACAGCCTACTAATCGTATTGCAGATATAAACCCAAATGATATTGAGAGCGTTGAAGTTCTTAAAGGTGCTAGTGCTGCAGCTATATATGGTGCGAAAGCATCTAATGGTGTGGTAATTATAAATACAAAGCGTGGTATGTCTGGAAAGACTAAAGTAAATGTTTCACAGCGTTTTGGTTCTAGAAGTATTATTAACAAGCAAGGTTTTCGTGTTTTTGAAACCTATCAAGAGGCTGAAGATCAGTATGGTCCAGATGTTGCTGCATTAGGAAATGATGCTGCTGGTAACTGGGCAAATAGAAAAATAGACTATGAAGATGTATTATACGGTGAAACTGGGAACCTTAAAGAAACATCGTTAAGTGTAACAGGAGGGGATCAATCTACTCAGTTTTTTCTTTCTGGTCAGTATCTTGATGAAGGTGATATCATTGTTAATAGAGGGTATAAACGTGTTTCAGGTCGCGCCAATGTTGATCATAGAGTAAATGACAAGTTGAAGGTTGCAACTACTGCTTATTTGGCTAATACTTTTTCTGATAGAGGTATAACTGGAAATGATAATAGCGGTAAATCATTTAACTTTGCTATTGCTGCTACACCGAGTTTCATAGATATTCGTCAAAATGGTGATGGAACTTGGCCGATACATCCTACGAACGCATCCAATCCACTGCATGAAGCAGCTGTTCTTACTAATGAAGAAACTGTTAATCGCGCAATGGGTAGCACAAGACTTGATTATAATCTCATGAGAAATGCTGATATGAGTCTTGATTTAATTGGAACTTTAAGTGCCGATTATGTAGGTCAGGAAAATACTGTATTTTCTCCACCTGAACTTCAAGATGAGCAACTTAAATCAAATCCAGGATCATCTGTATTGTCAAACCACAATAGTCTGAATACGAATGCTTCATTTAATTTAGCACATCGTATGTCTCTTGGTGGAATGAAACTTAATACAACTGCAGGATATCAGGCAGAAACTCTGGATTATAATAATTCAATGATTATTGCTTCAGGCATGGTTGTCACGCAAACAAATATTGATCAATCAGCAGCGACATCTGCTTTACAGACGAGAAGGAAGCAACAGGATCGTGGTTGGTTCATTCAAGAAGAGGTAGCTGTTGGTGATAATATTCATGTTTCACTTGGTGTTCGCTCTGATCGTAGTAGTACGCTTGGTGATACGGACAAATCACACATGTATCCAAAGTTTGCAGCTTCATATCGTACTGGACAAATTGCAGTATTTGATGATTTAAAAGTTAGAACTTCTTATGGTATAACTGGAAACATGCCAAAACCATTTGCTAAATATACTGCAATGTCTCCTTCAAATATCGGAGGTATGTCAGGCTTGGTAACTAGTGGTTTAAAAGGTTTAGATAATATTGCTCCAGAAGAAATGGCAGAACTTGAGTATGGTGTTGATGGCTCTATCATGAATGGTCTACTTGGATTTGAGTTCACTTTATATAATCAAAATATTTCTGGTTTATTACTAGAAGTTGAGGAAGCTCCTTCTACTGGTTATACAAATAAGTGGGCAAATGCAGGTGATATGAATACGAAAGGTATGGAGTTGGATCTTGTACTTAATCCAGTGAGAACAAAGGATTTAAACTGGGTAAGTAGACTGTCTTACTATACTACTTCTTCAGAAATTACAAGACTTGATGTCGACCCTTATAATACTGGTGGTTTTGCAACATTTTTAGGTGCTTACCGTATCGAAAAAGGTTGGTCTCCACATACGATGGTTGGAGCTGAATTGGATGCAAATGGAGTTCATAAAATCTTAGGTAATGAAACACCAGACTTTGTAATGGGTCTTAATAATAGAGTTCAGTTTGGAGCTTTCAGTCTTGTAGCTCATATTGATATCAAACAAGGTGGAGATATTATTAATCTTCAAAAATTGATCGCTGATCTAGGTGGTACAACATATGATTATGATGATCAAACCTTAGATCTCAATAATGATGGTACAAAGGCTGGAAATGGTCCTGAAAGATTAACTGTATTAGGTAATGTAACTGCTCCATATATTGAAGATGGAAGCTATGTTAGATTATCTGAATTAAGTTTTAATTGGGATGTGCCTAAATCATTGCTTGCTGGAAGAGTTTCTAGTATGCAGGTTGGTGTTTCAGCTAGAGATTTTTGGTTAAGCACTGATTATTCTGGTTGGAATCCAGATGTAAGTCAATTTGGTAATGTAGCCGTTGGTGGCTCTGTAGATACAGGTCCTTATCCAATGTCTAAAGCATTATACTTTAATGTTTCAGTAGGTTTATAGGAGGTAACAATGAATAACTTAAAAAATATATTACCCCTACTTTTAGTTACTTTATGGTTTGGATGTGAAGATTTAGAATTTCCAGATCCAAATGCACCTTCTACAGATGTTGCAACTGTGCAAACACTGGTTACAGGTGCGGAAGCAGGTATGCGATCATCGTATGCTCTATATCTTCGTGAAGTTGGCTCAGTAGGTCGTGAAACGTATTACTTGGAACCAGCTGACCCTCGGTATACGGGAGAACTACTTAGAGGTCCTCTTGACCCTGGCGGTTTTTTGGTATACTCTCCATGGGCAGCTCGCTACAGCGTAATAGCAAATTGTCGTATACTAATGACGCAGTTTGCTGATGATGCTGGAGCTTCAGGATTTGCAAAAACTATTGAAGCATATCAGCTATCATTAGTTTTAAGTATGCAAAATGAAAATGGTTGTAAAATAGCGCCATATAATGGTCTAGAATCTGACTTTGTTTCGAAAGCAGCGGGTTGGACAGAAGTTGCTGCATTATTAGATGCTGGCTACGCAGATCTCAATAGTGCAGGTAGTGCTTTTAGTTTTACGTTATCAAGTGGATTTACTGGGTTTGATACTCCTGCTACATTTGCTCAGTTTAATAGGGCAATAAGAGCTAGAGTAGCCGTTTATATGGATGACTGGTCTGTAGCGCTTACTGCTTTAGATAATTCCTTTATGGATCCTGCTGGAGATATGTCTCATGGTGTTCACCATGTTTATAGCTCTGGTCAAGGTGATCAAAGTAATGGAATGTATGCTGACCCTACTGGTTCATTTATTAGGCTTATGGCTCATCCTTCTTTTGAGGCAGATGCCGAAGCAGGTGATCCGCGCTTTTCAAGTAAAGTAGCTAAAAGGTCGACTGAAATTACATATGATGGATTAACTAGTGATTTAGCTCCAACTATGTGGACAGGTGATTATGATCCAGTTGCAATTATCCGTAATGAGGAGTTAGTTCTTCTTAAAGCAGAAGCAACAATTGGAAGTGGCGCTGGAGACGGCCTCACAGAAATTAATATCGTACGCGCTGCTCACGGTTTGGCTGATGCAGCAAGCGGTGGCTTAACACAGTTACTACATGAAAAGCGTTATTCATTATTTCTTGAAGGACATAGATGGATTGATATGAGACATTATGGTCTTACAGATCAACTTCCTTTAGATAGAGATGGTGACGTGGTTTTTGATTCATATCCAAGACCTGAAACAGAAGTACCTGGTAGTTAATCTCATATTAAATACTATTAATTATAAAAGAGGCTCTTTTTAGAGCCTCTTTTATTTTCTGTTCCTTATTATTGTTTTATTATTATGTTTATTTACTTAAGGGAGGTAATTATGAAATATTATATTTTCATTTTCTTATTATTCATATTCTATTCTTGTTCTAAAGAGACGGGAATTAACCCCGATTATGTTCTTTCTGCAGAACAAAAGCATAACAAGTTTAGTAGCGCTAGTCCACCTGTAATTCGTGTTCCAAGTGGCTCAGTTATTAAAGTTGATACGCATGAAGCATCCGATGGTCAACTTCATCGTGATGCGAATATTGATGA
>JAZAOA010000021.1:0-4149 GCA_036228285.1 Fidelibacterota bacterium
TACATCAATTTCAATTTATTCTTCCTATAAAAGGAAAATATGCAATTGGAATTAGTTTTCAGCCGTATAGTTCACAATTATATTCATTATATTCAAATAATACTGATATAAAATATATTGAACAGGATACTATTAATTTTAATAGCTATTTAAATGGAGGCGGTGGAATATCAGATCTTTCTTTCTCATTATCTGCGAGATTTTCAAAAACAGAAAAAGGGGCTTTAAAGTTTAATTATCTTTTTGGATCAAGTAGAAATCAGATTTCTTATTCAATGAATGATGGTGATAATGGGTTAGATGACGACTTTGATGGCTTGATAGATGAAGAGGGGGAAAACGATATAAATTATATATATAATCAACGAAATATCTATGATGGGACATTAATTAGCGGTTACTTTTCTTCTAATAGGATTAATATTGGACAAAGAAAGCTCACCATAAGTGCATCATTTAATTCTGTATTCAATTCTTTTAGAGTGAAAAATTATTCATTTTATCCTTTTGAAGATGTTAATAATAATGGATACTATGACCTTAGTGATTACCCAACACCAGCTGGTAATGATTCTATACCACCTACTGCCTTAAAATACGAGTACAAAAAACTATTTATACCATCTCAATATGCTATTGGCTTAAATCTAGAGATGTCAGATTTGTTAAATCTCCAGGCAGAGTTATCAAATTGGTCTGATTTGGCAAATGGTGAAAATAATGTATTATCAAATTTAAATTATCAGTTAACCGATTATCAGCATTTTAATATTTCTGCTATTCGATTTGCTAGAGCACTACCTAGGTATTGGTATGAAAGTTTACATTTTCGTTCTGGTTTATTTGTTCGTAAATACAATTTGAAAATGTATGCAACTAATGAAACTGATTTTAATCAATATGATTATAATGATATCGGATTATCTATTGGTGTAGGAATTAAATTTGGATTGACAAAAAATCAATTAGATTTTGGTTTGAATCTTATCAATAGATCTGATTCAATTAATAATGATAAATTTATTACAAATTTTAATATAGGACTTACCATTGGAGATATATGGTTTGTTAAACGGAGGGCTAAATAATAATGTATATATTGAATGATACTATAAAATATAATTTGAAAATATTTTTCATTTTTGCGCTTATTCTTTCTAGTATGATGTGTGTTCCGCCATCAGACAGCCTAGAATCAGATAATAATGAAAAAGAACAAGCTTATTGGGACTCAGTTCGTGCAGTTATGTGCCCGAGAAAAATGAGCAGTGCTGCTGAGTATTATAAAAATAGGGACTGGGAATCTACTGTTCGAATTTATGGTGATATTGTTAAATACAGATGTGATCAAGATGATCCTGAAGAAGTGTATCAATATTATGCTATAGCATTTGAATATTTAGGAAGGTTTGATAGTTCTGAATATGTTCTATTAAAGGGATTGCAGCTTTTGCCAGATAATATAAATCTCCGGAAACGTCTTGCATATTCATATAAAAAACAAGGCAAAGGCGAGCAGGAAATAATGGAGTATAGCCGCTTATCTGACCTTATACCTGATGATATTTCTGTTAAAACAGAATTGGCAAAACTGTATGGTGATCAAGGTCTTTATGATGATCAAATTGATATTTTAAGACAAATATTAGATTTAGACCCAAATAACGAAAACGCTCAAGGAGACATAGCTAGAGTGTACGAGCTTACTGGTAGGGATCCACTTCAAATATATGAAGAACGTTTTAGAAATAATCCTGATAATGTTTCGTATGGATTAGATTTTGCTGAGCGTTTATTGAATGCTGATAGGCCAGAAGATGCAATTGATGTTTTGAAACAAGTTATTGTTCAGGATAAAACAAGTAAAGTTGCATATCGTAAATTAGGTTTGTCATATGATAGAGCAGGGCTTTATGATAATGCTTCAACTGCATACGAAGAATTACATGCATTAGATCCACGAGACCATAAGGTGGCTATTCAGGTTTCAGATGTTAATATTGCTGCTGGAAAATATGGAAAAGCAATGAGATGGGCAGAAAAGGCAATTACTTCATCTAAATCAGGAGAAGCATATGGACAACGAGGTAACGTTTATTATAAAGCTTTTCAAGAATGTCGATCAGTAGATATTTCGATTGATGATAGAATTATTGCTTCCCTAGCTCATGAAAGCTTTAAGTTAGCAGAAGAAAATAATTACAGAAGATTTCATAATTCTCTATTGTGGTTAGAGGAGAATGAAGTTTTATTTGGTCGATCTCAGTGGTTTATGCTTGATGCAAATAAAAAGAAACAAGGATATATAAAACCAGATACTGAATGCTATAAATGGGTAGAAAAGAAATTAGAAAAAGATGCTAGCTGGTAAAAAATGATTTCTAATGACTAAGTCAACTCTTAAATCCTCGGATCCAGAACTTTATGATATTTTAATCAATGAAGTTAAAAGAGAGGACAACACTCTCGAACTTATTGCCTCAGAAAATTTTGTCAGCTATCCTATTCTAGAGATGGCTGGAGGAATCATGACAAATAAATATGCTGAAGGTTACCCTGGTAATCGTTATTATGGAGGATGTGAGTTTGTTGATGAAGCGGAAAATTTGGCAAAAGAAAGAGCAAATAAGCTTTTTGGAGTAGAATACTCAAATGTTCAGCCACATTCGGGCTCACAGGCCAATATGGCTGTATTAATGACATACCTTAATCCAGGTGATGTTATTTTGGGGCTTGATCTAGCCCATGGGGGACATCTAACACATGGAAGTAAGGTAAATTTTTCTGGAAAATTATATAATTCAGTTTTCTATCAAGTTGATAAAAACACAGGTTTAGTTAATTTTGATGAAGTGATAAAATTAGCTCGAAAATATAGACCAAAATTAATTATATGTGGAGGTTCAGCTTATCCTAGGTTTATTGAATTTGAGAACTTTAAGGAAGTTGCGAATGATGTAGGGGCTTTTCTTATGGCTGATATAGCTCACCCATCGGGACTTGTTGCAGCTGGTATTCATCCATCTCCAGTGCCCTTTTGTGATGTAATTACCACTACCACTCATAAAACTTTACGTGGACCTCGTGGCGGCATGATTATGATGGGAAAAGATAACTTGAATCCATGGAATATCGTTGCCCCAAAATCTGGAAGAGTAAAAAATATTTCCGAGGTTTTGGATAATTCTGTTATGCCTGGCATTCAAGGCGGACCATTAATGCATATTATTGCAGCAAAAGCTGTAGCATTTGGCGAAGCTTTAAAACCTGAATTTAAATTATACGCAAAACAAATTGTTGATAATGCAAAGATCATGGCTGAAGAGTTTATTTCTAAAGATTATCAGCTAATTTCTGGCGGTACAGATACTCATGTTATTTTAATTGATTTAACTAATAAAAAGATTACTGGTAAAGCTGCAGAAAAATCTTTGGAAATAGCTGGTATTACTGTTAATAAAAATATGGTTCCTTATGATGAAAAAAGTCCATTTGTTACAAGTGGTATTAGGATAGGTACGCCTGCAGTTACTACAAGAGGTATGCAAGGAGTAGATATGAAAAAGATTGTTTCTTTAATTGATTCTGCGATTAGTAATCACGATAATCAACAAAAATTGTTATCTATCAAAGATGAAGTAAACGACTTATGTAAATCATTTCCTTTATATTCCGAACTACAAAATTAAAAATAATTGATACTAGATTGAGATTATTTATTCAAAAAAGATCAGCCAAGATAATTTGTCTAATACTATTATTTTTTGCTAATCAATCCTGTTCAACAACGACTATTTTGAAAACTACTCCAAATACAGTAGAATCATTCATGATGCATCGATCTGATTCTATTGTAAATAAAGATTACTCTAAAATATCTTCTGATAAATTATTAAAGCATTCAATTTTTTTAACAATGACTGGATTTGGTTTTATAATGGAAAACGCAGAAAAAACTCTTGAAGAAGATTATAAAAATGGACTTGAATTATATAAAGAAGCAAATCAGTATTTTGATAAAGCGGTCGTATTAGGAAATAAATACCTTAAGATAAAATACCCAACTTTTGACGAATGGCTATTTGAAAAAAGTGATAGTAGTATAGAATTTGTTAAAAAAGATGTTGAAGCTTTATATTGGTTAGCAGC
>JAZAOA010000022.1:0-5997 GCA_036228285.1 Fidelibacterota bacterium
GCTTGAAACTTGCGCTAAGGGTATATATTCGGAATATGGTAATTGATTTAGATTTAAAATATCATAACCGATAGCTCTATCTATTATAAACAGTAATCCATAAAGAATAATCCAATATAAAATAAAATACCAAAATTCAGGTCTGCTATCTCTTCCTGAAAAAACTGCATAATTTTTCATGCATCTAATAAAATAATTAAATTTTAAATCCATTATATTTGTTTATGTCTTCGAAGAATACAGTCATCCATAATAACAATTAATCCTGATTCTTCAGCTAGTTTTGCAGCTTCATAATTAATAACTCCATCTTGAAGCCACAATGCTTTTGCCCCAATATTTATAGCGCTTTCTGCAATAGGAACAATATATTCTGATCGACGAAATACATCGACCACATCTACAGGTTCCTCAATATCTTGTAAAGAAGGATAACATTTTATTCCAGCAATTTCATTATGGCCAGGATTAACAGGAATAATTTTATATCCTTGTTCTTTCATATACATAGAGACATAATGACTAGGCCGTTCTGGTTTAGGACTCATCCCAACCACTGCTATAGTTTGCATTGAGAAAATTTTATTTATATCATCGAATGTATTCATTTCTTAAATAAGTTGGCGAGTACGTAAGATATAATCTTAGGGTTTTCCTTTAATCGGCGCAATGAATAATCAAACCAATCTGGCCCAAAAGGAATATATTGTCTTACAGCATAGCCTTTTTCAAGTAGTTTATTTAATCTATTTCCCATAGGAACTCCATACAAAACCTGAAACTCAAATCGATTGATTGGTATATTGTTTTCTTCAATCCATTCTTCAATACGATTAATAAGAGGTATATCATGTGTAGCGATGGCAGCGAATCCTTCACCTGAAAGTATTTCTTTAGTAATTAGGAAGAAATTATCCTGTATTTCTTTTCTATCTATATAGGCGATTTCAGATGATTCATTATATATGCCTTTACAGATTCTTGAATTGAATCCAGAGCTATTTAAATCTTGAGCATCCTTCAATGAACGTTTAAGGTATGCTTGTAATACAATTCCTATTTTATCATAAGAGGAAACATTTTTTTGATATAAATCTATTGTTTTTTGCGTATATGGAGAATTCTCCATATCTATTCTTAAAAAGTTGTTATGTAATCGCGCGTGTTGCAAAATTTCTTCCAGATTATTTTCAACTAGTTTCTGATCAAGCTCAAGACCTATGTGCGTCAGTTTTATTGAAATATTGCAGTTTAAATTTTCTTCATTAATTACCTTATATAAGCTGCAATAGTCATTAGTTATTGTTTCTGCTTTGATAGAGGATTTTATATGCTCTCCTAAAATATCTAGTGTACATGTATATCCTAGACCATTCAGTTTTTTAACTACTTGGATTGTCTTTTCAACTGTCTCACCAGCAACGTATGTTTTTGCAAATGGATGGACCATCCACTTAGGTAAAATACCGATAAGAGATAGGATCTTCATATTTATCCAAGACATGATCATATAATTTAGGATAATGCCCTTAATGTTTTCAATTGCTTTGCTGATATAAAAATATAGTGAAGTTTGGCTTGACTACGGAAAAGGCATTCGACTAAATTCAGTGCTTGCAAAAAGCTGTATTGATATAATGTACCGAGACTTTGGAACCGTTTTAATTTTTGCTATGCTAGCGATAGTTTTAGTATACGTTCCTCTATTTATACAAAGTCTTGTAGCGCCAGATCAAAAGACTCCAGATAAACTAGATAACTATGAATGCGGGGAAGAGCCTGAAGGTTCTGCTTGGGTGCAATTCAATATTCGTTTTTATGTTATTGCACTTATATTTCTTATTTTTGATGTTGAAGTAGTCTTTTTGTTTCCTTGGGCCATGGTTTTTAAAGATATGGGTATGTTAGCATTTGTCGAGATGGGAATTTTTCTACTTATTTTGATTGTTGGTCTAGCATACGTTTGGAAAAAAGGTGATTTGGATTGGGTAAAATATAATGTGAAGTACGGTAGAGGAAGATATCGCCGAAAGGCTTCACAAACGGAAGGAGAAGCTGTTGGGAGTATTTGAAAATAAATTTCAAGATAATGTAGTTGTTGCATCATTGGACAAGTTATTAGGATGGGCAAGATCAACATCTCCATGGTTTTTTCAATTTGGACTAGCGTGTTGTGCAATAGAAATGATGGCCACGGCTGCTAGTAGGCATGATTTAATGCGCATCGGTATGATACCGAGATCATCGCCAAGGCAAGCAGATGTGATGATTGTCGCTGGCACAGTTACATTAAAGATGGCTCTTCGAGTAAAAAAGCTCTATGAACAGATGGCAAACCCCAAATATGTAATTTCAATGGGCAGTTGCGCTACAAGTGGTGGGCCTTATTGGCAACATGGATATCATGTATTAAAAGGAGTTGATTTGGTAGTGCCTGTAGATGTCTATGTTCCTGGTTGCCCACCAAGGCCAGAAGCGTTAATTGAAGGATTATTAAAACTTCAAGAAAAAATACAAAGTGAACGACCTCTTACACGGAAGACTGCATGACAGATAATTTAGAACAGCTGATAAAAGAAGCTGTTGAAAAAGCACTAGAAGGAGATATGGATGCGATCAATAATATTGAGGATCGTGTCACTCGTTCGAAAGCGAAAGCGGCTCTTGTAAAGGCAAAGCGAGAAGCTTCGAAAGAGAAATCAGCATCAAGCAATGATGAAAATTCAGATGCAGCTACGGATTCTAAAAAAGATAAAACATCTAATGAGCATATTGCGGAAATACTTTATGAGCAATTTTCTGAAGATATTGATAAAGAATTATCATCAGCAGATCATATACAAATTCAATCGAAGAATTGGTTGGCCATTTCCACGTATTTACGTGATGATCCAGATTGTTTATTTGATTCTTTACAATGTATAACTGGTGTAGATCTTGGTGAAGAATCTGATTTAGAAGTTAGATATAATTTGCATTCGATGACGCATCGGCATGCAGTTGAAATACGGATTTCTTGTCCACGAAATAAAGCAAAAGTTCCATCTGTTGAATCCATATGGAGTATTGGGGATTGGTTTGAAAGAGAAACGTATGATATGTATGGAATAGAATTTGAGGGGCATAAAGACCTTACAAGAATTTTACTTCCGGAAGATTGGGAAGGATGGCCATTAAGAAAAGATTATGAAGTGCAGGAAACATACCATGGTATTGTTGTTCCAAAGGTGAAAGAAGGATGGGAATAGTTAAAGGCGATCAAATGGTTTTAAATATAGGGCCTCAACACCCTAGCACCCATGGTGTTCTTCGTCTGAAAGTTATGACGGATGGGGAGATAGTTTCTGATATTGAGCCAATTATTGGTTATTTACATCGTTGTTTTGAAAAACATTGTGAGAATTCAACATATGAACAAGTGATTCCATTTACTGATCGTTGTGATTATATAGCATCAATGAATAACAATTTCGGATATGTAGTTGCAATGGAAAAATTAATGGAAATTAAAGTACCGGAACGGGTAGAGTATATTCGAATAATTATGGCTGAATTAAACCGCATTGCTAGTCATCTTCTTGCTTTAGGTGTGTATGGGCTTGATGTAGGT
This sequence comes from Fidelibacterota bacterium, assembly GCA_036228285.1. GTDB lineage: Bacteria > Fidelibacterota > Marinisomatia > Marinisomatales > TCS55. The sequence goes on from JAZAOA010000022.1 coordinate 3,611, forward strand.
GCTTTTACTCCTTTTCTTTATATGTTTAGAGACCGAGAGCGAATTCTTGATATTTTTGAATTAACTTGCGGTGCAAGATTGTTGTATAACTATATGTGGGTAGGTGGCGTTTCCCATGACCTTCCTGTTGGATTTGTTGAGACTGTATATGGATTTTTAGATTATTTTGAACCCAAATTAAAAGAATACAATGATATATTAACCTATAATAAGATATTTATAGAAAGAACAGCCGATGTAGGCGTGCTTCCTCCAGAGGTTGCTATTAGTTATGGAGTCTCAGGTCCTAATTTAAGAGGATCTGGTGTTAAGTGGGATTTGCGTAAAGATGAACCCTATTCAATTTATGAACGCTTTGACTTTGATATTCCTGTTGGAGAAGGAACGGTTGGAACAACTGGTGATTGTTGGGATAGATTTTATGTCCGTATGTTAGAAATGACGGAAAGTGCAAAAATTTTACGACAAGCATTAAAAGATCTTCCGCAAGAAGGTGATGTTCATCAGGCTATCCCAAAAAAGATTCGACCACCTAAAGGATCAATTTATCAAAGGACTGAAAGTCCCAGGGGTGATTTAGGCTACTATATTATTAGCGATGGATCTCCCCAACCATATAGGTTAAAGATGCGTTCCCCAGCTTTTACAGCTCTTAGCGTTCTGAATGAAATATCTAGAGGGTGGATGCTTTCTGATGTGATCGCTATTTTAGGTAGTCTTGATATCGTACTAGGAGAGATAGATCGGTGATTGTTGATTATTTAATTGATTTATTTCCATTAAGCGCTACATGGCCTGGCCTTACTTTCATTATTGTTGTTATTTTATGTGCAGTTCCTGTATTTGTATTTATTGCTGTATATGCATTAGTTGCAATATATGGTGAATTAAAAATATCATCTTTTATTCAGGATAAAGTTGGTCCTATGGGGCAGGGTGTTGGGCTGCATGCTTGGAGATGGGGATTGCTTCAACCAGTTGCTGATGCATTAAAATTAATATTAAAAGAAGATATTATTCCAACTTCAGCTGATAAAAAATTATTCATTCTTGCTCCTTTTATTGTATTTATAGGTGCATTTATTGCTTTTTCAGCACTACCATTTAGTCAGACAATTATTATAGCGGATATGAATATTGGTATATTTTACATCTTAGCTGTTAGCTCGTTAGGAGTTATAGGTATAATCTTAGCAGGATGGAGTTCAAATAATAAATGGTCTTTATATGGCGCTATGCGATCTGCTGCACAGATAGTTAGCTATGAAATTCCTGCAGCATTATCAATTGTTGCTGTAATCATGTTAACAAGTACGATGAGCATGCAAGGAATTATTCAATATCAAAGTGGTGTGGTTTGGGGTTTTCTACCAAATTGGTTACTATTTAATAATCCATTCACCTTTTTAGCTTTTATCATTTTTTTTATTAGTGGTGTTGCAGAATGTAATCGTACACCTTTTGATATTCCAGAGGCAGAATCCGAACTTGTAGCGGGAGCTTTTACGGAATATTCGGGTATGCGATATGCATTTTTCTTTTTAAGTGAATATGCAAATATGTTTGTGATTAGTGGTGTTGCTGCTGCGGCTTTTATGGGAGGATGGCAAAGCCCTATTCCTGGTATGTTTGATACTCCAGGATGGGGATTGTTTTGGTTTATGAGTAAAAGTATGTTTTTAATATTTATGATGATATGGTTTCGATGGACATTTCCAAGATTAAGAGTTGATCAATTAATGGATGTATGCTGGAAGGGATTTATCCCTATTTCATTATTTAATATCTTTGGTGTTGGCATTTGGCATTTAATAGTAGGATAAAATTATGGGTAATTATTTAGCAAATATTTGGGAAACAATAACAACAATGCTTACTGGTATGGGAGTTACTTTACGTCATTTGAGATCAATTCGTCGTGATAATGTAACGTTGCAATATCCAGAAGAAAGATGGCCGCGCCCTGAAAGAGATATTGGGTTTGATCATAGTAATTATAATGTGATCAGGTCAAGGTTGCATGTAGACATAGATGACTGTATTGGATGTTTAAAGTGTGAAAGAGCATGCCCAGTTGATTGCATTAAGATTGATACTGTAAAAGTCCCCAATAGAGGAGAGGATATACGTAGTATCGGACATACTGGAGTAACAGCAAATGGAACCAAAAAAGCGATGGTTGTTTCTAGGTTTGATATTGATATGACCGAATGTTGTTATTGTAATTTATGTACATATCCTTGTCCAGAAGAATGTATTTACATGACTGGAGGACCAAATTCAGATAAGCATGAAATTGACTATGAGTATTCTGAGTACGATCGCAATGATTTAATTTTTCGTTTTGCAAAAAAGGTCTCTGAAGAAGAGTTAGAAAATGCAACATC
>JAZAOA010000023.1:0-4753 GCA_036228285.1 Fidelibacterota bacterium
TCCATTGAACAATTAGAAAATTTTGATCCAGATCTTGTTACAAGGATTTATTCATCAGATGGCAAGATTATTCATGAATTATTTGTAGAAAAAAGAGTATTTGTTGAATTAGATGTCATACCAAAGCATATGCATGACGCAGTAATGGCATCGGAAGATAGAAGATTTAGAGATCATTGGGGAATTTCTTTGAGAAGTGTTGCCAGGGCAATTGTAACCAATGTGTTAGCTCTTAGCTATCGACAGGGGTTTAGCACATTAACACAACAATTAGCTAGAAATCTATATGATACAATAGGATTTAAAAAGACAGTCACGCGGAAAATTAAAGAAATGATTACAGCAATTCAGATTGAAAAAACGTATACAAAAGATGAAATTCTTGAGATGTATTTAAATAGTGTTCATTTTGGGCATGGTACATATGGTGTACAAGCTGCTGCAAAAAGATTTTATGCAAAAGACGTTAGTGAATTAAATATAGATGAGTGTGCATTGCTTGTTGGGTTATTGCCAGCCCCTGCACGATATTCTCCAATTCGCCATCCTGATAAAGCGTTTGCCAGAAGAAATACTGTACTCCGAATAATGAGAGAACAAAAATATATATCAGATGCTGTTTATGTAGAAGCGCGTTCCACAGATATCGACAATATTCAAAAATATCAATTTAGAGGTGTCGCTCCATATTTTACAGAGTATGTACGTAGAGTACTAGAAACGGAAGATGAGCGTTTAGGCATAAATATATATCGTGATGGATTGAAAATATATACTACTTTAGACTCAAGGCTGCAGCAATATGCTGAAGATGCAATAATGCAGTCAATTATTCCCAATCAAAACCGATTAAATAAACGTTTATTTAAAGATAAAGAGGAGTTTGAAAATCTAGCATATTTAGGGATATTTAATGAAGACACGGTTCGATTAATGATGAAAGGCGAGTTGCCATTGTATGAAGACTTGAGAGACAAATTACTTGTGCAATGTGCATTTGTTGCCTTGGATACTAAAACTGGAGCTATCCTTGCAATGGTAGGAGGACGCCCTGATTATAATGATCAATTTAACCGCGTTACTCAGGCAAAAAGACAACCTGGAAGTGTATTTAAACCATTTGTTTATACAACCGCAATAGATAATGGGGTACCAGTATCAAAGCAGTTATTAAATCAACCTGTAGTTCTAAAAGTTCCAACACCAGAAGGTGAATGGGAAAATTGGAATCCAAGAAACTATGATGAAAGTACAGGAGGCTTAACTACTATAAGAGAGGGTTTGCGTAGATCGCTAAATTTGGTTTCTGTGCGTATGGTTCAAGAGGTTGTTCCCGCTAGAGAAGTTGCTCAAACTGCAAAAAATTTAGGTATATCAACCAATATTCGGGCAGTTGATGCTATTGCACTTGGCACATCAGAAGTATACCCAATAGAAATGGTTGCAGCATATTCTGTATTTGCAAATAAAGGTGTTTATTCAAAGCCATTTGGAATTACAAAAATTGAAGACCGCTATGGAAATACATTAATCGAATATTATCCAAAGCAGGAAGAAATTCTTAGTGAAGAAACTGCATTTATGGTAACTAATTTAATGCAAACTGTAGTTGATCGCGGAACAGGAGGAAGTGCTAGATGGAAATATAATTTCTATCACCCAGCAGCCGGAAAAACTGGAACGACACAAGGCTGGACTGATGCATGGTTTGTTGGTTTTTCATCTCAGATAGCCGCAGGGGCTTGGTTTGGAATTGATGACCCCCAAGTTAGTCTGGGTAGAGGAGCAGATGGTACTCGTGCAGCGCTACCTTCTTGGGCTAGATTTATGAAAACTTCTCATGATTCTCTTTATTATCCCAAAGAGGAATTTGAAAAGCCTTCCAAAGTAAACACATTTTCTATATGTCAAGTTTCAAAGGAAAAACCAACTTCATTATGTCCAATAGAAAAAGAATTATTTATTGTAGGTACAAATCCATCAAGGTTGTGCAAAATACATCGACGTTAGTTTTACTATAATCCTTTTATAATATTAATTGATGCGGCAATTCTTTCTCATCAATCTCTACTGAATTCTTAAGCATCTTTAGCGCTTTATCTAATTTTCCTTTATCTGAATTGAATAATCGCATTAATGGATCTCCTTCAAATACTTGATCTCCTATTTTATGAAAAAATTCGATTCCAGCAGTAGGATCCAAAATATCAGATAATCTTTTTCTACCACACCCAAGCTCACTGTGCGCAAGACCTATACATAAAGTATCCATCTGTGTTATGTAACCTGATTGTTTTGCATAAAATATAGTTTCTTCTTTTGGTAAATGAAGAGTATGTAAAGAAGCTATGTCGGACATACTTCCTCCATGCGCTATAACCATCTCTAAAAATTTATCAAATGCACTTCCAGATTCAATTAAATCTTGCTGCATATTCAACGCATCATCTTGGTCCTTGGCAATTTGAGATTGCAATAACAACTTTGCCCCCAACGCAAACGTTACTTCCATAGTATCATTACAACCTTCATTACGTAAACAATCGATGGATTCTTTTACTTCACACCAAAGGCCTGCATGATTTCCTAGTGGTTGGTCCATACTTGTAAATACAATATCACATTGAAGATTAAAATTCTTTCCAATATCTTGAATTAATTCGGCTAATTCTTTTCCTTCTTCAATGGTCTTCATAAATGCGCCATTTCCTATTTTTATATCCATAACCAGCCCTTCTATTCCTTCAGCAATCTTTTTGCTCATTATTGATCCACAAATTAATGGAATGGAAGCAACAGTTCCTGTCACATCGCGAAGTGCATACATTTTTTTATCAGCAGGGCATATTTCCTCTGTTTGCCCTATCATTGAAATTCCAATATCATTTACATTTCTTCTAAATTTATCTAGACTAATGTTTGTTTTATAACCTGGGATAGTTTCTAGTTTATCTAGTGTTCCGCCTGTATGGCCTAAGCTTCGACCGCTAATCATGGGTATTGCCATACCAGCCGCAGCCATTAATGGTCCTAAAATAATGGAAACTTTATCTCCTACACCTCCAGTGCTATGTTTATCAGCAACATATTTATTTAAAAAAGTAAAATCCATCTTTTCTCCAGAATCAATCATGCTTTCAGTTAGAGCAAAAATTTCTTTTCTTGTCATACCATTTTTATATATTGCCTTTAATAATTTTGTCATATCCTTATCAGATATCTGTTGGTGGGAATATTCCCAAATGATTTGTTTTAAATCATTGGCAGGTATTTCCTGCTTATTTTTTTTTATACGGACAATTTCATTTGGAAGCATTATTGTCTTCCAATGATTTCTTTTTCCAAGGCCATTTGAATTGTATTGAAGTGCGATCGCGAACAGTATTAAGAGTTAAATAAACTCCAATAATAAGTAATAGAAAATTAGGAGCCCACATGCCAATAAATGGAGAAACTCGATTTCGATCTGCTAGCTCTTCGCCACCAATAAGAAAAATATAATAGATTAAAAAGAAGCCAAATCCCATACTAATAGCAACTATAAATCCACCTTTCCGTGTCAATGTGCCTAATGGAGCTCCTACAAGAACAAATAAAATGCATGCAATTGGTAGAGAAAATTTCTTGTGGATTTCTACAGCGTATTTATTTTGACTTTTTTGATAATTCTGTATTAAACGATATTCATTATTCATTTGTCTTTCAAGACTCTTTAATTTTCTTTCTTGCCTTCTTTGATCTACAGAGGTAAGGTTTTCGTCATTTAACATTTTTGTTCGATAATTATCCATTTGAAGTAATGCATCATCCAAAGAACTTGGGACCAAGCTATCACCAATCACTTTATTAAATGCTCTTCCTATTCGAGTTTTTACGCGATCGGATCTTTTATGATAATTTGCTTTTTTATCAAGCATCATTGGAACAGTCATTTCTCGGTCTGATCGATTGGAAGTATCTCTCCTAGCAAGCATAATGTCATCTGCTGGAACAATTATTTTATGCCTTTTAAAATTAATACGACGGTAACTCCTGTAATCATTTAAATCCAGTTCATGAATTTCACCATCATATAACATTAATACGATTGCATCATCTAACATTTCTAACTCACCAGATGATGAATAAATACTGGTTTGAATCTTTTGATTTTCTTTACTAAAAATTCGCACATCTTCCATCAATCCATTATTGTCTTTTTTTATAATCATACTATAATCTGGTATACTATTAATAAAATGACCTGGTTCAATTTCTAAACCTGGTCTTTTTTTATGGATGTCTCCTTGCAGTAAGCGAGCATAAAAATTCATTTCTGGTAATATGTAATTATTAAAATATGTAAGAGTTAAGCATATAGTTATACCAAAAATCAATGCAGGTTTTAGAATAGATGTAAAGCTTATACCAGAAGCGCGCATTGCATTAATTTCATTGTCTTCAGACATCCTGCCAAAAGTCATTAATGTGGCAATTAATACTGCCATTGGTACAGCCAAAGCAATGATCCAAGCAAGATTTAGAAATAAGTACTCCAATATTGTAAAGATATTAAGTCCTTTACCAAGAAACCGATCAATTGCTCGTAGAAAAAAATTAATAAATAGCATTAGCACTATGATCATAAGAGAATAGATAAATGGGAAGATGAGTTCTTTAATGATATAGCGGGATATAAGTAGCATAGAAAAAATTACTTAGTATTATAATAATATAAAATGAGTCCTTTAAATGACTTTACATCTTGTGTTGC
>JAZAOA010000024.1:0-15291 GCA_036228285.1 Fidelibacterota bacterium
GACAATCAACTGATAGATAAAATAATTTAGCTATTATTATTTTGAAGAGTTCTAATAGCTGTATTTACATCATTCTTTGCAATCGCATTAAGACAACATATATCACTTTTACAAGGAATACATTTGCTACTTTTATCAATGACAATATTTTTTAAACCTATAGGTTTTGTAATCTTTGATCTATTTGCACCAAAAAATGAAACTGTTGGAATATTCATAATTGATGAAATATGCCCAAGGCCGCTATCAGCTGCAAGAACCAAGTCTGCAAAAGAAATTAATGCAATACTTTTTCTTAAAGATAGATCACCACAAAATGAGTGGATAGTAATTTCACTATTCATATTTATAATTTTCAATGCTTCCTTTTGATCGTCTTTTGTGCCAAAAATAACAAATTGTTTTGTCGATTTTGATATCCATTCTTTTATTTTATTTTTTGGAAAAGTTCTAGATTGAGATACGCTAAAAGGGAAAATTGCTATAAAATCTTTGATATTGTAATCAGTTAATTTTTTTCTTGCCCAATTAAATTCATCTTTATGAAGAAAAATATAGTTTTTGTCGTATTCTGTATCGCTTAATCTATCTAGGAGGTTCAAATATTTTTTTGCCCGGTGAGTTCCTAATAAAGGCAAATCAATAGAAGTTGTTAGTAGTGAAGATCTAAATTGCGAATTATAACCAATTCTATTTTTTGCTTTTGATAACCACATGATAAGTGAACTACGAAAAGAATCTGTCAATGTATAAAAATAATCAAATTGTGCTTCTCTCAATGATAGGCCATTAACTATTGTACTGATAATTCCCTTAGGATCTTTTGAAGAGAAACAAATTATTTTATCTATATTAGGGTTGTTTTGATACACTGGTGCAACCCAATCTTTACAGACAATAGTTATTTCTGATTTGGAATTGAGGGAATTCAATTCATGTATAAATGGAAGTGATAACGTGGCATCACCAATCCAGTTGGGCGCATACACTGCTATTTTCATTTAAGTTGATACTATTCGTTTTTCAATTTCATCAATCAATCTACTAGAAGCTTTACCGTCATTTTTATATAGATATGTTCCTATAGCATCTTTTCTTAATTCAGATAATTCACTAGGGTATTCTATACAATGATATATTAATGCATTTAGTTGAGAAGGGTCATTAATTCTATGTACAAAATCAACGGAATCGTATCTATCTAAATCTAGCTTACGAGTAAATCGCTTATAAAAAAATTGATGTTTTAGCCTTAAAGAAAAACATTCTGCCATAACAATAGGTCGATTAAGCGGAAGAAATTCAAAAATTGTCGATGAAATATCAGATATTAATAAATCTGACATTTTCATAAATGGGATGACGTCAAAATCAACAGGTTTTGCTAAATAAACATTCGGCATCTTACGATCAATATTCTTCATCATTTTACTTTGATATTGATATCGCTTTTGAAACCAACTAAAGTTGTGAAGTTTAATAATTAAATTAAATTCATTAGAAATAAATTCTAATTCAGGATATAATTTCTCAATTGAAGATGGATAGAAAGATGGTGCATACAGTATAGTTTTTTTACTTTTATCTAATCCAGCTTTTTTGAAAAGATCATCAAAATTATTTTCCATATTAATAAGTGGATCACATTTAGTATAACCATTTAATATCAAATTAGTTTGTCCCTGATTAGATAAAATCTCATAACGATCTTTTGATTCAATTGCCCGTATATCTATTCTTTCAACAATATCATTATAATATGTTTGTTTTAATCCAATGCCATGATATACCATAACAGTTAAAGAGGACTTTGCGGCTATTTCTTCAATTCTACCTACGTTTCCAACAACAATTATTTCAAATTGTTTATTTTTAATTTTATTGATTCTATCTTTTTCACTAGTACCTACTATGGTTAATAAATTGTTTTTATCGCAAATCTCATAAAAAATATTTTTTTCTTCTTTAGGTGTTGAATGGGGTATTGAAGCAAATATATCATATTCAACTCTTCTTCTCATTTCTTTAATAATTGGAAGAAAGTTTGGTAGATAGTATAAATGATGACTTTCAAAAAGTACAGATATCATAAAATTTGTATTTAATTAAACTGAATATCGTATAATTTTTTATATATGCCATTTTTATCTAATAATTCAGCGTGTGTACCTGACTCAACAATTTCGCCATTATCCAATACAATAATTTTATCTGCATTAACGATTGTCGAAAGGCGATGTGCAATTACCAATACAGTTCTATCTTTCATTAAATTATCAATAGCTTCCTGAACATATTTCTCAGATTCAGTATCCAATGATGAGGTTGCTTCATCTAATATAAGTATAGGAGGGTCTTTTAATAATGCTCTTGCAATTGCAAGCCGCTGCCTTTGACCACCTGAAAGTCTTACGCCTTTTTCTCCAATTACTGTATTGTAACCTTCTGGCAGTGAATCTATAAATTCACTTGCATTTGCTGCTTCAGCAGCAGAATGTATTTTTCTAGGGTCTATCTCCGTTTGGCCATATGCAATATTTCCACTTATGGTATCATTAAATAAAATTGTTTCTTGAGTTACAATTCCCATTAATTTTCTTAAAGATTTTATTCTCACATCTTTAATATCAATTTTATCTAATTTTATGCTACCCTCTATAGGTTCAAAAAACCTGGGAATTAAATCAGCCAAAGTTGACTTTCCAGATCCACTAGCTCCAACCAAAGCAACAACAGATCCTTTATTAATAGTAAAATCAATGTTTTTTAAAACTTTTGACTCTCCATCTTCGTATTGAAAAGCAACCTTATCAAATACGATGGAATCATTAAATGCAATATCTTTAATTGCATTATCTTTATCAAAAATTGATGGCTTAGTATCAAGGATATTAAAAACTCGTTCAGCTGATGCTGCTCCAACTTGTATTTCTGCGAAAACATTACTTAGCGAACGGATAGGCTGTAAAGCAGAAAACATGATTAATATAAATCGAATAAAATCTTCAGATGTTATTCCTTTATCCGTTAATACTTCAGACCCACCAATCCATAATAATAAAACCCCAATAAACACACCTAAGGATTCAGTAATTGGCGGTGCAATACTCCTTAGCCTTGATCTGCGAAACATCAAATTATAATAATTTTCTGTTTCTTTCGTAAATCTTCTCACTTCATAATCTTCCATAGCAAAAGCTTTAACAACGCGGATTGAAGCTAATGTTTCAGTAATTATATTTGTTATTCCAGCTATTTTTACAGCTGTACGACGAGATTTTCTACGAATAGATCGGCTTATTTTTACAATTACAAATCCAGCAAGTGGTATAATGATCACCGCAATTAATGCTAATTGCCAACTAATGATAAATAAAAGAGAAGTAAAAGCTATAATATTGATTGGTTCAACAAACATACGTTGAAATCCTACCGTTAGAGCTTGACGCATATTTGCTACATCATTAACAATTATTGAAGTCAGCTCTCCACTTTTTTGTTTATTAAAAAATGAAAGAGATAATGAATGAAAATGAATATAAAGCTTGTTACGCAATTCAGTAATTAAGCGATATTGGACTACAATAAGAGAAACATTTTTTAAATAAAGAAAAACATTTTTTAATACAAAAATGATCAAAATACTATAACATAACATCTTCAAAGTTTCTTTTGCAGTATCTCTTAGAATAAGCTCATTTGTAAAATATTTAATTTTTTCATTTAACGTTAAGATCGGAGCAGATGATAGGTTATTTTGCTCCAAGATAAGCTTATTAAAATCTGATAATATATTATTGATTAAAGATGCTGTTAACCATACAGAAATACCATTTAACGCAACATAAAAAAAAGCTGCTGCAGTTGATAAAACAAGATGTGGCCAATAATTAAATACTAGTTTAATTAAGCGTTTATAAACAGAGTTATTCATGATATATAATTAATTATTAAGAATATATAGTCAAGTAGAGTAAATATAAGCGTATTATAATTATACCGCTATTCTTGTTTCCAAATCATTTTTTGATGACTTATACCACCTTCATAAAAATGATCACCTACTGGATAAAATCCAAATTTCTGATAAAAGGGTATAACATGATCTTGAGCATGTAAATATACTTGAGGTTCATTTTTTACTTTATCCAAAATAAACTTAACCAATTTGTTCCCTATTCCTAATCCACGTTTTTCTTTTAATACTGCGAAACGTTCTAGTTTCACTCCTTCTTCTGTTTTGCGCCACCGAGCAGTACCTATATGGTTTTTATCTAATAATGCAATTATATAATTTGAGCTTTCTTCGTATTGATCTATTTCCACTTCTTGAGGGACATTTTGTTCCATAATAAAAACTTTTTCACGTATTTCTCTAACATGCTTCAAATCTTGTTCCGATGTAGCCAGATGAACTTTTATTTCCATAATACAATTTTAACTTATACTATCTTGAAAAACAAAGATGGTTTGAATATTCATGTTTAGTTTTTTAAAATTGATTGTATGAGACACAAAAGAAAACAAATCATTATTGTAGGCGATAGAGTATTAATCCAACCAGATACGGGAGAAAAGAAATCTGCAGCTGGACTCTATTTACCTCCAAATGTTATTGAAAAACAAGATGTACGTGGCGGAATTATAGTAGAAGTAGGCCCAGGAATACCGGTGGGTAATCCAGATGAAATTTCAGAAGAACCTTGGAAAACAAATAATCATGGTGAAGTTAAATATATACCGACGCAAGCTGAAGTAGGTGATTATGCATTATTTCTAAGCAAAGCAAGTATTGAAATAAATGTAGAAGATCAGGATTATCTTATTCTACATCAATCGGCTATATTAGTTTTGATTAGAGATGATTTAAGTAGTCTTACAAAATAAAAGAAACCATTAAGTAAGAAAAGTCTAATGGAGTATCAGAATCATCCCAATATATCACATAACCAAATGATGCTTCTCCTCCAGATACTAATTTTCTAGAGAAAATAAAATTTAATTCATCTCCAAACTTATTTCCATTAACAGAATCAAAAAAGTTATGATAATTCACATTTAAATTTATTCCCATGAATTTTGAAAGCTTTGCTTTCACATTCCATTCCTGTAACCCCATATGATAATTATCCATAAAACTCTTATGTGCCCTATAATCATAATACCCATGCCATTTGTGTCTAGCTCCAAAAGGCTTTGCAAAGCCTTCAATCATCCTAGTCGATTCATCATCACCTGATATAAATTCATTTCCAATAGATACAGAACTGACGAATGGAAGGAAATTCAACTTTGCAGCTAAATTGATTGCTGATAGAAATCCTTCAACTTGCCCAGATGTAACCTTACCAGACTGTAACGCGGCTTCAGCTTCTAAAGTAAAAAATAAAAAAGAAGTATAAATTCGAGATCCATATGTAGTACGATGATAGTTTTGTATAAGCATACCATCTCGATCTTCAGCTAATCCTGTTCGAAAACCATATATCTCTATATTTGAACCTTGAAATAAAGAAATTTGATTTAGATTAAAATCAAAATAAAACCCATTAATTGTTTGATCATAAAGATCATTATCAAGTCTAGCATAGCTTTCATTATTTATTAAATAAAATAATCTAAAGTTTCCCCTTTGTGATTTTCTATAAGTTAAAAAACCTTCAAAACTTCGACCAATATTGTTCCAGTTATTCTTTGAGAACAACCTCTGTTGACCAAGTGGCAATTCAAATCTTCCTAATTTTACAGACCAATTACGCTTGAGTATATTATGGGTATTTAAATATACTTGATGAAATGTAAGTTTTGATTGATCCTCTCCAGCAACACCTGGGCTATTTATAGAATTGCCAAGGATCCTTGAATCCTGCAATTGTAAATTAATGGATACCGGACCATTAACTAACTTGAAAAATATTCTACTTCTTAACAGTGAATATGTAGAAAAATCATTAATAGTGCTTTCAGAGGAAGACGTAATACGATCTTGCATTAAACGGTATCGAAATTCTGCTTGCCATTCCAATTCTGAACCAAATAGCAAAAAAGGAAAAATATATATTATTAAGTTGCAATTAATTCTCATTTTGGCACTTTCCAAATAATAGGATAAATGGATTCTCCAAACATACCTACATTACTCTTATAAAATATTTGCAAATCATTACTAGAAAATGGCGCCTCTTTTATATCTCCCTTTAATGTATTCCCAAAATAATTTGAACCATATTCAATAACAGAAGCATTGTTCCGTACAACTCTTACTGGGTGGACACCTGCTTTAAGCGCTGCTATGATGTCCGAATCTGAATCACCATAAAATAAATCGATCTTTAATCGTTTCATTAATCTATGTTTCGTTGTAAATCGCTTGCCATTAATCGTTTGTTTCGGTGAAAAAAATAAATTTTTATTAACCACTACAGGAAACCCAAGACCTTTAGTTAAAAATTCAGCTAATATATTTCCATTTGGTCCCGGCCGAGCAGTGATAAAAAAAACATTATGCCCATTGGAGCGGAAATAATCTATTAATTCAACTGTTGGCGTTATATATATGGAGTAATCACTATCATGTGTATTAATCCAACCAAAATCAGTAGGATTTCGTTTATCATCAGGCAAGTTAAGAAACACATCTCTTGAAAACAGAACTGTATCATCAATATCAAATCCCACATTTAAAATTCCATTTTGAGCATAAATAAATGAAAGAGATAGAAAATTTAATATGATAACATTTATAAGAAATTTTTTATTCATAAGCTTTATAATTTAATCAATGGTTTCAGATATTTGCATCGCCTATTATATCATAATGCAAAATCTAATTCAATAGATACAGGGCAGTGATCAGATCCCAACACCTTATGATAAATATCCGCATCTATTACATTTTCAACAAAATTCTCATTAACAAAAAAATAATCTATACGCCATCCTACATTGCGTTCTCGAGCTCCAAATCGGTAGGTCCACCATGAATATCGATCCCCTTCCTTATGAAATAATCGAAATGTATCTATCCAACCATTTTCGACATATAGATCTAATTTTTCTCTTTCAATAGGCATAAAGCCAGATGTGTTTATGTTTTCTTTCGGCCTTGCTAAATCTATCGGATGATGTGCTGTATTCCAATCTCCTGTAACAATAACATTATTTCCTGAGTCAACTTGTTCATTAATTATGGGCAATAAATCATCATAAAAATCTAATTTATATTTTAATCTTGTTTCGTCTTTTTGCCCATTAGGGAAATATATATTATACAAAAGAAAATTTTCATGCTCAGTAATGAGAACACGTCCTTCATCATCATATCTTTCAATGCCTATCCCTTCTTGAACGTATAATGGCTCATCTTTACAAAATGTAGCTACACCACTATATCCTCTTTTCTTCCCAGAGTGCCAATATGTATGGTATCCGTGATCCGTGAGAATTTCTGAGGTAAGCTGATCTATATGAGCCTTAGTCTCCTGCAAACAAACAATATCTGGCTTTTCTTCTGCCAGCCAATCCAAAAAGCCTTTTTTTACAACAGCTCTTACGCCATTTACATTCCAAGATATAAGTTTCATTTAGATATAAAGTTTAAGTAAATAATAAAAAAATACATTATAATTAATTTTATGGGATCATTATCATGGAGTGACGATCAGCAGCAACTGATCCAAATACTCCTATCCCACCATTTACACCAAAACTCCGACCAGAACCACCTGATCCAAAAGAACTTGTGAATTCTGAATCACTATATTTTATAAAATAATTAAAATAATTTTCGTCCATACTCATTAAACTAAAAAATAATAAATAATTATTCCATGATGGATCATCGAACTCTGAGTCACACCATTCTCTTCTAAAAGTGGCTGAACTTTCTTCTGGTGAGATAATATGTTCTTGATTAATTCCACATAGATAACTATCCCATGGACCCAAATGTGCTGAATTTATTAATTGATAGTTATCATTCATTGTTAACCAACTCATTTCCATTTCACGAAAAACTTGAAAGGTGTCTGGTAAATTTTCAGTAAAAAGTTTTGGAGTTGGGGGTATTATTGTTTGTCCTGTGGCCTCAAATCCACCTGGCGCTGAAACATGTAAAGTCCATGTTTCTCCTGGTTGAGGGTTTAGATCATTTCCATTATAAATATATACTTCTTGCAAAGCTTTATCCATATCAACATCATATATAAAATCAGTATAATCAAATATATAATCCTTAACACCATTGCTAACTACTACTTCGGCATTTCGTACAATAAATCGAGAAGCATAGTAAATATAAATACTTGAACCAATCGTATCTCTAATTAAGGAGTCACTTGCTTCCTCCATATCTAATGTACGCTGCACTTTCACAAAACTTGTTCTAAGAGAATCCGTTGATAGTAGACCAATGATATTCAATGTTGATTCATGATCAGAAGTAACATCTTCCCATTCCAAATCAGGTGGTTCAATGGCACATGAAAAGAAAAATATGCTAATGATATATATATGTCTCATTAGAGTTCTATCCTATATCCTACAGTAAAAAAGAATGGAAACATTGGTACCGCAGCTCGTTCTAATCCCAAAGTTTCACCTGTTAATCGATTCTCTTTAGCTCTGTATTGATATGAAAGTGGGTTTACGTGATTTGTCACATTGATTAATTGTAGATATCGCTCATACGGAAAACCAAATAGTGATTTTTTCTGTTTAAGACCTAAATCTAAACGAAAATAAATCGGAAGTCGATCAGCATTTTTTTCCCCTACTAAAAATTGTTCATTTTGATACAAATCTGATTTTATAGGATCATGGTATGCCTCAAAATGATTATACCGCCCAATGGGTGGCGTAAATGGTTGTCCGCTTGATGCTTGGACAGCATAATTAAAATGTAAATTTTTGAAAAAAGGTACAGTATAATCACCCACAATATTTAATGTGTGCGTTCGATCATATTTTGGATGATACCAACCGTGTTTTTGAATATGTTTCATGGTTTTTGCATAAGTATATCCAATCCAACCTCTTGACTTACCTGCAGTTTTTTTAAATAAAAGTTCCAAACCATAAGCAAACGCTCTGGTATCAAAGAATTCATTGAAAGGTGTTGTGCTGACTTGGTCATTACCTTCTGTAACTTGTTCACCCTGATTCAAGGTAATCAGATTCTCAAAGTGTTTATAATATGTTTCTGCGCGAAAGAGCCAATTGCTTCCAGATAAATACTCTATTCCTACAATAGTATGATCTGCCCACGGTGCAGCTCGATCAGCAGGGATTCCTAACCAATAGTCAATGAGACGTAGCGTCTCATCTTCAGGATTTGCAATTGTAAGAAATTGATGAAATCTTCCTACAGAAAACTTCAACGATAAATCTTGCTGTAATAAATATTTCAATCCGAACCGAGGATCAATATACATTTCGTCATGAAGTGAATACTTCATGATCCTTCCACCAATCTGAAGATCAATCTTTGGTGATAATTTCCACTTATCCTGTAAAAATAACGAGGTTTCAATAGTTTGTTGTTTCATTTCTAAAGGTTTAGCATAATAGGTTGTATCCAAATTTTTATATTCGAATTCCATTCCTAAATCATAGTCTACTTTTTTTAATTGAAACCCTCCCATAATTTGATGATTCTCAATTCCATGCCATGATATTTCCGTTTCCAAGGTTTGATCATCAACATAGTCATAAAAATCAAAACTCCATTGATCTAGATAATCTCCTGATTCATTTCCTGCAGACCACGTTCCTTCATATTTAGAATTCATATCAAAATGAAATCGATATCTACTTGTAGCAAAGAATGTTCGTGCTACTAATTGAGGACTGATAAGCCAACGCCATGTTAGACTGTTTGTATGATTTCCCCATGGCCAATCAATACCAAATGTGTTCGTTGATTTTTCATAATAATCCGAATTAATATCATAATATTCATCAACTGTAGGTTTAAAACTAAAATCTAGAACATCATCTCCATAAAAGCGACTATAGGTCAGGCGATGATCCTGATTCACATCTATATTTACTTTTAATTGATAATCATAAAAGAAATATGGGAATTTAAAACCTGCTTCATCACATGCATCTCCACATATAGCATTAAAAAAAGTATCAAAGTAAGTACGTCTACCTGCAATCATCCAAGAACCTTTTAACCCTTTAAACTTTGGCAATGGGCCCTCCATTAATAGTTTACTCGAAATAAGGGAAATATTTGCATGGCCTTCAAATTTTTCTGTATTTCCTTCTCTATTTATAACGTTTAAAATTGCTCCCATTCGACCTCCATATCTTGCAGGAAACCCTCCCGCATGAAAGTCAGCTTCCTTTATAGCATCAGTATTAAACGTGGAAAAAATACCACCTAAATGATATGGGTTATATACAGTAATGCCATCTAACATGATTAGATTTTGATCTGGTGTACTACCCCGGACATATAATGCACTAGAAAAATCATTTAGTGTTTGCACTCCTGGCAATAGTTGAACTGTTCGAAATAAATCGGGTTCAATAAACGCTGGGATAGATTCTAAGGTACGTAAATCAATACTTACTCTACTTGGCTCTACAAGATTTCTCATTTTTTGAGCTTCTCCAAATACATCTACCACCTCACCTTCCAGGACAGTTTGTTGTAATCGGAAATCCAATCTAAGATTTTCATCGGCTTCTAGATAATATTTTTGAGTTACCATTGCAAAACCAATTATTGAAACAACAATTTCACCAGAATCAGGTGGTACTTGTGTTAATACAAAATATCCATCAAGGTTTGTTATGCCACCTTTATTTGAATCCTTAATAAATACATTCGCATATGATAAAGGTTCGCCGGTAGCTTGATCACGGACAAAACCACTGATCGTACCAAATTCTTGAGCTTGAAGTCCTAAAGCAAAAATAAAAAATATATAGTAAAATATTTTCATCAATATTGAATGCGATAATAAGCAAATTATTTATAAAATCGTAATATGATAATTAATTTTGTATCAATAATTGAATGAATAAAAATATTAAAATATTTTTTTACACAATTAGTATTGCCCTAATTATTCTAAGGTTGTTATTCATTGGAAACACTTTACTGATAGATGATGAGGCTTACTATGCGATGTATGCCCGCCATCTAAGCTGGGGCTATATTGATCATGGACCCGTTATAGGATATTTAATCTATCTATTTACTATTTTTGGTGAAAACAGTTTCACTGTGCGCTTGAGCGCTCTAACATTATTAATTATTCTATCTGTTATACTTTATTTTTTTGGGAAAAATCATTTTAACCAAAATACTGGAATAATCATGTCACTGGGAATATCAGCTAATATGTTATTTCATACGAATGCAGTTGTAGTTACGCCAGATGTGCCTCTATCGTTTTTCACAATCATTGCAATTATTTATTATTATAAGGCTTACTTTATTGATGGGAAATACTTTTACATTGCGGGAATATTCTTAGGTCTTGCAATCCTATCAAAAGTATCTGCGTTATTCCCAGCTATTGGAATTATATTATTTCCATTTATCAATTCTTCTAAACGATATATTTTATCTGATCTACGTTTTTATTTTTCATTCCTCATTACATTGGTATTATTTATGCCTTTTATAATTTGGAATCTTCAAAATGATTTAGCATTTGTTCGATATCAGGGAGCACATATCACAGAAGGGGGTAGCTTATCTGACTTTACTAGTTTATGGGCAGGAATATGTATAACTGCAGGACCTATATTATTTTATTATAGTATAGTAAAACCATTTATGATGATAAGAAAAATTCAATCTACTAAAATAGAAACTCAATATTTTATTATTGTCACTATCGTGCCATTATGTTACTTCCTTGTGCATTCTTTCTTTTCACGTATGGAAGTAAACTGGCCTGCACCTATTTTATCTGGAGGAATATTTCTATTTGGAATTTGTTTAGGGAAAGACTGGCCATTATTTTATAAACGGTTTGTTTTTCAGATTACTTTTTCTCTTTTTCTTATTTTAATAGTTACAATGCAAACTTTTTTTCCATTTTTACCTGTAAAAGGGAAAACAGATGTAACAAATCGATACCATATATATGATATTTTGAATACGGAATTAATTGATTATATGGATAAATCTCCAGACTTAAAGAATTATAGATTTCTGGCTGAAAATTACCAAATCCCATCAATGATTAATTTCTATATTAATCCAGAACACGAGGCAACAACCTTATCTATTAATTATCATCCAACAATATATTCATTTTTATATAAAGATGAGGAATTTAAAGGAAGAGATTTTTTATTTTTAAAAAGGGGGAAAGATTTTCCAGATTATTATGAACCTTATTTTGAATCTGTTTATTTATTAAATACTTTTTATTCTAAGCGTGATGGAAAAAATATTGCCTCATATACTCTTTGGAAAGTACGCAATTATAAAGGGAAAGATATTTTGCAATAGCACTATAATGTTTCAATTATTAAGATCTGATCTTTAATTTTACAGT
The DNA here is from genome assembly GCA_036228285.1 of Fidelibacterota bacterium. Classification (GTDB taxonomy): domain Bacteria; phylum Fidelibacterota; class Marinisomatia; order Marinisomatales; family TCS55. The sequence continues at coordinate 12,528 of JAZAOA010000024.1, forward strand.
TCATTAAAACAATATTAAACCATGGAAACCAATACAATAGCAGAATTGATTAAATCTGGATTAAATAATGCTCAGGTAGAAGTAAAGGATACTACTGGAGGAGGAGATCACTTTAGCGCTATTGTTGTTAGTGATGATTTTCAAGGATTATCTTTAGTTGATCAACATCAATTAGTATATAAATCATTAGAAAAATATCTGACAAAAGAAATTCATGCTTTACAATTAAAGACATTAACAATGTCTGAATGGAATAAAAATAATTCGGAGGAATAAATATGGATTTAAAAGAACAAATAGTTCAGGAAATTGATAATAATAATATTATACTTTATATGAAGGGAACTAAAGAGATGCCAATGTGTGGTTTTTCTAATTCCGTAGTTCAAATATTAAATCATTATGGAATAGAGTATAAAGATGTAAATATTCTAACTGATCCTATGATCCGCGTAAAATTATCCGAGCATTCAGGTTGGCCAACTATTCCGCAATTATTTGTTAAAGGAAAATTAATTGGAGGAGCAGATATTACGATGGAACTACACAATAATGGTGAACTATTAGATATATTGGATGTAACAGAAGAAAATGAGCAAGATTGATAAACCAATTGACCAATACAAACTGAATCAATAGATTTCCCTCCGATTTTCAATAAATATTATTGTATTGGCCCGTTCGTCTAGTGGTTAGGACTCCAGGTTTTCATCCTGGCAACAGGAGTTCGATTCTCCTACGGGCTACAAATAAGGCTCGACTTTTGTCGAGTCTTTTTACTTTGTAAATTATATAATGCAGCTTCCCTTGCACCCTTTAGTTGTTCATTTTCCCATTGCTCTAATTACAGCTGCGCTAATATTTCATTCTATTCATTTGCGGAAACCTGAATGGATAAATAAACATATAGGATTATGGTTATTAGGGTTATCTACAATTTTTTCCATAGTGTCAGTTTTATCTGGTCAAAAAGAAATGCAAAAAGCAGGTGAATTAGGATATTCAATAGAAACACTTAATTTAATTAACCAACATCAATTAATAGGAAATATGCTTGTATGGGGGTCAATAATAGTATTTATAGGTTGGTTATTTTTATATTTAGAAAACCAAGTTAATAATAAAGTCAATTATCTTATTTTTGCTTTTTTAGTTTTATTATTTGTTATAGTTATGATTTCTGGATATACAGGTGGACTTTTAGTATATACACATGGTGTAGGAACACCGTAGATTATTTAATCTATTATTTTATCAAAATCCCTTAAGATATCATTCCCATGATCTAAAACAGAAACCTGATCGTATATTTTTACTATTTTTCCAGATTCATCAACTAAAAATGTTTTTCTTATAGGGAAAAATGCACCCTTTGTTCCATATAATTGAGAAACCAATTTTTCTGTATCTGATAGTAGGTTAAAGGGAAGTTTATATTTTTCAATAAATTTTTGATGTGTTGTTGAATTATCATAACTAATTCCAAAAACTACTATATCCTTGTTTATAAAATCATCATAAGAATCACGAATAGAACATGCTTCTTTAGTACATCCAGGAGTATCATCTTTCGGATAAAAATAGATAACAACTTTTTTTCCTATATAGGTTGATAGAGTATGTGGTTTGCCATTTTGGTCCAGTAAAGTGAAGTCTGGAGCCAGCTGGCCTTCCTTAATGTGAACTTCATCGCTAAATAGATTGCAGCTGATCATGATTAGAGTCATTACAGATATCTTTGAAATCATTTTAATCATAAAAAAAATTACATCTTATTATTCTTGATATAAAATAAAAACATATTAGATATACAAAGTACTTACTCACTTAATATTGATATATTCTATTGAATCCAAAGCCTCTTTTAATAAATCATCTACATTTAGATTTTTTTCTTCCTTCTCTAAATACTCTCTCTTTGCATTGGTTGAAGGGTTTTTTGGAACAAATAATGAGCAGCAATCTTGATCAGGTAATATAGATATATCATATGTCCCATATTGACGAGCTAAATCCATAATCTCCTGCTTATCAAGTCCAATAAGAGGCCGCAAAATTGGAATTGTGCCAATAGATTCGATGGAAGCAATATTCCCCAATGTCTGAGATGCAACTTGGCCTAAGGATTCACCGGTAATAAGTGCTTTAGCTTTTTCTTTCTTTGCAATTTGTTCAGCGATTCTTATCATAAAACGTCGATATAAAAGTATGCGAAACTTTTCTTTTGTCTTAACTAAGATTTCTTTTTGGATAGGAGTTAGAGCTACTAGATATAATTGAATTCTTGATTGATATCGATTTAAAACTTCAGTTAGTTTTTTAACCTTCTCAATAGAATCTTCAGTAGTCAATGGAACAGAATGAAAATGTACTAGAATTACGGAAGCTCCCCTTTTCATTGCTAAAATAGTAGCTACAGGAGAATCAATACCTGCAGATAATAATCCAACAACCTTTCCATTCGCTCCTGTAGGAAGTCCTCCTAATCCTATAATTTTTTCTGTATATATAAAAACAACACCTTGAACTATATCAATATAACAGGTTATATCTGGATGTTTCAATTTTACTGTTTTATTTATTTTACTTAATACAAATGCTCCAACATCCTCATTCACCTGTTGTGCGGTAAGAAGAAATCCATGGTCAGGTCTTCTAGCTTTAATTTTAAATGTTTCAAATTGATTCTCTTTTAATATAGAAACTGACTCTTTTCTAATTGTTCTTATATCTTGTTGGATTGTTTTCGCAAACGCAAAATAGG
>JAZAOA010000025.1:0-4065 GCA_036228285.1 Fidelibacterota bacterium
AGCACCAGCGGAAGAAGAAGCACCAGCGGAAGAAGAAGCACCAGCGGAAGAAGAAGCACCAGCGGAAGAAGAAGCACCAAATAATAAAAAAGATAAAGAGCCTAAAAAGAAAAAATCAGTTAAAAAAGGCTCAACAAAGAAGGCCAAAAAGTAAGGCCAAAATTGATGAATAATGAAGATGGGCCATTCAAAACCCATAAAGACCCAAGGAGGAAGTGATTATGAAGGAGTTAGTTGAAAGTATAGCTAAGCATTTGGTTGATAAACCTGATGAAGTAAACGTAACAGATGTAGAAACAGAGCAGCGTATAATATATGAATTAACCGTAGGCGAAGGCGATTATGGTAAAATTATTGGAAAGAATGGAAGAAATATTTCAGCCATTCGCACCTTAGTCTTTGCGATTAATGCGAAGCAGGGTGGTAAGCGCGCTCGCCTTGATGTTATTGATTAGTTAGTTATCAGATTATGAATAAGCTTTTTCCTATAGGAGAAGTTACCCGTGCATCTGGATTGAAAGGTGCAGTGTCTGTTCGCCCTTTATCTCGATATTTTGAGGATTATATTCACTCTCATCAATTACATATTGGTCTTACAGATAAATCATCTATTAAACTTCAATTAAACAAAATGATCGGCTCTGGTAAGAAATCTAGTTTTATATTTGAAGGGATTAAAGATAGAGATGGTGCGGAAACTATTATTGGAAAAAAGATTTTTGCATTAGTTGATGAATTAGATTCAATTCATTTTGTTTCTAGTGATTTGATTGGATATGGAGTATTTACTGATGAAGGGATGCATATTGGGAAATTAGGAGATATTCTTTGGCTCCCAGCAAATGATGCTTATGTAATCAATGATGGAAATAGAGAGTTTTTAATTCCAATAATACCTGAAATTGTTAAAAGTATAGATTATTCTCAAAGAGCAGTATTGATAACACCTATGGAAGGATTATTAGATTGAAGACAATTTCAATAATTACACCCATACCTGATATGGTCAGTTCTATCATTGAGCAATCTATATTGCATAAAGCAATTGAAAAAAATCTAGTAAAATTTGATTTGGTAGATTTAAGAGATTTTGGCTTGGGTAATTATAAGCAAATAGATGACACTCCTTATGGTGGTGGTGGTGGCATGATTTTAATGCCAGAGCCATTATTTGCAGCCCTAGATCAAATTCTTAATAATTTGAAAGATAGTAAAAATGTGAAAATTGTATATCCTTCACCACAAGGACAATTGTGGTCTCATAGTAAAGCAATGGAAAATAGTAATTTTGAAAACTTAATTTTTATCTGCGGCCATTATAAAGACATTGATCAGCGTGTAATTGATAAGTATGTGACAAATGAATATTCGATAGGTGATTATGTAGTTACAAATGGTGAAATTCCAGCAATGATTATGATAGATAGTATAGTAAGATTAATACCAGGTGTGCTTAACAATTATGATTCTGTAAAAACAGATTCTTTTTTTACTGGTAGTGAGCTTGATGGTCCATACTATACTAAACCATCTGAAATTGATAACTTAAGGGTTCCAGAAGTTTTATTGAGTGGTGATCACAAAAAAATAAATAAATGGCGTAAATTTGAAAGAAGTTTAAGAACTAAAAATAAACGTCCCGATTTATGGTTAAAGAGGACGAAAGAATTTGAATCATTGGAGGATAAATCATGAATAAGTTACAAGAAGCAGTTAAAGATCAGTTAAGAGATAATCTGCCAGAATTTTCTCCAGGGGACACTATTTCCGTTGGAGTAAGAGTTGTTGAGGGAAATAAAGAACGATCACAAGTTTTTAAAGGTGTCGTTATTTCTAAAAATGGTGGAGGTGTAGAAGAAACTTTTACAGTACGAAAAATTTCTGGTGGAGTTGGCGTAGAGAGGATTTTTCCATTGCATTCTCCAATGATAAATTCTATTAAAGTTGATCGTAAAGGTAAGGTAAGGCGCGCAAAACTACATTATTTACGTGGATTAACTGGTAAAGCAACTAAGATTACAGAAAAACGCTAATCCTAGCTTATTTATCCTATTTTCGCCCTCATTATCTGTTTTAGGATGATAGTGAGGGTTTTTTAATTATAATATAATATTACTATTATGAATCGATTAGAGAAAACAATATTAACAATTACAGGGGGTGCACACCTATCAGTTCATGCATTGATGTTAGCATTGCCAAGCTTAATTCCAATTCTTATGAGTGAATTCAATATTGGATTAGATATTTTAGGTTTAATTGTTACAATTAGCGCATTTATGTTTGGGTTTGGGGCTATCCCATCTGGTTGGATGGAAAATAAGATTGGAGGTAGAACCCTTTTAATCTTGTATTTATTTACTTCTAGTTTTTCAGCATTGCTTGTATCTATTTCTAATTCCTTCTACCATTTGGTTTTTGGCCTAGGTTTGCTAGGGCTTTCTTCAAGTATATATCATCCCGCAGGCCTTACTTTGATTTCTAATCGAGTTCATCAAATAACAAAAGGTATGGCAGTGCATGGAATTTTTGGGTCAACGGGATCAGCAATAGGCCCCATATTAGCTACCACTCTTGCTTTTTTAATTTCTTGGCGCGCATCATATGCAACTTTAGGGTTATTTAATTTTGTATTGGGTATTACTTCATTATTACTAATTCCTTCGGATGATAACATCAATGATGTTGAAAAAATGAACAATAAAAATGTCATGAGACAGACTAATCGTATAGCCTTAGTCTTTTTCTATTTAACTAATTTAATTATGGGGTTTGTATATTATGGTTTCACCACTTTTATGCCAATTCATTTTGCTGAAAATACAAAAGAATTTTTGACATTTATCCCTGATACAATGAAGGCGGGAATTTTTCCTTCATTTGTTTTCTTATCAGGAATAATTGGTCAAATTATTGGCGGAAAACTTGGAACACGTTTCAATAGGGTTAATATATTGCCATATGTTATTGCAATTAACATACCTTTTTTGTTATTAATGGGTTATACAAATGGCTTATTGCTCATTATTTGCAGTTTAGGTCTAGGCATGGCACATTTTAGTAGTCAACCTATTAGCAATACAATTATTGCAGAATTAACAAATAGCAATAATAGAGGAATTGGCTATGGAATTAATTTTTTCCTGAGTATGGGTATAGGGTCTATAGCTGCATTGATTGGAGGAATTATTGCAATGAATTATGGCACTACAATTGTATTTATTTCTTTAGGTTTTTTACTTATCCCAGCTTTATTAACTAGTTATATCATTATATTGAAGACATAATTATTTTTTTAGTATCAAAATATTATCTATTTTATAAAGTAATATGATTAAAGAGCAGCTAAAAGAACTTCCATCAGTATCTCAAGTTTTACATGAGATAGAAAATGGTATATCTTTACATAATAGATATATAAAGGAAATAATTAATTGCGAAATAAAGCTGTATAGAAAATTAGCACAGGCTAATAAGCTAGATTTTAAACGTAAGGAAATTATAAGTAGAATTATCAATGAAGTTGTGAGGTTGGATCAGTCTTCAATCAAAAATATAATAAATGGTACGGGTATAGTTCTGCATACAGGATTTGGACGAGCACCTATATCAAAAAAGATAATAAATCGAGTTGCAAATAAATTGGATGGGTATATTAATTTGGAATTTGATTTATTAGAAGGAAAACGTGGTTATCGACAAAATCATTTATCTCGAATGTCTAATGCGATATTTGGATCTCAATCTAGTTTATTAGTAAATAATAATGCTTCTGCTGTTTTGTTATCGCTTAATTCTTTAGCAGAGGGTAAGGATGTAATTATATCAAGAGGGCAGGAAGTTGAGATTGGGGGTTCTTTTCGTATACCTGATATAATACAAAAAAGTCATGCAAATCTCGTTGAAGTAGGTACTACAAATAGGACTCATTTAATTGATTATGAAAAAGCAATATCAACAACAACAGGTGTGATTTTGTGGGCGCATACCAGCAACTATATTGTTAAGGGGTTTACAAAAGAAGTCCCGCTTATTGATTTAGCCTTATTATCAAAGAAAAAACGT
>JAZAOA010000026.1:0-11242 GCA_036228285.1 Fidelibacterota bacterium
GCTTTGGTATGACATCTAATTCAACAAATACTCTTTTTTCTACAAATAATTCATGAATAATCTTGCCATCTGATGAATAAATCCTTGTAACAAGATCTGGATCAAAATTTTCTAATTGTTCAATGGATGGTAAATCTCTAGATAAAAATAATATATAAATAATTAAAACAATTGCCCCCGTTAGAACAATCCAGAATGATCGTATAATGGGAATAGTCCACAGATTATCGTTTGACTTATGCGCCATAATTAAATTTATATTTATTTTTTATTTTCAAAGGATTAGTGAGAAATAATTTTCCCATTATATTTTATGGTGCAATCTATTTATTCGATTTCCTAGGTCTAATCATCTTATCTGGTTGTACAATTTGATCAAATTCATCTCCAGTCATATACCCTAATTTCTCAATAGCTTCGCGTAATGAAATATTTTCAGAATATGCTTTTTTCGCAACTGCTGCTGCTTTGTCATAACCAATATGTGGATTTAAAGCAGTTACTAGCATTAGTGAATTATACAAATTATCTTTGATTCTTTTTTCATTAGGCTCAATACCATTAATAGTATTAATCAAAAATGATTCACAAGCATCCGATAATAATTGGATTGATTGTAAAATATTATATGCAATAACAGGTCTAAAAACATTCAACTCAAAGTTTCCGCTAGCTCCTGCAAATGAAATTGTTGTATCATTCCCCATAACTTGAGTACATACCATAGTCATCGCTTCACACTGTGTTGGATTCACTTTTCCAGGCATTATGGAAGATCCTGGTTCATTAGCAGGGAGAATTATTTCACCTAATCCAGATCTTGGCCCACTTGCTAGCCATCGAATATCATTTGCAATTTTAAATAGCGATACTGATATAGTTTTTAATGCTCCTGAAAGTTCTACTATTGAATCTTGGGCGCCCAAAGCTTCAAATTTATTTTCAGCTGTTTGAAATGGTAACTTTGTTATGCTTGCAATTTCTTCAGCAGCTTTTTTTCCAAACCCATCAATAGTATTAATTCCTGTCCCTACAGCAGTTCCGCCCATCGCTAAGCTATAACAACTTTTAATTGCGTTATTAATTCTATTACATCCATAATCAATGGCAGTCACATATCCTGAGAATTCCTGCCCAAGACTTAAAGGGGTTGCATCCTGCAAATGTGTCCTTCCCAACTTTATTATTTTAGAAAAAGCTTTTGCTTTGGAGTCTAACCCATCTCTTAAGGCTTCAAGTTTTGGAAGTAAATTATGCACAACAGATTCTACAGCTGAAATATTTATAGCTGTTGGAAAAGTATCATTTGTTGATTGACCCATGTTAACATGATCATTGGGGTGAACAGGATCTTTACTACCCAGTGTTCCTCCTAAAATTTCAATAGCGCGATTTGCGATAACCTCATTGACATTCATATTTGTCTGTGTTCCAGAACCTGTTTGCCAAATTACTAAAGGAAAATGGTCATCTAATTTTCCAGAAATTACCTCATCTATAGCTGTAGATATTGATTTTGAAATTTTAGTATCAATTAAGCCAGAAGATGCATTTACTTTAAGAGCGGCTTTTTTTACTATTCCATATGCCCTTATAAATTCTCTTGGGAAATTCTCGCTCCCTATTTTGAAATTTTTTAGAGATCGTTGAGTTTGTGCTCCATAATAGCGATTATTTGGCACTTTAACAGATCCCATACTGTCCTTTTCAGTGCGATAATCCATAGTAGGAAGCTAATAAATAAAAATTATTCTACCACCCAGTTATCTGCACCATCTAATAATGCTTGAATATCGCCTTTTCCCTTATTTTTTATCGCAAATTTTATTTGTTCATCTAGCATAACTTCATAGATAGGCTCATCTACACAATAAAATACACCAATTGGATTAGGGAATTCATCTTGATATGTAAAATGACTAAGCATCATTGCAATAGTCCAATCTGTTTCATCATGAACCAATAAATCATCCATACTCCATTTATCACCAAGCTCAACAACTTTTGGTGTGTTACCATCAACTATAATACCTTTGTTCATTTCAGACCCAAATAATAGAGGCTTTTTATTTTCTAACCACAACACTGTATCTGACTTAGTTTCTCTATCAGTCATTGGGGCAAATGCTCCATCATTAAAAATATTACAATTTTGATATATTTCAATGTATGAACTTCCTTTATGATTATGTGCTCTTTGAATCATAGATTGTAAATGAGCAGTTTCGCGATCAATCGCCCTCGCTACAAAACTTGCATGAGATCCTAAAGCAAGAGCTAAAGGATTAAATGGACGATCTAATGAACCCAAAGGTGTGGATTTAGTAATTTTTCCTAACTCCGATGTTGGTGAATATTGACCCTTTGTTAAACCATAAATTCTATTGTTAAATAACATCACATTGATGTCTAAGTTTCTACGCAGAAGATGAATTGTGTGATTCCCTCCAATAGAAAGCGCATCTCCGTCACCTGTTATTACCCATACAGCAAGATCAGGATTAGCTAATTTTACTCCAGACGCTATTGCTGGTGCTCTACCATGAATAGTATGAAAACCATAAGTATTCATATAATATGGAAATCTACTTGAGCATCCAATTCCAGATATAAAAACAAATTTTTCCCGATCTATTCCCAAATCTGGAAACACTTTTTGTGTTTGCGCTAAAATGGCATAATCACCACAACCTGGGCACCAGCGAACAGCTTGATCAGATACAAAATCTCTACGATCTAATTTTTTAGTTTTAACTTTAGCTTCTGACATAATTTTTAACCTATAAGTTCATTTACTTTATCAACAATATCGCTTGCTTTAAAAGGACGACCTCTAACAAGATTTAGACCAATTGCATCTACAAGATAATCTGCACGAATCAATTTGGATAGTTGTCCCATATTTAATTCAGGAATAATTACTTTTTTAAATCGAATTAATATTTCACCCAAATCAGTTGGTAATGGGTTTAACCATCTCAAATGAACATGACTTACTTTCTTTCCATCGTTTTGTAGCCTTTCAGTAGCTGATCGACAAGAGCCATATGTTCCACCCCAACTTAGAATCAATGCATCTCCACTATCATTACCTAAAACTTCTGTTTTTGGAAAATCATCAGCAATTTTTTGTACTTTTTCTTCTCTTAGCTCCGTCATTTTATGGTGATTTTCTGGATCATAAGAAACATTTCCTGTAATATCTTCTTTTTCAAGACCACCAATCCGATGTTCTAAACCTGAGGTGCCAGGAATTGCCCATGGTCTCGCAAGAGTCTTTTTATCCCGCTGATAAGGCATAAATGCCACATCATCATTTTGAACCGCAAAATTTGGATCAATATTTGGCAAATCATCAAAAATGGGGATAGACCATGGTTCAGATCCATTAGCTAAATAACCATCTGAAAGTAAAAATACTGGTGTCCTATATTTTATAGCAACTTCGCATGCTTCAAATGCAGCATAGAAACAATCGCCAGGAGTTTGTGCAGCAATAACAGGAACAGGAGCCTCACCATTTCGTCCATATAATGCTTGAAAGAGATCAGACTGTTCTGTCTTTGTTGGCAAGCCAGTGCTAGGTCCTCCTCGTTGAACATTAACAATAACCAAAGGCAACTCAGCTATAACAGCAAGACCAATTGCTTCTCCTTTTAATGCAATACCAGGCCCAGATGATGCAGTCACTCCAAGGTTCCCCGCAAATGAACCACCAATTGCAGAAGTTATCCCTGCAATTTCATCTTCCGCCTGAAATGTCTTAACGCCAAAATGACGAAATGATGCAAGAGTATGTAAAATATCACTTGCTGGAGTAATTGGATATCCGCCATAAAACAAAGGTATGTTTGCCTTAATTGAGCCTGCAAGTAAACCCATACTTGTAGCATAGTTTCCATTAATATTTCTATACTTTCCTTTAGCAAGAGGAGCTTTATCTACAGCAAATCTGGTGGTAAAAATTTCTACAGTTTCTCCATAATTATATCCAGCATTAAGTGCTTTAACATTTGACTCAACTAATTCAGGCCTCTTGGCAAATTTTTTACCAAGCCAATTTATTGTTGGATCTAATGGACGATTATAAATCCAATATAAAAGACCAAGGGCAAACATATTTTTGGTTCGATCAACAGTCTTTGGAGAAATATCCATATCTTCACATGCTTTAGCAACTAAGGTGCTCATTTGAATAGAATATATTTCATAGCTATCAACAGTTCCATCTTCAATTGGATTAGATTCATAGCCAGCTAGTTTCAAATTTTTTGGGCTAAAAGCGTTCTCATTAATAATAATTATACCGCCAGGGGTTAATTCAGATAAGTGCACTTTTAAGGCAGCAGGGTTCATAGCAACAAGTACATCAGGAGTATCGCCAGGAGTATGAATATCTTTCGAACTAAAGTGTAGCTGGAAAGCGCTAACACCCGCCAAAGATCCTGCCGGAGCTCTAATTTCAGCAGGATAATCAGGCAGAGTACTTAAATCATTTCCAACAATTGCAGTTGTCTCCGTAAATCGCGTTCCAGTAAGCTGCATTCCATCTCCGGAATCTCCAGCAAATCGTATTACTACTTTATCTAAATTTTTTGTCTTAATGCTCAATTTTTATGTATAACGGGATTTGTATATTTGTTGATTAACTATACTTAAGATTTCACCTAAGTCCTAGGTATAGCAAAATTATCGCTGAAATAATTGAATATCATGAGAGCAAAATATAGCATCACTTTTTTATTACAAACAATAAATTCGCAATAAAGGTATTATTTATTTTATATTTTATTATTTCTGCATTGTTGCACTTCAGTTCATAAGAACGTAATATTTACCATTATGGTCAATAAGAGAGATATTAATGATCCGCGTCAATTATCATTATTTGGAGAACTACCTAGCTCTTCTGATCCTTCAATCGCAACCTTTCCAGAATTTGACCAAGCATTAAATAATCTAATAAAATTGAGCGACCTTGGAGCCTTTATTGAAATCAATATCCAAGGTTTTGAAAAAGGCTACACTCTAAACTTATCCGAATCAATTATACCAAAAGATTTTTTAAAAATACCTAGTAATTATTCTCCAATAACCGTACAGCTTTTTTCTCATGATTTACGTAACGAACTTAAAAAACTTACATATGAAATAAAGGCTTTCTTCTCACCTAGAAATTCATTTAAAACACCATTTGGATATTTTCTTTTTCGATCAGACTTCAACAATTGGAAGAACTTCCTTTCATCAAAAAAAGATGAAATAAACGAATTCCTAAATGAAGAATTGAGCGGCGGGACATATGGAAAATATTTTTTAGAACATTTTACCAGAGGATATGAATTTATTGAGTCTCTATCTGATATCACAGCCCCTTGGGAATTTCGAAAAAAATTATTATTAAAGGACATACAAGAATCTCGCAAACTAATGAGAGAAAATAGTACGACCTTATCCTCTTTAAAACACACTGAATTAGATTTTCCATTTTCTTTAATGGTTTTTAAAACAATGCATATTCCAATGGTTCTACACCAATATCAGTCACAGCTTCAAATTCATTCTAGATTCAAAACTATTCATCTTGAATACTTGATTGATAGAGATATAAATACTATTGATGATATAAGAAAATTAGCGGATAGCTTATAGTTTCATTTATCTATATTGACTAAAAACACTTATGAAAACAAAAGAGCAAATTAGGTTAAGTACTTTGTCACATGGTTCTGGATGAGCATGCAAAATAGGTCCTGATGACCTAGCCCAGGTTCTGGGTGATTTAGTACAGAAAAATGATGATCGAGTTATTGTTGGATATGACAATTCTGATGATGCTGCTGTAGTTCGTTTGGTAGATGATAAATTTATAATTCAAAGCGTTGATTTTTTTACACCTATTATTGATGATCCATATATGTTTGGTCAAATAGCAGCAGCCAATGCACTATCCGATATTTATGCTATGGGTGGAACACCGCTTTTTGCATTAAACATACTTGGTTTTCCTGTAAATGATTTTCCCAAAGAAATTGTATCTAAGATATTACAAGGTGGAGCAGATAAAGCAAATGAGGCCGGCATTTCTATAGTTGGCGGTCATAGCATAGATGATAAAGAGCCCAAATATGGTTTAGTGGTAACTGGTGAGGTTTTAAAAGATAACCTAATACAAAACTCTGGAGCAAAACCAGGTGATTCATTATTATTAACAAAACCACTTGGAACTGGGATTATTAGTACTGGAATTAAAAAAGAGTCTGCTTCTTCTAATTCAACCACACAAGCAATTGAATCAATGATAATGTTAAATGAATTAGCTGGGTCAATATTGCATAAATTTTCAGTAAATGCAGCCACTGATGTAACAGGATTTGGATTGCTAGGACATGCTATAGAAATGTGCAAGAGTAGCAATGTTTCATTTCATATTAATTTTAAAGATTTAATATTTTTTTCAGAGGTAAGAGAGCTTGCTAATGAAGGATTTATTCCTGGGGGGTCAAAAAGAAATTTATCATATGCCAATAAATTTGCAGATTTTTCTGATTCAATTACCAAAATTGAAAGATTAATGATTTCAGATGCTCAAACCTCAGGCGGTTTATTAATTTCATTGCCAAAGAAAAATACTAAACAATTTCTTGAATATTATAACGCTAAATCTTCAATCCCTGCCTTTCAAATTGGCTCCGTAAAGGCAAAAATGGATAATTTGATTACTATATCTTAATATCTTGTTTATGATATAAAAACTAGTGTAATATATCCGACAATAAATATCGGATATAAATATGCTCAAACTAACAAGAAAAGTTGAATACTCACTTATTGCTCTTCGTCATATGCAAGGAAAGTCCGCTGATTCAATATCTTCTACAAAAGAAATTGCCACTCATTATAATATACCATTGGAAATCTTAGCTAAAACTCTACAACATATGGCAAAAGAAAAAATTATTGAAGCGATAAATGGACCTCGCGGAGGATATAGAATTAAAGCAAAACTTAATAATATTAATCTTGTTGAATTTTTTGAAAAAGTAGAAGGCCCATTAGGATTAAGTGATTGTTTTTATGATGCTAGTTGTATGCAAATTAAACACTGCAATATCCGAACTCCTATACAGCGTATTAATGATAATATGATAAATATGTTCCGCAGTATGAGTGTTAAGGATGTAACAAATTAAATTTTTATGAAAAAGTTAAAACAGGAAGATATTATTAATGTTTTGAAACAATGCTATGATCCAGAAATACCCGTTGATCTTTGGAATTTGGGATTAATTTATGATATAGCTTATGATGAAGAAGCAAATATGCCAACCAATGTTGAAATTACTATGTCCCTGACTACACCTGGATGTGGTATGGCAGATCAAATGGCAAATGATATAAAACAAAAAGTTGAATCTCTTGATGGCGTAGAAAAGACAACAGTTACCGTAACCTTTGATCCTGCTTGGAAACCGGAAATGATGACAGATATTGCTAAAGAAAAACTAGGCTTTTATCCGACTCCTACACCATCGGAAACAACAGAAAATTCAGAATGGGAATAAAACATGAATACTAAAGAACAAGAATTAAAAGAATTTACCTCTGCATCTATTTCAATAACTCCTCAAGCATGTGAGAGAATAAAAAAAGCAATGAAATTAGAAGATAAAGAAGGTTGGGGCTTGCGCATGTCAGTTGAGCAGGGTGGCTGTTCAGGGATGAGTTATAAAATGACATTCGATGAAAAACGAGCAGAAAATGATAAAGTATTTGAAAGCAATGGATTGGAAATCTTTTGTGATATAAATAGCTGGCTTTATATACGTGGAATTGAAGTTGATTTCTCTGATGATATGTTAAATGGTGGATTTAAAATAAATAATCCCAACGCAAATCGTTCTTGTGGCTGCGGAACGAGTTTCTCGGTCTAGGATATACAATTGAAAACACAAAATGAAACTATTGAGAAGTTTACTTCTCAGGATTACCAATACGGATTTGTAACCGATATTGAGCAAGATACAATCCCTCCAGGTATTGATGAAAATGTAGTTCGTTTTATTTCTAATAAAAAGAATGAACCAGATTGGCTATTAAACTGGAGGCTTAAAGCATTTGAACATTGGAAAAATATGGAAGAGCCACAATGGGCTAAAGTAGATTATCCTAAAATTGATTATCAATCAATTAGTTATTATTCTGCTCCTAAAGATAAATCTGATGGACCAAAAAGTCTTGATGAAGTTGACCCGGAGTTAATAAAGACATATAATAAGTTAGGCATTCCATTAGAAGAACAAAAAATGCTATCTGGGGTTGCTGTTGATGCAGTATTTGACAGTGTATCAATTGCTACTACTTTCAAAAAAGATTTGG
Organism: Fidelibacterota bacterium; assembly: GCA_036228285.1. GTDB lineage: Bacteria > Fidelibacterota > Marinisomatia > Marinisomatales > TCS55. Next base: position 8,380 of record JAZAOA010000026.1, read on the forward strand.
AAAAAGAAGGCGTTATATTTTGTTCATTCTCCGAAGCTGTCCAAAATCATCCTAATCTGATAAAAAAATATCTGGGTTCCGTAGTCCCATATACAGATAATTATTTTGCAGCTCTTAATTCTGCCGTTTTCAGTGATGGCAGTTTTGTTTATATACCAAAAGGGGTTCGTTGTCCAATGGAGTTATCCACATATTTTAGAATTAATGCAATGAATACTGGACAGTTCGAAAGAACATTAATTATAGCTGATGATAAAAGTTATGTGAGTTATTTAGAAGGATGTACAGCACCTATGCGTGATGATAATCAATTACATGCTGCCGTAGTAGAGCTAGTAGCAAATGAAGATGCAGAAATTAAATATTCAACCGTTCAAAACTGGTATCCTGGTGATCCAAAAACAGGAAAAGGTGGAATATATAATTTTGTTACAAAACGAGGCATTTGTGCTGGTAAAAATTCAAAAATATCATGGACACAAATTGAAACCGGATCTGCAGTAACATGGAAATATCCTAGCTGTATTTTGAAAGGTGATAATTCCATTGGAGAATTTTATTCTGTGGCAGTTGCAAATAACTTTCAACAGGCAGATACTGGCACAAAAATGATACATATTGGTAAAAATACTAATAGTACAATTATATCAAAGGGAATCTCCGCTGGTAAAGGTCAAAATACTTATCGAGGACAAGTAAAAGTAATGAAAAATGCTGAAAATGCTAGAAATTATTCACAATGTGATTCAATTTTAATTGGTGAGGATTGTGGTGCACATACATTTCCATATATTGATGTCAGAAATCCCTCAGCTCAAATGGAACATGAGGCTTCAACATCTAGGATAGGCGAAGATCAACTTTTTTACTGTAATCAAAGAGGTGTTTCAACTGAGGATGCTGTTTCAATGATTGTAAATGGATTTTGCAAAGAAGTCTTCAATGAATTGCCAATGGAGTTTGCCGTTGAAGCCCAAAAACTAATGGAAGTCAGCCTTGAAGGCGCAGTTGGTTAATGCCTTTCTAGAGTGATTATTTAAAAATGCTATCAATAAAAAATCTACACGCAGGTGTTAATGGTAAAACAATTTTAAAAGGCTTAAACCTTACCATAAACCCGGGAGAACTGCATGCAATTATGGGAAGGAATGGTTCTGGGAAAAGTACACTTGCAAATATTATTACAGGTAGAGATAATTATGAGATTTTTTCTGGTGAAGTTGAATTTAACAAAAAAAATATTCATGAAATGTCCCCTGAAGAACGCGCCCTTGAAGGAATATTTATGTCCTTCCAATATCCCGTTGTAATACCTGGCGTAAATAATACCTATTTTTTACGAGCGGCACTTAATGCGCAACTCAAACACAATGGGAAAGATGAAGTAAACGCTGCTGACTTTATGCGATTAATACGTGAAAAATTGAAACTGGTAAATATGGATGAGAAATATTTAAGCCGAGCAGTCAATGATGGGTTCTCTGGGGGCGAGAAAAAACGTAATGAAATTTTACAGATGCTGACATTGGAGCCAAAATTATCGATTCTAGATGAAACTGATTCAGGTCTAGATATTGATGCGCTAAAGATTGTAGCTGAAGGCGTAAATAACTTTCGCAATTCTAATCGTTCGTTTATTACTATCACGCATTATCAGCGTCTGTTAGAATATATGGAGCCTGATCACATCCACATTTTGATTGATGGTAAAATAGTAAAATCAGGTAAAATTGATTTGGCTCAACAAATTGAGAAGAAAGGATATTCTTGGCTTGAGGCATGAAATATTTTCAAGAACAATTTGATGCGTTATTAGAATATAGATCTAATGAAGATAATGACCTTCGTGATTTACGAATAAGAGCTTTCAACGACTTTAAAGAGACAGGCTTACCTAATAAAAAATGGGAAGAATGGCAATTCACCGACTTTTCATTAATTGAAAAAGGGGACTTTCGCCTTTCTAGGGAAAAAGACCTCCCTCCTATTCCAACACATATTCCTGGACGTATTCCAAATACCTATCTTATTTTCATTATTAATGGGCATTACCAGCCTAAGTTGTCTGAAGTGCCCAATGAGGTATTAATATCTACAGGGTTGGAGCATTTTCAATCCAACCCTAAATCGTATTCTTTTGAAAAAAAATCAGTTGGCGTTTCAGGCAGTTCAAATCCGTTTATTTCTCTAAATACATCGATGATGAATTCTGGGTTGCCGATTTACATTCCAAACAATGTACGTCTTTCAAAACCTATTCAAATAATCTACCTCACAACTGAGCTTTCGGATGCATTAATGAACCACCCTCGTTTTGTTTTTCATTTAGGGGAAAGATCGGAAGCCACTATCATTGAACATTATATAGGATCAACGCCTATTTCCTATTTCACGAATTCTGTTACAAAAATTGAGATCGAAAGTAATGCCCATTTAAACCATGTACTTATTCAGGAGGATAGCACTGCATCAAGCCTTGCAGCTAACACCGATTACATTCTTCATCGTGAAAGCGAACTAAATACCAATTCAATATCCTTAGGCGGGTTGCTTTACCGGCATAATATTAAATTGAATTTCAAAGAAAAAGGATCAAGCGCAAATCTTAACGGCTTATCATTGATTGAAAATAAACAACATCATGATCAGCATGTAATAGTTGACCAATCAAGCAATGCATGCCAAAGCAATCAATTGTTTAAATATATTTTGTCTGATAAATCTTCGGGTGTATTTAATGGGAAAGTGGTGGTAAAAGAAAAAACCAAACAAACCAATGCAAGTCAATCAAATAAGAATTTAGTTCTCAGCCCATCAGCATTAATGAACGCCAATCCCCAGTTAGAGATTTATGCAGATGATG
>JAZAOA010000027.1:0-16752 GCA_036228285.1 Fidelibacterota bacterium
AGCAATACGGCATTAACCAACTTAAGATGCTATAGTAATAACTTAACCAGCCTGGATGTAAGTAATAATACAGCATTAAGTTATCTGAACTGTGGGGGAAATTCATTAACCAGCTTAGATGTAAGTAGCAATACAACATTGATTAAACTGTTCTGCAATGATAATCAATTAACCAGTTTAGATGTGACCAGTAATACAACATTGACTGAATTATATTGCTATACTAATCAATTGGACAGTCTGGATGTGAGCAGCAATACAGAATTAATCAAGCTGATTTGCGGAAACAATTCATTAGCCAGCTTAGACCTTAGTAATAATACAGATTTAACTGAATTACACTTCGGTGTTAATCAGTTAACCAGCTTGGATGTAAGTAGTAATACAGCATTATCCCGTTTAACATGCAATGGTAATGATTTAACCAGCTTAGATATGAGCAGCAATACAGCGTTGACTCGTTTAACATGTAATGGCAATCAATTAACCTATTTAAATATGAAAAATGGGGTTACTGATGGGTTGACACATTTTAATGCAACTAATAATGATTCTCTTGAATGTATCGAAACCCTTGATACAACCTATGCCACAGTAAACTGGACCTATGCAAATGGGAATATAGATGAAGGTGTGACTTTTGCAGCAGATTGTATACCTTTTATTGGCCCTGTTTGGCATGTATCTACTACAGGTTCTGATTCCACTGGTAATGGATCAGAGGAAAGTCCATTTGCTACCATTCAAACTGCTATAGATTCATCTAGTGATGGTGATACTGTATTAGTGGAAACAGGAACGTATGTTGAAAATATAGATTTTGATGGTAAAAATATTGTTATTGGATCTCATTTCTTAACAACAGGAGATACGTCTTTTATATCACAGACTATAATTGATGGTGATAGCAGTGGAACGGTGGTAAGTATAGTAAATGGGGAAGATTCTTCCGCAGTTCTTACTGGACTTACAATTCAAAATGGTTTTTCAACGTGGTCTGGTGGTATTCAATTAATTTCATCAAATCCAAAACTTATTTCCTTAGTTGTACAGAATAATTATGCAAGAAACACAGGAGCTGGAATCATGATAAGGTCATCAGATCCTATTATTCACCAAACGGTGGTGAAAGGAAATAAGCTTGTAGGAACTGGAATGGGCGCTAGAAGGGGTGCAGGAATATTTTGTGCAAATTCCAGCGCAATTATTACAGAAACAAAAATAACTAATAATATAAATATGGAAGGTCGCTCCGGTGGTATTGAATTTGTTGATTCTTCATTTGCAACCTTAAATGATGTAATAATATCATACAATATAGGAACGGGTCTTACGTGTACTGATGGAAGTGGACCTTGGGCAGATCATCTACCATCACGACCAATTCTAACAAATGTTCAAATAATAGGAAATACCGGTGGCGGTATTGAAGTTTCTCATGATTCAGGTCCAACGATGGCAAATACGACCATAGCATACAATACCAAGTTATCCGGAAATTCTGGATGGTCAGGAGGGGCAGGAATCTTTTCTCTCAATGGCTATGTAGCATTTGATCCCGATAATCGCTCTAGTATTTATTATAATTCCATAATCGGTAGAGCTTTTGGAGCAGATATAAAAATTGTAACAACATTTCCTAATCCAAATCCTTTTGTTGAAGTATACCTTGATACCTTTACAGTATTAACTCCCACTGATTATTATGCTTCGCCCATACATAATCTTTCATTTGATATATTAGTTGGTCTCGATACGTTAATCAATAGTGATATATATGTATCTCCAGATGGAAATGATAATAATAGTGGCCTTTCAGAAAATGAACCATTTAGAACTATTGGATATGCCCTTTCCCGTTTGAATGCAGACAGTTCAAACATAAGGACAATACATTTATCTCAAGGTGTGTATAGTCCTGAATCAAATGGAGAGTCGTTTCCTATTACCTGGAATAGTTATATGAATTTATCTGGCGCAGGTGAGGAAGAAACAGAAATTAATGCGGATAGTACAGGTGATGTATTTTATTTTGAAAATATAGTGAGCTCCCAACTCAGCAACCTGACAATTAAAAAAGGAAATCCGCGTAGTCTTATTATACGCGATTCTCATGACTTGTTATTTACAGATATGACAATTACAGAGAATATAGGTGGAGACTACGGGGGTAGTGCTATTTCTAGCGTGCACTCTAGCGTTATATTTTCAAATGTAAATATAACTAATAACTCTAGTAGTTCATTTGCATTAATATCGATAGGACCATCGCAAAACGAAGGTGGAAACTGGGTTGGGCCATTCCCACAGGTCAAATTTGAAAATGTTTTAATTAGTGGAAATAATCAAATACAAGGTCAAAGTATAGTATATGCGCATTATGATAATACATTATTTAATAATGTTACCATAACAGACAATGAAGTTGAATCAGTTTTTGGAAGCGCCCCAACAATTAAAAATACAATCATATGGGATAATGAGGTTGATTTTGTAATACATGATGAATTAGATGACTCATTAATTTTTATATCGTACTCAAATATTCAAGGTGGATGGGAAGGAACAGGTAATATTGATGAGGATCCAAGATTTTGTAATCCGGAGAGCAGTGATTATACTTTAGCTGAAAACTCACCCTGCGTAGGTTCTGGCGAAAATAATGCCAATATGGGAGCATTGGATGTTGGGTGTGGTCCATATAATTTTTCTCCCACAGATTTTTCTTTAATAGAGCCAAGTAATGATTCTGAGATAATGATTGATGCATCCAATGTAGATAATGGTTCTATTACATTTTCATGGGAGGAATCAACAGATGAAAATGATGATATACTAACGTATCTCATGCGTACTACCAGTAATGAAATAGGTAATCATGATATTGATACTAGTGCCACTAGTTTCTCAGTATCATATGCGGACATGATCGAAGATATGACAGAAAATAATGTTACTGTAGCCACGATAGAGTGGACTGTACATGTAACAGATGGTATAGATACAGTAGAGGCAAACAATGCTCCGTTTACTATTACGATTGATGGCGGATGGGCTATGAATGCATCTGCGGAAGCTTTGATACCTGAAGTTTTTGCTTTGCATCAGAATTATCCTAATCCATTCAATCCATCAACATCACTACGATATGATTTACCAGAAAATAGTCTTGTAAATATTACTATATATGATATGATGGGTAGGGAGGTAAAAACTTTAGTTAATCAGACACAAGATGCTGGCTATAAGTCAGTAGTATGGAATGCTACCAATGATTATGGGAAACCAGTGAGTGCTGGTATTTACCTATATCAGATACAAGCTGGGAAATACATTAGTACAAAGAAGATGGTGTTATTGAAATAAGATAGTAAGTATTAAACGTTCTCCACTAAAGGAGGATTATTTTTGTATTTATTTTCTGGTTTCGGGCCAAGATCTCGCTGATAATATTCAAAGGTTTTTCCAGTACCTTGCCAGTTTTCCACTCGACTAATAATCTTAATATCCCCTGTAAATTTTGCAGATATTGTTTCTTTTACGTGTCCTGTGATATAACGAATATCATCTCGTTTTTTTGCCCAACTTAAGTACACTCTTTTTAATATTTTAGCGTATCCATTGCCTTTATACTTACTCATTATCACAAATGCATAGGTGTATAAGGTGTTTTGTTTGCTAAAGTTTTCATCCATTCGAGCCCATGGTTCGGTACTTAATTCTTCCAAAGGAACACCAATGATATAGCCAATAATATCGCCACGATATCTCGCAATAAATGGAAGTGAACCGCGTTTATTAAAATATTTGTTGATGGTTTCTTTTGTTAAAACTGCTGCCTCTCCATATTCACTGGCTAGGTGATGCGAGATTTCAATCAATTGTGGATGATCTTCCAGACCAACTTGATTCATTAATTCAATTTGAAAAGGGCCTGAAGATGCAATGACTCGAGATTTTGATGATAGTTCAACAGTTAAATTTAGTTGTTCCATATAGTAATGAATTTAATGATCAATTTTGATTATGATCATGAAAACATCAACAATACCTTCTTTCTGCTTGGATGGAAAGAGAGTAAATTGCATACCCGTGAAATCATTTAATTCAAGATTAAAAGATCATATTCATTCTACTGGATCTCATCTTTGTGTAGGCCTAGATATTAATCCAGAAGCATTGAAGATGAATTATTCGACACTTGATGATTTAAAAACCCATACTAGGAAGGTGATAGATGCAACTGCCGATTTAGCAGCAGTGTACAAACCCAATATGGCTTTTTTTGAACGCTGGGGGAGTGAAGGTATAAAGTGGTTAGAAGAGACAATGGAGTGGATTGGTGATTCTGCATTAACGATTGGTGATGCGAAACGGGGAGATATTGGAAACACGGCAAGACAGTATGCCGCAAGCTTATTTAATTATTTTGGTTTTGATGCGGTCACAGTAAATCCCTATATGGGAAGAGACGCAATTGAACCTTTTACGCAAGACAGTGAAAAAGGTGTATTTGTTCTTTGTCGGACATCCAATGCATCTGCTGGTGATTTTCAAGATATAAAGAGCAATGGAAAAGCACTTTTTGAATCGGTTGCCAAACTAGTAAAGAATTTAAATAGTAATGATAATCTCGGTCTTGTTGTTGGTGGGACATCTGCTAATGAAATCTCACAAATCCGAAAAGTTGTAAAAGATTTACCCTTTCTTATTCCAGGCATTGGCGCTCAAGGTGGAGATTTGGAAAATAGTTTTCGATCAGGAAATACAGATGGAATTGCATTGATTAATGTTTCTAGAGGAATCATATTCGCAGGCGATTTAAGCGCAAAAGCAATACGAAAAGAAGCAAAACGATATGTTGAAACAATGCAAAGCCTAACATGAATGATCAGGATCAATTAATTGAAATATTCCAAAAAACCGGTGCCCTTTTACAAGGACATTTTATTTTAACTTCAGGACGTCATAGTCCAACGTATTTTCAATGTGCAAAGGTTTTACAGTACCCAGAACACTTAAAGAGATTTTCAAATGAAATTGTTCATCATTTTCAGGAAACGGAAATTGATATGGTTATAACTCCTGCTGTTGGTGGAATAGTTCTAGGAACGGAAGTTGGTAGACAACTGAATAAACAGACAATTTTTGCAGAACGTGAACAAGGTGTCATGACATTGCGAAGAGGATTTGAAATCAGCCCGAAGTCCAATGTTCTTGTTATTGAGGATGTCATTACTACAGGCGGATCTGTGCAAGAAGTAATCGAATTGGTTGCAAATTCAGATGCTACTGTTACGGGTGTTGGAGTCTTAGTTGATCGATCAGGAGGAAAAGTGAAGTTACATGAAAAACAGTTTTGTGTTACTGAGTTAGAAGCTGTAAGCTATGGGGATGATGAAATCCCGGATGATTTAGCGAATATTCCTGTTATAAAACCGGGAAGTAGGAGTTTAAAATGAAAAAAATAATAACTTTAATAATGATTGGATCAATAATAATGACTAGTTGCGAAAAACAACCGGATGTAGCGGTCGTATCTACAAGATATGGAGATATGGTATTAGAATTTTATCCTGAAGTAGCTGAAAAACATGTTGATAGTTTTTTAACTCATGCTAGAAATGGATATTTTAATGGAACAACATTTCATAGAGTAATCCCAGGGTTTGTAATACAAGGTGGCGACCCGAATTCAAAAAGCGATGATCGTTCTACTCATGGGATGGGCGGTCATGCAGCAAATTTCTATGGTATTGGTGAAGAAGACGATTCAAATACTTGGATGTTGCCAGCAGAGTTTAATTCTCGACCACATTTAACTGGAACATTATCTATGGCTCGATCCCAATCACCAAATAGCGCAGGTAGTCAATTTTTTATTTGTGCTGGCCCAACGCCTCAACTGGATAATCAATATACTGTTTTTGGACAGGTTGTTGATGGGCTTGAAGTCATTCAAAAAATCGTCAATTCTCCTCGAGATAGGCGGGATAATCCAAAGGATAAAGTTGAAATGACTGTCAGCGTTAAGCCTAGAAATGAAGTTTTAGATAACTAATTGTATTTTTAAACAATAATTTGATATAAAATACTAATTACAGTATTTTCACTGCTTGATAAAAAAACCGGAACAAATTTGACTAATAATAAGTCTATAATTTATAGATCATTATATAAGACATAGATAAATGATAAAAACAAGTATTAAACCTATAGTATTTCTATCATTATTAATTGGGATAGGATATAGTCAATTCCAAAACCCAGTTACTGTTTCTGCAACATCTGAAAACTCTGTTCGACCTGGAGAAGTTGCATATATCCAGGTAGAAGCAAGCATGGATGATGAATGGCATATTTATGCATTAGAAAATGCAGGTGAAGGTCCAGTAGCATCCAGAATAAAGGTAAATGGAGATATTGTTGAAAAACAAGGTTTGATTGAACATCGAGAACCAATAGAAAAATTCGACGAGGGTTTTGGGGTAAATACGCGATTTTTTAAAGGAACAACTGAATTTCGTGTTCCAGTTAAAATAAAAGAAGATACACCAATTGGTAAATCAAATTTATCAGTTTATATGCTTTACCAGGTCTGTAATGCATCTTTGTGTTATCCTCCAGCAGAAGTGAATATCAAAACAACCCTGCTAATTGAAGATGGTCCAGCGCGGAAAGAATTTAGTGAATTTGTAGCTGCTCGCACGGTAAGTAGTTCCAGTGAAATTAATCTTGATGATGCGATAGCTGCTGGTTTCTGGTCTTTTGTATTGCTATCAATTTCAATGGGTTTTCTAGCTCTGCTTACTCCTTGTGTATTTCCAATGATTCCAATTACAGTTTCATTTTTCACTCATCAAGGTGAACAAGAAAATCAAAAACCTATAAATCAAGCTTTAGTATACACACTTGGCATTGTTGCTACATTTAGCATCTTAGGTATGATTCTTGCTGTTACATTAGGTGCGACAGGAGCGAACCAGCTTGCTGCAAACCCTTGGGTGAATTTATTTATAGGTGCATTATTTGTTTATTTTGCACTCTCATTATTTGGTGCTTATGAAATTCAATTACCACAATCAATACGTCAGTTATCTTTGGATCAAGAAAAACGTGGAGGGTATATAGGTACATTATTTATGGCTGTTACTTTTACACTAACATCTTTTACATGTACCGTACAATTTGTTGGATTATTGCTAGTTGCAGCATCTCAGGGGCAATGGTTTTGGCCTTTATTGGGGATGATTGTTTTTAGTACAGCATTTGCAACCCCATTCTTTTTCTTGGCTTTATTTCCACAATATCTGGCAAAGATGCCAAAATCTGGTGGTTGGTTAAATTCCGTAAAAGTAGTGATGGGATTTTTGGAGTTGGCTGCTGCATTTAAATTTTTCAGTAATACTGATTTAGTATGGGGATGGGGTATCTTTACATTTAACTCTGTTCTTGCAATTTGGACAATGATCATGTTTTTTACGGGACTGTATCTTCTTGGAAAGATTGAATTACCTCATGATTCTAAGCTTGAGAAATTAGGCGTAACAAGAATGATGCTTAGTTTATTTTTCTTAACCTTTTCTCTATATATGGGTACAGGTTTATTTGGTCGTCCAATTCACGGAATGATATATTCCTATTTACCACCACAGCTTGATAAAGAATTCAGTACTTTAGATAAAGATAATAATGAAAATAAATTAGTTTGGTATTCTAATCTAGAAGAGGCATTTACAGATGCGAAACTAATTGAAAAACCAATTTTTCTTGATTTTACTGGCTATACATGTACCAACTGCCGTTGGATGGAAACCAATATATTTACATTAAAGGACGTTGAAGATCGGTTTAATGAATTCATCTTAGTTCATTTATATACGGATGGAGGTGAGAATCATAAGGAATATCAACGTTATGAAATTGAAAGGTTTGGTACGGCGGCATTACCGTATTACGTAATATTAAGTCCGCAGGATGAGGTACTTGCTACATTTCCTGGTATGACTAGAGACGTGAATGAATTTTTGGACTTTTTAGATAAAGGTTTAGCAGGGTAATTAAAAAAGATTATGAAGTCTTTATATATAATGATGACGCTATCTGTGTTGACATTGTCAATAGGTTGCGGTCAAAAAAAAGATAATGAAGAAGCTTCTTCGCAAGACAACACAAGCTCCGTTAAGAAAGAACAAGTAAGTAAAGCTTCGAATCAAAATAATAAATCGGCACCACCACAAAGACCTCCTGTATCTATACCGGCACCTGAATTTACTCTTGCAACAACGGATGGAGATCTAGTTTCATTAAGTGATTTAAAAGGAAAGGTAGTATTGTTGAATTTTTGGGGTACGTGGTGCGGACCTTGTCGAATAGAATTACCTGATTTTATCAAGCTTCATGATAAATACAATAAAGATGGCTTAGAGATAGTTGGTATTACTATAAGGCGAGGTGAATCAATTGAAGATGTTGCAAAATTTAAAGATCAATGGGGATTGAACTATTTATTATTGAATGATATAAGTGGGAATGAGGTTTCAAAAGTAACAATGGATTACAGTAGAGCTATTGGACAGATGATAAGTGGTATTCCTACTACGCTTGTAATTGATCGTGAGGGATTTATTGTAAGCGGATTTATTGGTCCCCGTAAAGAGCAAGTATTTTATAATGCAATTAAACCATATCTATAATTATTATTAGAAAATTTTCACAAATATCACTAGGGATCATCTGTGTTATCGCCCTGAATATTTTTACTTCACGATTATCCGCATCTGAATATTGGCAGCAATATGTGCATTATAATATGGATATTAAATTAGACGTGATTGAAAAAACTGTTGGTGGAACAACGACTATAGATTACACAAATAATTCACCTGATATCCTAAATAATATTTATATGCATTTATATCCAAATGCATTTCAGCTTGGTTCCGTAAAGTATCGTGAGTATAAACAAAAATATGGTCGCTTACCACGCGCTGCGCAATTTATCAAAGGTTTTGAAGATTCTTTTAGCAAAATAGATGTTCATCGATTTCAAATTGTATCTAATGGTAATGTAGTATCCGATACATTTAATATTGATGATACTATTTTATCTGCCTCATTAATCAGTGGTCTTGCACCTGGGAAATCAATAACGATTGAATTGGATTGGACGCATCATGTTGGTGAGCAAGTTGAAAGAGCTGGTAGAGTTAATAATCAATACAATATGGCGCAATGGTATCCCAAATTAGTCGTATACGATGAACAAGGTTGGCATAATTTACCTTTTCATGCATCAGGTGAATTCTATGGTGAGTTTGGGACATTTGATGTAACTATAGATGTTCCAGAGAATTATATATTGGGTGCAACAGGAACTATAACAAATGGTGATCCCGGCTGGGAATTAGTACGTGTAGATACTTCCAAAAATTTTGCAGATTGGTTGGATGAATATAAAAATAACAAACCAGAATTAGATTCTACTGCTAGAAGAAAAGTATCTTTTTACGCAGAACAAGTGCATGATTTTGCTTGGATTGCATCTCCGACTTTTTTGTATGAGTCTGGTTCATGGAATGGAATTGATGTTCATGTTTTGTTTAATGAGGAGAATGGGGAAAGTTGGACAAAAGAAGTTGTTGCTCGATCTGAAAGAGCGCTTGAATGGTTAACCAATAAATTCGGCGAGTATCCATATCCGCAAGTAACAACTACTGATCGAATACGAGGTGGTGGTATGGAATATCCGATGTTGGTAATGAATGGCAGTGCAAGCGAGAGTTTAATTCTTCATGAAATTGGACATATTTGGTTTTATGGAATTCTTGGAAATAATGAAGTAACAGAAGCTTGGCTAGATGAAGGACTTACTACATTTCAAACACGTTGGTATATGATGAATCGTTATGGTGAGCATGGATTTGATCGAGAAAACACGACCTGGTATACACCATTTCAAAAGAAATATTGGTATTTTACCAATTCCCTAGGAAATAGCCAACGGAGCGTTATTAATTTTCAATTAAGTGGAAAAGATGAACCGATCAGTAAGAAATCATATTTATTCAAAGGGAATAGATCTTATGGATATAACGCCTATACAAAACCAGGGCTGATGCTTGATGAATTAAAATATATTCTTGGTGATTCATTATTTCTTTCTTCCATGCAAGAATACTATGATCGTTGGAAATTAAAGCATCCTAATGAAGAAAGATTTATTAATGCTATAGAGGATGTAACTAACCAAGAACTGGATTGGTTTTTTGATCCTTGGTTACACGATACTCAAATATTGGATTATGGAATAAAAGATTGGAAAAAAAATCAGAAATCTGATGGAAGTTGGTCAGTGAATATTGATTTAGTAAAACATGGTATTAGAGAAATGCCGCAGTTATTAGAAGTCCGATTTTTAGATGATAGTGTTAGAAGAATATGGTGGAGGAATCATCAGTGGAGAAAGGATGATACTTTCACTTTTAACTTAGATAAAGAACCTATATCTATAATATTAGATCCAGATGTTCAAACGATAGATATTGATCGTAGAAACAATCACACGAATGGTCTTCCACATAAATTGCTCTTTCGATGGCCAGGAATGAATGTTAATCATCGGGATGCTTACATTGTACAATGGTCTCCTTCTGTTAATTATCATAATAAAGATGGTTTTATTCCGGGGTTCTGGTTTAGTAGGTCTTATACTCCATGGCATCGAGCTGATCTACGATTGCATTATGGCTTAGATTCTAAAGAAGTTTATTGGGATCTACGAACAATGCGTAAGCCATCCCATAGTAATAATAATTTCATTTATAATTTTCATGCGTTTAAACAAGGTGGTCTTTCAGGTTTAAACTGGAGTGTAAATAATTCTTGGAGTAGCTGGAATGCAATGAGTCCAGATTATCAAACATCTTTAGGATTTTATACTACTAATGCTAATGATATATATCGAACAAACTTATTTGATTTAGGTAGAGTATCCGTATTATTTGCAAAGTTAAATATGAATAAAGGTGGTAATGCAATATCTATGGAATTAGCAACAACACCTGAAGAATTTTCTGATTGGAGTTTCAATCGTTTGACGCTAGTTGGAAATATAAATAAATCCATGAATGATTTTAGGGTTAAAAGTAGATTTATTTTTGGTATAATGAATTATGGTGAAAATGGTTCTGTCCCGGCACAGGAGTTGTATACGATTAATGGTGCAGGTGCTTTTGATACATATATGCGTCCTTATTTACGAGATGAATCAAGTTTTTATGGCAATTCGACTCTTCGGAAACATTATCATTTAACAGGCGATGCAAATTTACGGGGTTTTTACAATACAGAATTGGCTGGAGCTGAATCTTTGGTAGGAACGTCCATCGAATTCATTAAAAGTATTCCATTCAAATTAGCAAATATTCAACTGGCTTTTTTTACAGATATCGCATATTTCCCTCGATCACATAATCTTGTTGAAATCAAAGGAAGACGTCTTTCTGATGCAGGTTTTGGATTGCGAACAAGTAAAAATTTGTTTGGGAAGCAATTGTACCTCAGATTAGATTTTCCATTGGTAACTAATGATTCAAGTGCATCAACAAAACAAGAGTTTCAATGGGTTTTTAGCTTCGAAAGAAGCATTTAATTCACCAAAAATCTTTTCGAAGTAATATGTATAATATGATGACTATACGTATTTATTTAATTGTATTAATTCTATTTATTGGATGTGTTGATCTAAGCGAGAATGATCGGGAGGATAACAAACTGCCAATTCAAACCTCATTTAAAGTAGAAGATTTCTCTTCTGCTGAAGAATGTGCAGTATGTCATCCTCAATATTATGAAGAATGGTCTAGTTCGATGCATGCGTATAGTATTGTAGATCCAGTTTGGTTAAAGCAACAAAATATGCAACAAGCGCATAACTTGGAAAATGGAGTTGAAATTGGAGATTTTTGTGTCCAATGTCATAGTCCAGTTGCTGGGTTAACGAATCTGATTGAAAATCATCTAGATTTAACGAGCGATGATATCAATTCTCTCCCAGCTCAGGCAAGAGAAGGTGTAACTTGCGATGCTTGCCATTTGACTACTCATTTACCATCTCCAACAAATATTTCAATAGTAAATCACGACTATGAAACTGTTGATTTTAAGCTATACTCTAGTGATACCCGTTACGGTATTTTAGAGAATCCAGTAGATAATGATTTTCATAAGTCAGTATATAATAGTGATTACGATAAATCAGAATTTTGTCAAAATTGTCATAACCTTACAGTAGATGGTCGTGATGCTGAAATAACTCAATTTGAATGGGAAGGAACTTCATTTCAAGCGATGGGAGTTGAATGCCAAACTTGTCATATGCCTCTTTATTCTGGAAAGGCTGCTGTTACAGGACCGGAGAGAGATAATTTGCATAGACATTTTTTTCCAGGGATTGATGAAGCGCTAATTGATTTTCCTGGTAAAGCAGAACACAGGTTGGCTTTGGAAGATTTATTATCAACTGCTGCAGAGATCAATCTATTTGAAAACCCACCGGATACAATTAATGCTGATACCGTTTGGAATGCACGATTCGTCATATCAAACAATACGGGTCATAACTTTCCATCAGGAACTACATTTCCTAGACAATTATGGATGGAAGTTTTTGCAATTTCCAATGATGACACGTTGCTTGCTTCGGGTTTTTTAGATTCAAGAGGAGATATATACGATTTTTATATTGACCCAAATAGGAATGTCGATCCTCAATTAAACATATTTAATACAATTTTATATAATGCAGAAGGAGATTCGGGACTTTTAAATGTTTCTGTTGAAAATATGGTGAAAATGGTAAACAATACTTTAAGAGTTAGTGATTCCAAAATAGTAGATTATTTGATTCCAATACCTTCTGGTATGAATGGTCAATTAGAGTTAACTGCGAGATTGCGCTTTCGTTCTTTCCCTCCATTTTATTTAAGACATCTTGGATTAGAGAGTTTAATAGAAAATGTAAATATTTTTGATATTGATACTATTTCTAAGACCGTATATGTATTGTCAAATTAAAAATACTTCACTCTTTTTTATTGTAATTCTTTTTGCAGTATCGGATGTAAATGGAAGTGATTATACTCGTTTAATTAATCCACCATTAACAATTACAATTAATGGAGAATCACAGCAGTTAACAGGAGGATTAAATCGTCCGGAACCACAG
Organism: Fidelibacterota bacterium; assembly: GCA_036228285.1. Taxonomy (GTDB): domain Bacteria; phylum Fidelibacterota; class Marinisomatia; order Marinisomatales; family TCS55. The sequence continues at coordinate 13,229 of JAZAOA010000027.1, forward strand.
TTTATTGATTGGAACAATGATGGAATTTTGGATTGTTTCATTAATGATAGGGATGGGAGGTTGCAGTTTTGGGAAGGGTTGGAAGATTGGCAGTTTGGAGATAGGCCTATTTTTGCAATGCAAACAAAATTCTTTCAATATCTAGAAATAGGCAATTGGTTTAATTTTAATGATTTTGATGGTGATGGAGATTTTGATTTATTATGCAACACCACAGGAACAGACAGAGTTAGTTATTTTACAAATACTAATGGTCAACTTGAACTGGTTAACTCGGAATTGAGAACTACTTCTGGGTTTCCAGTTTTTGGAGGTCAAGTTGTAATTCCAACAATTACAGATATAAACAATGATGGTGTATTAGACTACTTTGTTGGAGATATATCTGGAAGATTAGCTTATTATGCAGGTGAAGGTTTTTCTGAAGATGGACCAGAGTTTGAGCTTGTAACAGATTTTTTTCAAGATATTCAAATAGTGTGGACCCCTGGAAGACATGGAGCAAACAGTATTGTTTTTTCTGATATAGATAATGATTCTGATTTGGATCTTATTTGGGGAGATTTTTATCAACCCGGTTTGTTTCTACTTGAGAACTATGGAGATAGTAATAACCCAATGTTTATTGATTCATTAATGGTTACTAATTTTCCACAAGCGGGATTAGTGGAAACTGCAGGATTTAATGTTCCACGATTAGTTGACTTTGAACCAGATGGGGATTTAGACATTGTTGTTGGAGTACTTTCAGGTGCATATGGAACTGATTATATCAATAATCTTGCATACTATAAAAACCATGGGACTAGTGAACAATATGATTTTCAATTAATAACAAGGAACTTGTTGCCGGGATTGGATCTAATAAGTGGAACGGTGCCAGTGCTTGCGGATATTGATGGAGATAATGATGAAGATTTAATTATTGGTACTGAATTTGATCAAAATAATTCTGGCTGGGCTGGACGATTATACTACTTTGAAAATATTACAAATAATTCAGAACCAGAGTACATTTTAGCAAATTCATCATTTATTGATTATTTCAATACAACAAATCTTGCACCTTCATTTTATGATACTGATGATGATGGAGATCTAGATGCAATTATTGGAGAATTCAATGGGTATCTTTTACATTATATAAATACTGGCTCTGGTTGGTGGGAATATAATGGTCATTTTCTTGATTTAGATCTTACAGGTAAAACGATACCTGCCTGGGGAGATATTGATCAAGATAATGATGATGACTTAGTTATCGGCACCAAGGATGGCGTTGTGTCAGTATATATCAATAATGGAAATATTAATAATTTAGAGTTTGTTACTCAAATTGATATTGGTGATGATGCTGCCCCAACAATTCTTTCCAATGGTTCAATTATTGCAGGAAATGAGGCTGGTGAATTACGATTATTGTATTATGATTCTGGTAGTTTAATGATGGCTGATATGCCAGAATATCCTTATTCAGGGAAAAATTTAACTCCATACCCACTGCCTAATAATGAATCTCAAGAATTTGAAAATTTATTGATTGGATCAAAAGCTGGTGGTATTCAATACTTATTTTACAATACACTAAGCATTGATAAAGGAAATGAATCTGTTGCAACAGAATTCAATATTGATGCTGTTTATCCAAATCCAAACAATGGACATTGCAAAATTGATCTCAATATTGATAAAGTTGGAGAATATGATGTTTCTGTATTTGATATCCATGGTAGAATAATTAGTAAAGTATATAATGGACCATTAGGTAAAGGGAAATACACATTTTCGTTACAGGAATTTATATCCTCTGGTGTTTACTTTATTCGATTGCAAAAAGATGATGTATTTGTCATCAAGAAATTTATTCGATTAAAGTAAAAGTGATCTAAAACACAATCAATTTATAAAATATGCAAATAACGTTGATTATCTTGAGTGATACGTTAAATTCGGGGGCACAATTTCTCAGCTAGTCTATAAGAAACTGTAATTAATAAAAATTATTTAATTTTGGAGGATTAAATGTTATTCGGAAAACTGAGTAAATCTCTTATTTTACCGTTACTACTGATTGCAGTATTAATGGGTCAGGTTTCTCGAGATGAAACTATCCAAATAACATATCCTACTACTGGAGCAGTAATCGACACGAATTTTGTCGATGCTACATTTAATATTGCCGATTTTTTTGATCTTGGAACTCCTGGATGTGCAAATTGTGATGGTTTCTTAACAGTTTCCTTAAATGGTAGCGTCATTGATTCAATTTATAGTGCCGATGCATTAATCCCTCTCACAGGTTTATCAGAAGGAGCTCACACACTAATATTAGAAGCAGTGGATCCTTCAGGAAATAGCTATTCACCTGCTGCAACAGACACTTCATATTTTACGGTGAATATGATTTCAGTTGATGATCTTTGTCCGGTATGGAATTTTACTGTATATGCAGGTGATGCACGTAATTATCTTAGTTGGGCCTATCCCAGTAATGAACCGCCTGCTGAATGGTATTTTGCTCATGATGGTACATTTGAAAATGCATATGGCTCTTTTGGTGGAGGATCAGGCTTAGCACAATTATTCATGCCAACAGGATATCCTGCTACGATTCAGTCCGTACGTTTCCATGTGAGTGATGGAGGAAATTTTACACAAGATGTTGAAGTTAATGTTTTTGCGGATGATGGGACTACCTTATTGGCCGGACCATATATTGTTGGTGGAGATTCAGGTTGGGTTGAAGTCGATGTTGATGATGCTGTTATTGAAGCCGGTGGTTTTATTGTAAGCACATATAATGTTTCAACTGGAGGACCATACATTTCTGTTGATTCTGATAACTCAAGTTCTAGTTTATTTTTTGGTAGTGCTACTGATGGGTGGAATGAAATGGGAAGCAGTTATGGTATTTTTGCTGAGGGAAGTCACGAAGCATTGATTTCTGCTCCTGGAGCAAGAGCTACATGGGTGAATAATTCCTATAATAATATGGGTGATAATTTACCATTACCAGGAACATCGATTATAAGCGAAGATGGATTTACAATAGATCCAATTGCAACTTCCAATTCAGGAAACAATAACTTAACAAATATTGTATACCCTTCGGCAATTGAAATGGTTGCTCGTTATTCAGAAATTTATAACACTACTATTTACACTCGACATCCAAATGATATACAAAATAATGATAGTTCAAGAGAGCTAATCCCTGGATGTGGTGATTTAACAAATTTTAGTATTTATTTAAGTAATGGTACGTTGGTTGCAAATGTGGATACCAACTCTTTTGTACATGATAGCTTAACAAATGGGACGGAATATTGTTATTACGTTATAGCAAATTATACTGGTGGAGCATCCATAGCTTCCGAAAGCATTTGTGTAACACCGCAAGGTTTTGTGCCTGCTCCAATTACAAATCTATATGGTATTGGTTTAGATGAAGAAGTTTCTTTGGATTGGACTTCACCGGATGTGCCTCAATTGGGCGTTCCGTATAGTGAAGGTTTTGATTCTGA
>JAZAOA010000028.1:0-6000 GCA_036228285.1 Fidelibacterota bacterium
GCTGGTGCTTCTTCTTCTGCTGGTGCCTCTTCTTCTGCTGGTGCCTCTTCTTCTGCTGGTGCCTCTTCTTCTGCTGGTGCTTCTTCTTCTGCTGGTGCCTCTTCTTCTGCTGGTGCCTCTTCTTCTGCTGGTGCTTCTTCTTCTGCTGGTGCTTCTTCTTCTGCTGGTGCTTCTTCTTTTGGTTCTTTTATTTTCTCTTTAGAAGCTTTTTTCTTGGCTGCTTTCGCTTCAGCTCTTTCCTTTCTACGAGCTAGTACATCTTCTCGTTCAAGCAACCATTTCTTCATTTCTTTTTCAATATCCGCATCACTCAAACCTTGTTGAATTAAATGCCATTTATACGCCAAACCTGAAGTTCGCAATATATCGTGAACAGTATCTGTTGGTTGAGCACCTTCTTTTAACCAATGCAATATTCTGTCTTCTTTAATAGAATAAATATCATCTTTTGCAATAGGATTGTACCAACCAACCTGTTCAATTGCAGCTCCATCTCTGCGATTTCTTGAATCCATTACAACTAGTCTATAGAAAGGTCTATTTCTACGTCCAATACGCTTTAATCTAATTTTCGTCGCCAATCGAATTACTCCTTTTCTTCTTTAATTCTTCTTTAATTATCCAAAAAACGATCCAAAACCTAATTTAGAGGTCTTCATTTTACCAAATTTTTTCATCATTTTCTGCATTTCTGTGAACTGTTTTAATAATTGATTTACTTCCTGTACAGAACGACCTGAACCAGAAGCTATCCTACTTCTTCTACTTCCATTAATAATTTTAGGGTTTTTTCGTTCTTTTTCTGTCATCGAATTTATTATTGCTTCAGTCCATAAAATCTGTCGATCATCCATATTTATTTTATTTTTTATTTTTCCTGAAAATCCTGGAATCATATTTGCAACTTCGTTGATATTACCCATTTTTTGAATCTGAAAAAGTTGATTTTTAAAATCTTCTAAATTAAACTGGTTTTTCAGAATCTTTTCTTGCATTATTTTTGCTTCAGATTCATTTACAATTTTTTCAGCTTTCTCTACAAGACCAACAACATCACCTAAACCTAAAATACGATCCGCCATTCTCTTTGGATCAAAAATATCTATCCCATTAATTTTTTCAGAAATTCCTATAAATTTTACTGGTTTATTGATTACTGAAGCAATAGATACTGCAGCCCCTCCTTTTGCATCACCATCCATTTTAGTAAGTATTATACCTGTAATTTCAAGAGCTTCATTAAAAGCTTTTGCTGAATTCACTGCATCTTGTCCAGTCATTCCATCAGCAATGAAAAGTGTTTCTGAAGGTTTTACCGATTCAGATATCTGCTGAATCTCTAACATCATCTCACCATCAATATGCAATCTCCCAGCTGTGTCTAGAATAATACAGTCAATTTTGTTTACTTTCGCGTCTTCTAGCGCATCAGAACATATTTTTACAGGGTCACTAGCATTTGATTCAAAAACTGGTACATTTATTCTTTCTGCAAGAATTTTTAATTGTTTAATTGCTCCAGGACGATAAACATCTGCAGCAACTAACAAAACAGACTTTCCCTGATCAAGTATTTTTTTTGCTAATTTTGCACAAGTTGTTGTTTTACCTGACCCCTGAAGACCAGCTAATAACAATACATTACAATTTTGATTTGAAATATCTAATTCAGAATTTTGATCTCCAAATAAACTGACCAGTTCATCATGAATAATTTTGATAAACTGCTCTCCGGGCTTAATTGATTTGACAACTTTTGTTCCAATTGATCGATCCTTAACTTTTTGAACAAAGTTTTTAGTTACAGCAATATTAACATCAGCCTCTAATAAAATACGTCTGATTTCACGCGATGTATCTTCGATATTCTTATCTGTAATTTTCCCTAGACCGCGCAGATTGCGTAGCAAAGAGTTAAATCGATCTGATATTTGGTCAAACATAATTTATAAATATATATAGATTAAAAGCCGCGGAAGTTAATAGCGGCTATAACTAATGACAAAAGAATTACAATTATTTATAAATTACCTGGAATTGATTAATGCAAGATGGAAAAAATTATTTTCCAGGAACTTTACAGCATAAATCCAATTTTTCATAAACTTTGGCATCTGCAGGTGTATCATTTGCATCATATCCAAGTGATGCAATTGTATTTTCAATCGCATTTATATCTATAATACTAGCATTATATACTACAGTTCCTACCTTCTTCTTAAGATCTACATCAATTTTCTTTACTCCATCAAGCTCATTCAAAGTGCTAGAAATCTTATTTGAGCACATTCCACATTGTATTGTTTTCAAAGAAATTTCAACCGTTTTATTATCTGTCTGCTTTCCACAACCAATCATTAATATCAATAAGCTACTTATAATTATCCGCTGACTATACATAACTTTTCTCCTTAATTGAATTACTATAGTAAATAAATTAATGCTGAAATTTAATTAAATTACTAAAATTATTATCAATACTATTATTTTTTGCCTTTAGATTTTAATCTAAGAGCTATAGAAATTTGCCAAACATTACTTCGTTGATTTAAATCTCCTTCATTTATGGCAAATGCGCCATAGATCATAAATGGTTTTTGAAGATTTATTGATACTGCTCCAAACTTAGAATTAAATAAAAAACCAATACTTGGAATTAATGCAAACGATTCACTATTTGGCTCAATAATATCATTCCATTCTGCTTTTGATGAATGAGCAAACATCAAACCAAAATCATAAGAGCTCATTAACTTGTCATACCTCATGAAAGAAGAAGATAATGATATTGTGGTCATTGTTGAAGGCAAGTATCCATACTTACTTTCGGAAAAAGGACGTTCAATGATAATAAAACCGCCTAAAAATACAGGGTTTATATTTCTTTTTAAAAATAATTGACTTTCTATAATTCCCTTATAAGCTCCACTGCTTAAGCTAAAATGCCTGTGGCTTTTATATAGCTGACCATCAAGAAAAAATGGATCTGAGGTTAGAACACTAGCGCCTGGAATGACTAATCCAGTACCTAAATAGAATCGCTTTCCCATTTCAGATCCTGATTCATTAACTAAATATCGAAGAATAATTCTACTATCACCCAAAATACTTCCTAATGCATTCCTAAAATTAGTTAAGGAAGTTTCACTTCGATGATGTATTGACTCTTCAATAGAATGCCAAGACATCGATCGAATTCCGAGAGAAACATTGAATGCTAAATTTAATTTTTCAGATACACCATATACTAGATTTGGCAAAATTATAAACGTATTTAATAATCCAGAATGCTCAAAATTCTCTGCACCTAATTCTTCATGCCACCAATCTATAAAATTAAGACTGCTCTGTAAGCCATAATATATCTCACTTGGTTGCGCACTAAAACCTTTATCAGACTTGCCGACCGGCAAGGAAGGATTACTTCAAAGATTTCATTGCCCCCAAAGCAATGCAGAGAATAGTGTAATTATAATTAATCTAGTAATCATAAGCTATTTAACCAATTTTGAAATTTTTCTGAAAGTTTCCCCTCTAGCTTTACCTTGTATTTCGAAAAGTAACATTTCCACGCTAGTCTGTATTGCGCCTGCTGATGACATTCGTTCTATTGCCAATCTTTTGTTTTCAGATATTCTAGACGATGTTGCATCTGTAACAATATGAACTTTATAATCTTCTTCTAACAAATCCATTGCTGTCTGGTATACGCAAATATGTGATTCTATTCCAGCTAAAATAATATTATTTGGATCTATTTTATTTAATTGTTGCTCAAATTCCTTACTCTTAAAACAACTAAAAACATCTTTTATAATTGGTTGTTGTTGAATAAGAACATCTTTAATCTCAGGAATTGTTGATCCAATTTTATCAGGAAGTTGCTCCATCCATATAATTGGAATATTTAGAAGTTTTATACCTTTAACAAGTATATGGAGGTTTTTGAATAGATTATCTCTATCATACATTAACTGGGCAAGTCTTCCCTGAACATCTATAATTACGAGAACAGAATTTTTTTGATCAAGCATAAAGTTTTCTTTCAACAATTTTTTTCCAATTAGAAATATTCTGACCAGTTTTTACAGCAACGATTTTATTCATCATAAAAGAACTTTTTATTTTTAAAGAATTTATAATTTTCTTTTTTGATTCTTTAGGCATTTTGTTATAAATCAAGCTAATATGAGGATCAAATTTATATTTTATATCTGATTTTACTTGTTTAAGAATGTTTTGTTGCAATGATAATAAATCATTTGCAACAATCAATTCAATAAATACAGTTTTCCAAAAAATATCTGTAAAACTTATTCTTTTTGACTTAACCATTATTGGACCAATATTTTTTATGGATTTATCAATAATATTTTCTAAGTCATTATTATTTTCTTTAATGCCACTTAATAATGTACAATGAGGGTAGAATCTTGCACAATTATGGATATCAGAAAGATCATTGATAATATTCTGAATATATAATTCATCATCATTATCAGGACAAAGCCAAATAGAAATCAATTATAATTAATCCTGCTGAGATTTAATTAGTCTATCTAATTGATCTCGTATGTCTAATAAATCATTTTTTAGTGAATTAGATTTTTTTTCAACACCCTTTTCATCTCTTAAACGTGAGATTAAAGGTGTAATCCAACGATCAGTTATAGGATCACGTATAACTAAATTCTCTAATTTGGAAATATGACTTTCATCTCCATGTCGACTTAATAAATTTGCAGCTGTAGTTCTAACACTACGGCTAGGATCAAATAAAAGTTTCTCAAATTCCTGTATTAGTTCTGGATGTTTTTGTACATGTTTTCCTATTGTTGAAATAACAGTTGAACGACAAGACCATGGAGCTTCTCCATATTTAAGTAACACTTTAAGTCTTTTATAGTTTGTCTTATTATATTTGGATAAAGATCGTATAGCTGATTTACGTATAATATCATTATGTGAATCTTGCTTCATAGCCCAATCAAATAATGAATCAGCTACTATCGAGTCAACAGAGAATAGTGTTGTATACGCATCATTTACCGTATAGTCATTTGATGAATTCATAATAATCTCAAACAAAAAATTTCTAACCTTTGTCCCTTTATAATCGCGCAAATTTCGGATACAAGCTCGCTTTACTCGATTATCCTGTCGATCATACGCATTCATTAGTATTTCTTCACCTTTTCTAGGTTTATACTCTCCAAGCGCTTCTGCTGCTGCTATACGAACTCCGTAAAACGAATCATTATTTAATATATGAACTAAAGTTTTTTCAATTGTTTTTTTATGGGGCTGATCAGCTAATTTTTCTATAGCCCAAATACGATCTAATATATGTGGAGCATTTTTAGCTTGATAAATTAATTCGGTATGTTTTTTATCAAAATTCATTCTCTTCGGTATAATATGACCCTCATCAACCAATACCATATTTGGATTTCTTATTGAAGGAATCAAAAAAGTAGATTCTTCATCTTCAATCCAAATATTTTGTCTAATAATCTCTCCATTATCTATTAAAACAGTAATCGGCAATCGAAATAACGATGAATTTTGAATATTCTGAGTTTGTTTGATAGTGAGCTTTACGTGTTCATTCCGACGGTTGTATTTATATTTTATTTCTAATTCTGGTAATCCAGCAGTATATACCCACTGATCAAAAAACCACTCAAGATTTTGTCCAGTTATATCTTCAAAAATTCTTTTTAAATCCTGCGACTCAACATTTTTATGTTGATATTCTTTTGCATAATTACGAACTACTCGCCAAAATGCATCATATCCTAGTAATTGGCGTAGCATATTTAAGACAAGGGCCCCTTTAGCATAGATATTTGAATCGAATAGATCCATATCTGATACGTAATAATATTGGACCATAGGCCTAGGATTAGATTTATCAGCCCATCTTACACTTGACATCATCCATCTGCGGCTATATTCTGCATCATCTCTTCCTTTATCATATTCTTGCCAAACATATGT
>JAZAOA010000029.1:0-27891 GCA_036228285.1 Fidelibacterota bacterium
AATCTTGATGGCGAGGCAAATTTACGTGATCTTGCAGTTTTCTCTCGAATGTGGAACTGGTATTACAAAACATATATACCAACAAATCTTTTAGATCCTGGGAGCCAAATATTCTTAGATGCAACATATCGTGATGGAAAGTTGCAGATTGATCTACCCTTACATACTAGTGCTGGACAAATAATATTTACTGATTTAGAAAATCAAATTATGGAGTTATCTCAAGTAGTATCATCATTGAACAATCTTGTTTTTATTAATGAAGATACTTTATCCCGGTTCAAAGCATACACTTTTGCATCATTAGGACAAAATGTAGATTCAGTTTTTTCTATTAATTTAAATTTGAAAACAAAAAAAGATTATCATCAGAATGTACAGGCGAGATTTTATGATATTGATGGCAAAGAAATAATGCATGGAACAACAAGCCTAAAAATTACACCTATACCTAATAGGTATGCATTAGGTCAAAACTATCCAAATCCTTTTAATCCATCAACAACCATTCAGTTTGAACTACCAGATGAATCTCATACAAAGATAAGTATTTATAATTTATTAGGAAGAGAAATTATTCAACTTGTAAATGAAACATACAAAGCAGGATACCATGAAGTTATATGGAATGGAAAAGATTCATACGGGCGTACTATACCTTCCGGTATGTACTTATATCGTATGAATGCGAATAGTTTTAGTAGTACACGAAAATTAGTCTTTCTAAAATAGACAAAAAACCATTCAAAAATAATTTCATTAATATAAATTATATTATCTCATTTATAGAGATTTTTGGAGGATGCTACATATAATTAACTATTTAAGGAACTTTAAAAATGTCAACTAATCTATTTTCTCCGAACAAAGAATTTTCAGCTGATGCAGATATTAATTCAATAGATCAATACAAGGATTTATATAAAAAATCAATATTAGACCCAGAAGCTTTTTGGGCAAAAACTGCAGATCGAATCACTTGGTATAAAAAATGGGACCAAGTTAGAGAATATGACTTTGAAAATGGATCAATTAAATGGTTTGATGGTGCAAAACTTAATGTTAGTTATAATTGTTTAGATCGCCATGTTGAAAATGGCTTTGGTGAACAAACTGCTATTATATGGGAGGGAAATAATCCAGAAGAAGACCAAGCTTTTACTTATAATGATTTACTTTTTGAGGTGAAAAAATTTGCTAATGTTTTGAAGGGCATTGGAGTGAAAAAAGGTGATCGCGTATGTCTTTATATGCAAATGGTTCCTCAATTGCCTATTGCAATGCTTGCATGTGCAAGGATAGGTGCAGTGCATTCGGTTGTGTTTGGTGCATTTAGCCCTGGATCTTTAAGAGATCGTATTAATGATTCATCTTGTAAAGTGCTAATAACCCAAGATACCGGAGTTCGAGGAACCAAGCAGAATATTCCAATGAAAATAAATGCCGATAATGCATTATCAGAGACACCTTCTATTGAACATGTAATAGTTGTTCGGAGAACAGGTGTAGAAGTAACTATGAAAAATGGCCGTGATTTGTGGTGGCATGAAATGATGGAAAAAGCCGATGTAGAATGCGCCCCTGAAAGTATGAATGCAGAAGACCCTCTATTTATTTTATATACATCTGGTTCAACTGGTAAACCAAAAGGTGTTATGCATACGACTGGTGGGTATCTTGTTTATACTTCTTTTACTCATGAAAAAATATTTGATTACAAACCTGGTGATATTTATTGGTGTACAGCTGACATTGGATGGATTACAGGTCATTCTTATATCGTATATGGTCCTCTTGCAAATAGAGCAGTTAGTATAATGTTTGAAGGCGTACCTAATTATCCTGACTATGGAAGATTTTGGGATGTAGTTGATAAGCATAAAGTGAAACAGTTTTATACAGCTCCCACTGCACTAAGAGCCTTAATGAAAGAGGGTAATGATCATGTAACAAGTCGAGATCTATCTACTTTACGATTGTTAGGTACAGTAGGAGAGCCAATTAAAGAACCCGAGTGGATGTGGTATCATAATATTGTAGGAAAAGGAAAATGTCCAATTGTAGATACTTGGTGGCAAACAGAAACTGGAGGTATATTAATTGCACCCCTCCCAGGCGCTACGCCTACGAAGCCTGGATCAGCAACAAATCCATTTTTTGGTATTGAGCCTGTTCTGCTTACAGAAGATGGAAAAGAGATTGAAGGAAATAATGTTCAAGGTCTTTTAGCAATCAAACACTCATGGCCAGGTCAAATGCGAACGGTTTATGGTGATCATCAACGATTTATTGATACATATTTTTCACAAGTACCTGGTTACTATTTTACTGGTGATGGTGCAAGACGAGATGAGGATGGTTATTACTGGATAACAGGTAGAGTAGACGATGTCCTTAATATCTCTGGCCACAGAATTGGCACAGCGGAGGTTGAAGGCGCTATTGGCAAGGCTGTTGGAGTTGCAGAAGCTGCTGTTGTTGGTTATCCTCATGAAATTAAAGGTCAAGGAATATATGCTTTTGTAACATTAATGACTGGTACACAGGAGAGTCCTAATGTGAATGATGCAATTATGAATAGTGTAACTAAAATCATCGGCCCTCATGCGAAGCCAGATAAAATACAATATACTCCAGCTCTTCCAAAAACTCGTTCTGGTAAGATAATGCGCCGAATTTTAAGGAAAATAGCTGAAGGGGATACTGAAAATATGGGCGACACATCAACACTTGCTGATCCTAGTGTTGTGGAAGAGCTTATTAAAGGAATAAAATAAATTTAACTTATTATTTAGGAGAATATATGGCACACTTAAAATCAGTTTCAGCCACAACAAAGAATTGGTCTGAATTAGCCTCAGATGTGGTTGTGGTTGGAGTATTTTCAAAAGGGGAATTGTCACCAATGGCAAAAGATGTTGATGAAACTTTGGGTGGACAGTTGCAAGCAGCGGTTAAAAATGGTGATATGAGCGGTAGAGCAGGACAATCAATGGTATTTTATGGAGAAAAATACCGGTTAATAGCGGTTGGGTTAGGAGAAAAGAAAAATTTAGATTTAGAACAAGTTAGGCGTGCAAGCGGTACAGCAGTTAGGACAGCTATAAGGAATAAGCTTGCAAATGTATTCATGGAAGAATTTGCTCAGGATAAAGATGGCGCAGCGCAAGCGCAAGCAGAAGGAATTATTTTAGCTTCCTATCAATTTCTTGATTATAAGACAATGAATAAGCAAAGAAATTTTACTTTAAAGAAAGTTACTGTTCGAACTTGGGATAGATCAGGATTAAGAAAAGGTTCTTTGATCGCTAATGCAGTATGCTTTGCAAGAGATCTTGGAAATCACCCAGGAAATGTTGCTACTCCAACTAAACTAGCACAAGAAGCTAGGAAAATTGGAAAACGCGGAAAGATGCGTGTAAAAGTATTTGATCGCTCAAAAATTATTAAAATGGGTATGGGTGGACTTGCTGGCGTAGCAGCTGGAACAGATGAACCGCCAAAATTTATTTTAATGGAATATTGGGGTACAAAAAAAACAGAGAAACCAAAGGTGTTGGTTGGTAAAGGACTTACTTTTGATTCTGGTGGAATTTCAATAAAACCAGCGGCAAAGATGGATGAAATGAAGTTTGATATGTGTGGTTCTGCTGTAGTCTTGGGAGCAATGCATGCCCTTGCTGATTTAAAACCAAAAATTAATGTAGTTGGTATTGTTCCCTCAACAGAAAATCTTAGTGGAGCAAAAGCATATAAGCCTGGAGATATCTTAAAAGCATATAATGGTAAAACTATTGAAGTATTAAATACAGATGCGGAAGGGCGATTAATTTTGGCAGATGCATTATCGTATGCTAGCAAACACTACAAGCCAGAGTATATTCTTGATTTTGCAACTTTAACTGGAGCGGTTGTTATTGCTCTTGGTTATGTGGCGACTGGTATAATGGGAACAGATGATAAGCTAATCAAGAAAGTTAAATCTTCTTCCGATGCTACGGCAGAAAAAGTCTGGGAACTTCCACTTTGGAAAGAATATTGTCATCAAATTCGATCTAAGATTGCTGATATAAAGAATACAGGGGCACCAATGCAAGCAGGTACTATCGCTGCAGGAGCTTTTTTAAAAGAATTTGTAAAGGATGACATCCCTTGGTGTCATTTTGATATTGCTGGGACTGCTTGGAACGATTCAGAAACGGATAGTGGTGGAAAATTACTAGAAAAGCCATACACACCTCGAGAAGGTGCTTCAGGAAATATAATTAGATTAGTTTTGGATCTAATTGAGGCATGATTGAATAAAGTTGCTATCATAACTGCTGCAGGAAAGGGAATGGGTGCAGCGTGTGCTCGCACACTTTCAAAAGAAAATTATAAGCTGGTTCTTATGTCAAGAACAGAAAATGTATTAGAGCTTGCTAGTGATTTAAATGCCGTTGGAATGGTTGGTGATGTCACAAATCAAAATGATTTAAGTAAAGTTGTGGATCTTGCATTGGATTCCTATGGGCAAATTGATGCTATTGTAAATAATACAGGACATCCCCCAAAAGGTGATTTGTTAAAAATAACTGATTCTGAATGGAAAGAGGCATTCGATCTATTATTATTAAATGTAGTTCGTATTTCAAGATTAGTAGTGCCTATAATGAAAAAAAATGGCGGTACAATCGTTAATATATCTTCATATAGTGCAAAGGATCCAAATTTATCATTTCCAACATCTTCTACAATTCGAGCAGGGCTTTCAGCCTTTGTTAAGTTGTTTGCTGATCAGTATGCAAAAGATGGTATTCGTATGAATAATATATTGCCAGGCTTTATTGACAGTTTTGATGTAAGTGATGAAATTCGTTCAACAATTCCATCAAAACGAGAAGGAAAGGTTGATGAAATAGCGAACACAGTGGTTTTTTTATTGTCCAATAAGTCAAGTTATATAACTGGACAAAATATTCGCGTAGATGGTGGATTAGGGCGTTCGATTTAATCTTATAGTAAATGTAATCAAAATTTTACCGTATTTTTGACCATGGAATTTTTTAGTGGTATACTACTTTTTCTTGCAGGGTTCATCATTGGCTCAGCGATCGTATGGTTTATACGTCAAAAAGAATTGGATTCTACTCAAATTAGAGAAGATGGACTTAAAGAGATTTTCGGCAATATATCTCGAGAAGCTTTGGATCAGAATATTGAAACATTTCTAAAATTAGCTGAAAGCAAGTTTGGTGAACTATTAAAATCATCAGATGTCCAATTAGATGAAAAGAAAAAGCTAATTGATCTAAGTATCAAAGAAATGAAAAACCAACTGGAAGGACTTGGAAAACAAACTTCGGAATTAAAAGGCCAAATGGAGGCATCTCAAAAAGGAATTACTGAATTATCAGATACAACCGCACAATTAAGACAAATTCTGTCTAGTTCTCAAGCCCGAGGTCAGTGGGGTGAGCGAATGGTAGAAGATATATTGGATTTTATTGGTCTTGTAGAAGGAGTTAATTATGATAAACAGATCCAAGAAGGTACGGATAGACCTGACTTCACATTTTATTTGCCAAAGGATAGACATATAAATATGGATGTAAAGTTTCCGCTTAGTCATTATGAAAGTTATCTTTCTGCAAAAAATGAAAATGATCAGAAAAATGAAAAGAAAGCTTTTCTGTCTGACGTTCGCAATCACGTCAAAGAGATAGCCAAACGTAATTATATTAATCCACAAGCAGGTACAGTTGATTATGTATTAATGTTTATTCCTAATGAAAGTATATATTCATTTTTAAACCAAGAGGATAAAGAACTAATTGATTTTTCTCTTTCCAAAAGAATATTGCTCTGTTCACCTATTACATTATATGCTATTCTTTCTTTAATTAGACAGGCAGTATCTAATTTTTCTTTAGAGCAGAGAGCAGGAGATATGCAGAACATGGTAAGCTCTTTTAAAGAACAATGGGAAAAATTTATAGAGAAGTTAAATGCGCTTGGTAAGAGTATTGGCACAATACAAAAACATTATGATGAATTAAGTGGTCCAAGGGTGCGTCAATTAGAAAAACCAATGGATAAAATCATTGATTTAGAATTAAAGAGCGGTGATAATGATCAAATAGAGAATGATGCAGCATGAAACAATACTTGGTTATTATTTCATTTATATATCTTCAATGTGTAGGTCCACCAGATCCAGAAGATGGTCTAATTGATAATTTACCTTCTATTATTAATACGAGTGATGTTTTTAGTTTTTCTCTAAGAGGAGACAAGTATGATTTTAATGAATCATATGACCTTTCATTTTATTTAGACTCCAATTCTGTTTTATCAACAACATTAATTGTAAATGAGTTTTCTGGTAATGATACTACATCTATTTTTTTGAAAAATAGCTTAGACTCAACACTATATTGGTATTTGGTATTAGGGAATAGTGTTTATACTCGATCTGATACCATGTCAGGTGATCCGTTAAGCTATCCAAATAAAATCAATGTTGTAGGAACTCAATTTAATGGCGTGGTTGATTTTCAAATTATTAAACAATAATCTTAACTAAAATAGTAACCTTGGAATTTCAATTAAATACTGGAGATTTATATGCTATCCTAACGTCCTTTTGTTGGGCCTCAGGAGTAATCTTGTTCCAAGTATCTGGAAGAATACTTGGAAGCATGCATATAAATGTCATTAAAAATACTATTGGCGTTATGGGATTTATTTTATTTCTCATTATTCAAGGAAATAGTTTTCCAATATTCACCAAGAATGAAATGGCAATTCTCACAATTAGTGCAGTATTGGGAGTTGCAATCGGGGATTATTTTTATTTATCTGCATTGCGAAATCTTGGAGCTGGATTGAATGCAATTGTTGGTACAACATTTTCACTTTCGATATTTATTCTATCATATCTTATGTTTGGAGAAGTTATTGCTTTGCGCGGATATTTTGGTGGTGTGTTAGTAATAAGTGGTATTGTTATTGCAACTGTAGAAATACCCAAGAACAAAAGTAGAAAGGAAATTACGCAAGGAGTAATGTTTGGACTTATTGCACAGGTACTTACAGCATTTTCTGTATTAATGATTAAGCCAGTGATGGCAGTACATCCCGTAGTTCCAATTGCATTAATCCGGTTTGGTATTGGAACTGTTTTAGGAGTCTTATTTTTATATTTTACAGAAGGTGCTAGTAATTTGATTAAGACATATAAAAAAGGATTCAGCCATACTCCCTTAGTATTAGGAGCATTTTTTGGAACCTTTCTTTCTGTAATTTTTTGGCTTGCTGGTTATAAATATACTTTAGCAGGCCGTGCAGCTATTTATAATCAATTATCAACGATTTTAATTATTCTAATGGCTGCTTTATTTTTAAAAGAAAAAATGAATAAAAGAAAGTGGTTTGCTGTCTGTTGTGCGTTGTCTGGTGCTATCTTAGTTAGTACTGCGTAATTAATATTGTAGCTCTAATCTATTCTTCCTCCCATGCTGGGCAAAGGAATTCTCTATAATCACAATACTGGCAGTTAAAATCACCTGGTTTAGTTGGGAATTCGTTTTTTCTTATTCCTTCAGCTACTTTAGCAACTTTATCTAGTTCCTTACTTAGATCATCTGATGTAAAGGTATGACTCTCAAGAGGATCGTCATAATGGCGTAGAAAATGAAGAATTGTAGCGCCAGGATTTCCTTTAATATCTTCAACAGCATCTCTTTTGAGAGCTTCCGTATATAGAGCAAGTTGGAGATTTCCTTTAGCTTTTTCTTTATTTTTACTAGTCTTGTAATCAATTACAGATAAAGAATCATCTTCCTGATCTATCCGATCGATTTTACCTGATATCACTACTTGCAATTCATCAATAGTAAAAGTAAACATTCGCTCTCTAGCAACAACTGTTGGTCTGTGTTTTTTAATATATTGAAAATATTCTGTAACAAGTTCTATAGCTTGTTTTTTAAACTCTTCTTCGCGTAATAAATATTCAAAAGCATCTTTCCTCCAATGTTTATCTAATAAATCTAATATTTTTTCAAGACTTTGATTATCATCACTGTGGAACTCATCTAAGACATTGTGGATAATTATCCCAAATTCCATTGTAGCACGCGATTTTCTTTCAGGAACTTTATCAATATATTTAAGGCGATATTTATATGGACAACTCTGATAGTCGTTGATACTACTTGCTGATAATTTTAATAAATATTTTGAATCTATTTGGTTTGTATTTTCTTTAATTGGGCTATCATTTAAATTTTTCATCTTAGATAATATTTCGCTAGCATTATCGTAATGATTAGCAGCTACTTCATGACTTAGTTCAACTAGTAGTTTTTGCTTATCTGGGTTTAATTCAGGGTGTTCTATAGATTCATTACTAGTTTTCATAGTAGAAACCTCCATTATTTTTGGTTCTAATACATCTAATTCTTTTGTAAAAATAGATTGAGCTTTGGTAGGCCCAAATAAATACAGTTTATCTTTTGCCCTAGTGCAAGCCACGTGAAAGATTCTTCGCTCCTCCTGAAGATGAAAATCTTCTACAGAAAAAGGCTCTTCTGTAGACCAGTTTTTCCAAGTTATAGGTAATTCATCCAAGCTTTTTGATTTATTTAAACGAATAGGAAAGCTACCAGATCTTAAGAAAGGAATGATAACGACAGGAAACTCTGATCCTTTTGACTGATGGACGGTTAACATCTGTATAGCAGCATTATTATTGTATTCTTTTGGCTGAGCTGCTTCTATATTCATATTTCTTTGTAGGATATTCATATAATGTAACCAGCTTTTTAAACTAGGATTATCTTCAATGATATTAAATCGCTCAGCGATAATCATTAATTTTGCCATATTTGCCAAGTTTAAACGTTGTTTATACCGATAACTTTTTCTCAGATCTTCTATTTCAGATGTACTTTTTAATTGTGTTAAAATATCCCAAACTATTTCATCAGGACTTTGTTTCATTTTATATGATTTTAATATTTTCTCTCTTGTTTCTAATACCCATGCAATATCTGAAAATTGTGTTGATAGTTTCTCTAATTGATTAAATTTTTCATCAATAGAGCTTTTGTTCATATCTCTATAGAATTCTGATGTCCATTTATATCCCATTTTTTCTTTTAATATTCGAAATAAAGCAGATTCAGATTTTTCATCAACAACAACTAAGTGTGCCCAGGCCAACACATTTTTTACAATAGGAACATTGAAAAATTTCTCAATATGTATGTCTACTGGTATTGCTGATTTTTGCAGAAAAGAAGCAAGGTTTTTTATATGCCCCCATGACCTACATATAATAGCTATATCTCCAAACACACGATTATCTTTTTCTACCATGTTGTGTATTAATTGTGGAATATGATCCATACTATCTTTGGATTCAGAAATGAACCATATTGGCTTAGGACCATTTTTGGGGATTTCTTTAGGACGAGTGAGTAATTTTTCTTCTCTTTGATTATTATTTATTATTGAGGCATTTGCTAAGTCAAGAATTTGACTGGTAGAACGATAGTTTTCAACCAGCTTAACCATTTTATAATTAGGGAAAGAGGAGTATCTTTTTTCAAAATCTTTAATATTATAATAATTTGCTCCTCGAAAACTATATATACATTGATCCTCATCGCCAACAACTGTAATACTGGGTTTGCTTCCTGCAATAAAATTTATAATTTTATTTAGTGCATAATTATTATCCTGATATTCATCGATAAAAATATGTCTGTATCTTTTTCTGATATTATTTATTACTTTAGAATCAGAATTTAGCATATTCCAACAATCCAGAATCATGTCACCATAATCTACTACCCCCATTTTATTTTTTTCTTTCTGATAATAATCAAAAATATTTATTAGATCAGAAAGTTGATTGATGCAGTCCTTGCAATCACAGTCTTTATGCATATTTGGAAAATGATGATGGAAATTTTCTTCAAAAATTTTTGTAGTTTGATAATGATCATTTAATTGATCTGGTGAAATTAATTCATCTCGAATACGATCAATAAATGGGATAAATGATTTTGTAATAGCTGTATATGGATTTGTGAGAAAACTTGAAGAAGTAATAAAATCTAGTTTATCAAAATGATTAATAAAAAAGTATATAATATCATCTGTTTGCCAAAGAATCTTTTCTGCATTTGGGCTAAAATTTTGCTCACGTACTAGTGTATTGCAGAAACCGTGGAATGTGCTAATCGTAATTTTATCTGCAGATTTACCAATTATTTCTTTTATTCTATTGGTTATTTCTGATGTGGTTTTATCAGTAAAAGTAAGTAGTAGGATAGTTTCTGGTTGGACATTCTCATTTTGGATAAAATGAAGTATTCTATTAAGTAATGTTGTTGTTTTTCCAGTCCCCGCCCCTGCAAGAATCATTAATGGGGATGGTTTATGAAAAATAGCTTCTTTTTGGGCTCTATTTGGATTAAATGAAACTGCGCTTGATTCCATATGCAAAATTAGACATGAATCTGATTAATATCAGTGAACAAGTTTTGTATTTTAATATTTAACCTTTTATAATATTTAGTGTCTTAAGTAGTGAAAATGAATGAAAACAGATCGAGAACTTATAAAAGAATATCAAAATGGAGACGAAGAGGCATTTAATGAACTTGTTCGTAGATATTTGGGTTTAGTTCATGGATTTTTTCAAAAGGTTACAAATGATGAGATGGAAGCAGAAGACCTATCGCAAACTGTTTTCATTAAATTATTTAAATCTCTTAAGAAGTTTCGATTTGAATCTGAATTCAATACATATTTATATCGTGTGAATGCAAATACAGCAAATACTTACTTTAAACGAAATAAATGGCGAAATATCCTACATCTGGATCAAGTAGAGGATCCAAAATACGAGGATAATATACAAGATAGGGAATGGAAGAAAGAAGAAATATGGAATGCCATTGGAAAATTACCGAAAAAACAACGGTTAGTAGTTACAATGAGAATATCAGAAATGTTGCCTTTTAAAAATATTGCAGATATCCTTGATATGTCTGAAGGTACAGCAAAAGTAAATTTTCATCATGGTATGAAGCGGATTAAAGTATTATTAGGGATAGTTGAATGAATATAGAATCAAAAATTCGTGAAATAATATCTGGATCAGATAAAGCTATTGATAAAGAACAGTTTATAAATAATCTAACTGAGGCTAGATATAGAAAGCAATTAAAGCATAATGAGGCAATTTCAGCCATTTTAGCTATGTCTTTGATTATTGTAGTTGGTATACTTAGCTATTATGAGTTAGATCAAGGAGTGATTCAATCAGAAGGCAATTTTTATTTTAGTGACAGTTATATTGCTTTTTCAGATTTAGATGAATACAATTCAATTAATGATGAATATTTTTTAGATGATCTAGCTATTTATATTATTGAAGAGGAAAATGATATTTGGACTGCCTTTTCATTTTTAGATGAAATAGAATATGATAATTTTATTAACTATATGGAGGAAGAATCATGAAAACAATTAACCTTTTTGTAATAAGTTTTATTTTAGGAGGTATTTTATTTGCCCAGCCTGATCGTTGGGATGGTATGAAAAACGATGATAGAGGAAGAATGGAGATGTATGCAATTTGGAAGCTAACAGAGACTCTAGATCTTGATGAGAAGCAAGCGGAAGTATTTTTTCCAAAACTAAATATTCATAAGGACAATATGAGAAGTATTCAACGAGAGAAAAAAGAAAATTGGAAGGATATTGTGGCTAAAGCAAAAAAGGGAGAAAAGATTAGTGATAAAGCATTACAAGAGGTCTTAACTAAAGACAGAGCTATAGGGAAAAAGGCTATTTCTGAAAAAGAAAAGTTTTCTAATGGATTAAATGACGTTCTTAGCAATGAACAGATTGTTCTATATCATGTATTTGCCAGAGAAATGTTAGGAGAAGCTAAAGAGAAAATGCGCAATCAGCGCAAAAGGGGGAAAGATATGAAAGGACTTAAAGGAAAACGCAAACGGTGGTAATTAATTTGAATATTTATAATTTATTAAATGCCCGAAAATTATCGGGCATTTTTGTTGTTTGTCGTAAACAAATATTTATAGATAACTTCTAGTCTATTATTGTTTAATAATCGAATATGAAAAAAATATATAACTTTAGCGCTGGCCCTGGAACACTTCCTCAAGATGCTCTAAATGCGGCCTCTCAGGCTATGCTAGACTATGAGGAAAATGGAATAAGTATTTTAGAGATGAGTCATCGGTCCCAGCAAGTTGTGGAATTAATGAAAAATACTACGGACTTAGCTAGAGAGCTTTTATCTGTTCCAAATAATTTTCATATTTTATGGCTACAGGGAGGCGCATCTACACAATTTTCTATGGCTCCAATGAATTTGCTACCTAATAATAAAACAGCAGATTATACAGATACCGGTTTGTGGGCAGCAAAGGCTATTAGTGAGGCAAAAGCATTTGGGTCAATCAACATCATATCTTCGACTAAAGAAAGTTTATATAATCATATATATAAAGATATAGAACAAACACCTAATGCAATTTATATGCATATCACAAGCAATAATACTATTTATGGAACGCAGTGGAAGTCTTTTCCAAATACATTAAATCCAGATGGATATATTATTGCAGATATGTCATCAGATATTTTTAGTAGAAAAATTAATTTTGACCCTTTTGGTTTAATTTATGCTGGCGCCCAGAAAAATATGGGTCCTGCAGGTGTAACAATGGTAATTATAAGAGATGATATTCTTGGCAAAGTTAATCGTCAAATTCCGACTATGCTTGATTATAATACACATATTAATAAACAATCATCGTTTAACACGCCCCCTGTATCTGCAATATTTGTAGTTAATAAAACTTTAAGCTGGTTAAATAAGTTGGGTGGAGTAGATAAGGTAGAAAATATAAATAGAATTAAGTCGGAACGACTTTATCAGGAGATAGAAAGAAATTCTATTTTTACATGTCCTGTAAATAAAGAGGATAGATCTGAAATGAATGTTCCATTTATTTTCACTGATAATGGTGATGAAAATGAATTTTTGAAATTTTGCGCTGATCGAGGACTTTTAGCGCTAAAAGGCCATCGATCAGTTGGGGGATTTCGTGCTTCCATTTATAATGCAATGCCTATAGATGGAATAGATGCTTTAATCTTAGCTATGCAAGATTATGAATCACATCATTCTAAATAGATTATTTAAATAATTTATCGAGCTTTGGTTTAATGATAAATTTGCAATATGGTTGATTCATATTGTTGTTGTAATAATTATTATGATAATTTTCTGCAACCCAGAATTTTTCTAGTTTAGTAATCTCTGTTACAATAGGATTTGAAAATATATTAGAATTATCCACCTTTTTCTTCGATTTTTCAGCAATTGTTTTTTGTTCATTATTATGGTAAAAAATTGCTGATCTGTATTGAGTGCCAATATCATTTCCTTGACGATTACGTGTAGTTGGATCATGTGATTTCCAAAACATATTCAAAAGATCATCAAACGTGATTATTTTTGGGTCAAAAGTTATTTGAGCAACTTCAGCGTGACCGGTCATTCCAGTGCATATTTCTTTATATGTGGGGTTATTTTTGTGTCCACCAGAGTAGCCAGGAATAACATCAACAACGCCTTCTAATCTTTCAAAAACTGCTTCAACACACCAAAAACATCCAGCTCCAAATGTTGCTTTTTGCATTTCTTTCATTGATTTTTCTCCATATAGAATAGAAATGAATAAACTTAATATTAATATTATATTCTTTTTCATTTTAAAAACAAATTTTTGACCAATAATTTAGTATTGAATATAATTATTCAATTGATATTGGTTTAATTGATTTGTATTGTAATTTCGCAAACTTAGAATTAGTAAATTTTATATAAGATGTTAACAATAAGTGTTTTAAAAGAATCTGTTGAAGGCGAAAAGAGAGTAGCCTTAGTGCCAGAAAGTGTTAAGCGCTTGGCAAAACAGGGCGTTACGATTCTTGTGCAAGAAGGGGTAGGAGTAGAAGCAGGCTTTAACCCAAGTGATTATGAAGCAGCAGGGGCTGCCATAGTATCAGATTATGACGAATTGCTAGGTGAAGGAAATATATTTTTAAAAATCCAGGTTGTTTGTCTTCAAGATGGAATGTTAGAGCTTGTAGATCCTCTTAAGAAAGGATCAGTTATAGTTGGGTTTATGAGTCCTTTTAAGTATATCCATAATATTCAATCTCTTGCTGATAGAGAACTTACTACTTTCTCCATGGAGCTAGTTCCACGTATTTCAAGAGCACAACGTATGGATGCATTAAGCGCTATGAGCTCTGCAGCTGGCTACAAAGCTGTATTGTTAGCTGCAAGTACTTTAAACAAATTTTTTCCATTAATGATGACAGCTGCAGGAACAATTTCCCCAGCAAATGTTTTAGTCATAGGTGCTGGTGTCGCAGGGCTGCAGGCGATTGCTACTGCAAAAAGACTTGGAGCAAGAGTAAAAGCATTTGATACAAGACCTATTGTTAAAGAACAAGTTGAGAGCTTGGGTGCAGAATTTGTATCTTTGGAGACAAGTGATGAAGCTCAAACTAGCGGTGGGTACGCAGAAGAGATGTCCGAGGATTTTTATCAACATGAGCATGCAATTATTGGAGAACATTTGCCAACGACAGATGCTGTAATTACAACTGCGCAAATTTTTGGTAAAAGGGCACCATTGCTTATCACAGAAGAAATGCTTCAAACGATGCGTTATGGTTCAGTAATCGTAGACCTTGCAGCTGAACAAGGGGGGAATTGTGAACTTACGGTTCCGGGTAAGAATGTTGAGAGACATGGCGTTAATATTTTATCGCCTCTTGATTTGCCATCAAGTCTATCATATCATACAAGTGAAATGTTTAGTAGAAATGTTACAGCATTATTGAGTGAAATGCTTGATGCGGGTGAAATGAATATTGATCTTGAAGATGAAGTTGTATCAGGCACTATTTTAACTCATGAAGGGAAGATTTTGAATCAACATGTTATTGACTTATTAGATAGAGAAAAGGAGGAAAATTAATGTCAGGTCAACTATTAATAGAAATTTATGTTTTTGTTTTAGCAGTTTTTGTCGGTTTTGAAGTGATATCCAAAGTTCCGCCAACACTACATACGCCACTGATGTCTGGGTCAAATGCTATATCAGGAATAACAATTGTAGGTGCAATTTTAGCAACTGGATCAATGCCTGGGACTATAAGCGCAACGTTGGGAATGATAGCAATTATTTTGGCAATGATCAATGTTGTTGGAGGGTTTATGGTAACTGGTAGAATGTTACGGATGTTTAAAAAATAGGATTATTTTGCAAGATTTAGTTATACCAATAATTTATCTTTTTTCTGCAGTTTTTTTTATTCTTGGTTTAAGACAGCTTTCTCATCCAAGAACAGCACTTAAAGGAAATAAAACAGCTTCTATAGGAATGCTACTTGCGATTGTAGCAACTCTATTAAATAATCAAATACTTGATTTCCAATCTATATTTATTGCAATCCTAATTGGAAGTGCAATAGGAGCTGTTCTAGCTAAGCAAGTAGAGATGACCTCCATGCCTCAATTGGTTGCATTATTTAATGGTTTTGGTGGCGCTGCATCATTATTGGTTGCTACTGCTGAGTTTTATCGTGGAGGTGTATTGCCAACATTTATTTTCTTTACAATCACTCTTAGTGTATTGATAGGTTCAGTTACATTTTCAGGTAGTTTTATTGCGTTTTTAAAATTACAGGGAATTATGCGTGGTGCCCCTATACAGTTTAAAGGTCAGCATGCATTTAATGGGTTGTTACTCCTAATTACTATTTTATCATTAGTATATGGTCTATTATATCCTTTACAACTGAGTTCTATGTTTTTAATAATTATTGGGACTTCCTTGCTTTTAGGAATATTATTTGTTTTACCAATTGGTGGTGCAGATATGCCAGTAGTTATTTCTTTATTAAACTCATTCTCTGGTCTTGCTGCTTGTGCTACTGGATTTGTAATTCAAAATGATGCTCTTATAATTAGCGGTTCTCTTGTTGGCGCGAGTGGAATAATATTAACGGATATTATGTGCAAGGGTATGAACCGCACTATTTGGAATGTATTATTTGCTGGAGTTGGATCTACAGATGCAAACACAGAAAATTTGCAAGTAGATCCTATGAAATCGATAAAATCATACGAGCCAGAAGATACTGTTGTAATTTTTGAGAATGCAAAGCAAGTTGTTATTGTTCCGGGTTATGGACTTGCTGTTGCACAAGCACAACACATGGTACATGAATTGCAGAAATTATTAGAAGGTAAAGGTGTTAGTGTAAAATATGCAATTCATCCTGTTGCGGGTAGAATGCCAGGACATATGAATGTATTACTTGCAGAAGCAAATGTTCCTTATGATAGTCTATATGATTTGGATCAAATCAATCCGGAATTTGAAGAGACGGATGTAACATTGGTGATAGGTGCAAATGATGTTGTCAATCCGGCTGCTAGACATGATACAAATAGTCCAATTTTTGGTATGCCTATTCTTGATGTGGATAAAAGTCAAACCGTATTTGTCTTAAAACGTAGTATGAATCCTGGCTTTGCTGGTATTGAGAATGAGTTATTTTATAAAGATAATACTATTATGATTTTTGGTGATGCCAAAGATACTGTATCAAAGCTTGTTTCTGAGCTGAAATAGTTTCATTCATTTCCTCATACTAATCTTACTTTTTTTTGTAAGTAATTTTCCTCAATAAAACGTTTTTTTTATATAAGGCATAGATTGCTTTGGGTGATAATTTAATTAAGAAGACTCGTTTTCCACTATTTAGTGTTGGTTTTAAGAGGAGAACTTGGTATAAATCAATTTCACTTGATAAATAATTAATGGAGAGATTATTCATGAATCGAAATAAGATAAAAAAACAATCATCTGGATTTACAATGATTGAAATCATGGTTGTAGTAGTAATAGTAGCAATTTTGGCTGCAATTGCTGTTCCCACATATGTGCGATATGTAGAGAGCGCAAGAGCATCTGAAGCAAAGAGTGTTATTGGAAATATAGATAATGCTGCAAAAATGTATTATCAAACCTATGGGGAATGGCCAACTGATGTCGAAGAACTTGAGAATTCAGGACAGTTAGAAGTAGATAGGTCTACAAAGCGTAAATGGATTTTTGAACTTCAATTATCTGATCAAGGTGGTAGAATCATTGCAACGAGTACAGGTGATATGAATGGTGGAGAGGGAAGAGTTGTTGAGTTTGACAGAGAAGCTGGATCCTATAGAGGTTATGGAACTGCTGAAAGAGAAGGTTAATGGATATAAATAAATTATTATCCTACGCCCTAGAATCAGGTGCTTCCGATTTACACTTAAGTTCGGGGTCTATACCAATGGTGCGCATTAATGGTATTATGAAACCATTAAATATGTCTGCCACTTCAGATGAAGATATGAGTTCTATTTTACCTCAGGTCATGAATGATGATCAGATAGAAAACTTTCATAATAATAAGGAGATTGATTTTAGTAGTCGCTTAGAAGGAAAAGGAAGATTTAGAGTAAACTTCTTTCAACAGATTCGTGGTCTTGCTGCTGTTTTTCGTGCTATTCCTGAAATTCCTAAAGGGTTTGATGAGCTTGCATTGCCTCCAATATTAGAAAATTTATCTATGCTAGATAGAGGACTTGTATTACTAACAGGGCCTACTGGATCAGGTAAGAGTACTACGCTTGCTGCAATGGTCGACCATATTAATCAAAATAGAGAATGCCATATTATTACAGTTGAAGACCCAGTTGAATATTTTCATTCTTCCAATCAGTGCATGATTAATCAACGAGAATTAGGCGCATCTACGCATAGTTTTGCAAATGCTCTTCGTTCTGCTCTGCGAGAGGATCCAGATGTAATTCTTGTTGGTGAGATGAGGGATTTAGAAACAATATCTTTAGCACTTACAGCTGCGGAGACTGGACATTTAGTACTATCAACTTTACACACTTCAAGCGCTGTAAAGGCTGTTGATCGAATTATAGATATTTTCCCTTCTAGCCAGAAAGGACAGATTCGTTCTATGATGTCAGAAAGCTTAGAAGCAGTAATCGCCCAAAAGCTTCTTCAAACAAAGGATAAAAAGTCTAGAATTCCTGCTTTAGAAATTATGATTGCGACTACAGCTATCAGAAACTTAATTCGTGAAGATCGCATTTATCAGATTCCTTCTGTAATGCAGGCGGGTGGAGTAGAAGGAATGCAGACCTTAGATCAAGATTTGCAACGTTTAGTTTCTCAAGGGAAAATTCAACGTAGTGCAGCTGCTCAAATTGCAGAAAATCCAAAATTATTTGGTAGTAATGTTTTGTAATAATCATAACAAAAATTATCAATCAGGCTTTTCATTTATTGAAGTGATGATTGGTGTTCTTATTGTAACTATTGCTGCATATGGAATGGTTGTAGGTGCGACACATGCTCGTGGCGAATTACGTGCAATTGCAGTTAAAGAAAGAGCTACTGAGGAATTATTAAGCTTTGTTGAAACAATGAAGGGAAGAATTGCAGATGGAAAGCTGTCTATTATAGAAAGATCGGGAAATTTACAAGGCGAAACAATTTACCTATTTGGGAATCAACATAGCCAGACAAAGCTTGCTGCAAAAATATTTTATGATCCAATTACAAGATTATCAACTGATTCTACAAGCAATGTTGATCGCTATTTATTGAAATCTTGGATAGAATGGGAAGATTTTTCAACTCCATCACAACAAGTAGTTAAGCGAGAAGAAATCGAAATGGTTATGATGGAGTTTCCATTATGAAAAAAGTATCAAGATGGTCTTCAGGGTTAACAATAATAGAGCTGGTTACTACAATTGTCATTTTAGGAATTGTAATGATTGGATTAGGTCTTAGTCTTCGTACTGTTACTTATCATTACCAGGATGATAGTGTTTTACTTGAGGTTCACAACTATGGTAATACTGTGATGCGTGAAATAATGAAGGAAATTAGTTTAGCTAGAATAATCAATAAAGAACAGATCAATGGTTATTCAAGAATCTCCTTAAAAAAATATGATACTTTTGGTAATGAAACCTCAACTGTGATTACTGCAAATGCTTCCGAAGGTATATTATTTAACTATCAAAATCCTTTAGATGGTAATTTGCGATTTCCAACTAAAGGACGTTTTCGAAACAACAATCAACGTATAATTACATTAAAAGATTTTTATGCAGAAGAAGTTGATTTTATAAGACCCAATTTGGCTCGATATGCTAATTCAACTTGGGAAATCAATATGGATATCGAAGTAGAGTCTTTTGTTTCTCAAGGAGGATCTATAAAAGAATTAATACAGTTTCAGCGTATAGCTTTTATGCCTAATCGTTATATAAGTCCAAGATCGCTTGTAAGTAGTCAGGTAGGTAGTTAATGAAAAAATCATTTAAAGGTATGGCTACTCCCACAGCCGTTATTTTTACAATGGTTAGCATGCTAATTACTGCAGGCTATTTGAAATACTCTATGTCAGCATCGGTAACTCAAAAATACCGTTTTGAAGAATCAAAAGCATTGTTGATGGCTGAAACAGGAATAAATACAGAAGCATTACCAGTTCTTCCTAAATTGATCGATCAGTCTGTGGTTCTAGCTGCAGATGGAGTTTTGTTAGATGGAATGGGCTATTATAGGAATATAATTTGTTCCACTTTTGTTAACCAAGAAAATGGTAGAACAATTTTTTATGCAAGGGGTTCAGGTGTAAGTGAATTTCGTAATACACTAGGAAAGCCAGTGCGGATTGAACGTATGGCTGAAATGAACCTTGTTGCAGAAGACTTTTCAAAATTCATGTATTTTACCAACTCAGAAGAGCCGGGAGGAGGTCCACAGCTTGGGAGTTATGTTTCATTTGGAGGAAGTGATATTTTAGAAGGAGTAGTGCACACAAATGGTCAAATGACCATGAGTCAATTTGGGTGTCCAGACTTCACACAGGCTAACGTATCAGCATCGCAAGGAATAAATTTAAATAATTGTAATGACCAAAATTGGGGCGCTGTAGATGATTCTGCTGAAGTGAGAGTATATCCCCCATATGATGCTACACAGCGTGCGAAAGAAAACGCCAATTATGTATTTACAGCGGATGACATGTTATGGAGAAGTACTGGAAAAGATACTCTAATTATGACAGAAATTGAATTTATTAATGGGGGCTTTATTGTTTCTCAATGGACGTATTTAATTCCACCTGTTGGAGAGTCAGGCCCACCACCAACAAACTTTCAATGGGATACAGATTTTGAGTTTGATCAATTAAGTAATGAAAGTATTGCTTTTGATGGCCCTTTTGACTCTACTATGCAGGTATATTTTATGGATACACTATATGTTGATTCTGAAGATATAGAAGGAAATGATGCTAGCAATACACTAGCAATGTATGAAATAGGAGACACTGTTTTAGTGCGTTCCGCAGACCCGGATTCTAATAAAGGATGGGTAGGCGTTATGACTACTACAGATCAGATAAATGGGATTTTTGTTTTCGGTGTTCAAAGTTTAGGCCAATTTTTTGCAAACCCATTTACATCTGGTGAAGAAGTTACTCTAGCTTTTCAAGGTGGTTTAGATAATACAGTTCCATTTAATAATTTTGCAAATTATCATAATCATCCAGATAATGGGACAAGCGTTTGTGAATCAAGTGGATTTCATCATTTTGATTTTGAGCCTATAAATAATAGTCCCGATATTTTACCGCCTACAACTTTTTTTACTGATTTTGCAGTTATTTATGTCAAAGGTGGACAAGTTAGGGTTCGTGGAACAGTAGATGGGAAATTTAGTATTGTAACAGATAATTATACTGAATATAGAAGACATGATGACATTTCTATTGTAGATAGAGTATGGGGGAATATTTGGTTGATGGATGATATATTGTATGATGATTCCAATTCTTTAACTGGAGAAGTTGTTTATGGTACAAGAAATAGGTTAGGTCTTATTTCTGGAGCAAATATCATCATTGCAAATACTGCAGAAAATGGTGCTAAAAACCAGGCAAATGGATCAGATATAATTATTAATGGTGCGCTTTTAGCTATGAACGACTCTTTCGTTGCTCACTACTGGCAAAACTCTATTAGTAATAACGATCTAAATGGACCAGAATTCTCTAGTCCTGTAAACTCAAAAGCTGATGGGAGGGGTCCATTTCGTAATCCCACATCTGCTTTTCCTCAAGTGACTGGCAATAGCGATATTAGAGGACAAATGATTTTATGGGGTTCAGTAACTCAAAATAAACGGGGTTATATGAAAAGAAATGCTCCAGGACCATATCCAGTATCGCCAGGTATAGGTTATGATAAAGATTATCATTATGATTATAATTTTAGTGATTTCGGACCTCCTCCTATGTACCCTACAAGTAGTAGCTCAACAGGTGGTGCCATATTAATTATTAAATCATATGGTGAAGTTGATCAAATTACACTAAAGGATACAAAATGAATCTTGGGTTAGATATTGGTAGACAATTTGTTAAAGCAGTTCTATTAGAAAAAAATAGAGGTGGAACAAAAATTGTAAATACAGGTATTCGACTTGTTCCAGATCAAAATAAGTCTTATGACCCAGAATTAATTACTAAACCCATGTGGGTAATGGCTGTAAGGGAATTAATGCGTGAGATGAATATTAACCCCAAAAGAGTAAAGAATTTGGTAACAAGTCTTAATGGGACAAATGTAAGTGTAAAACAAATTACAACAATGGATATGCCAGAAGATGAACTCTTTTCATCAATGACTTTCGAAGCAAGAAAGCATATCCCTATGGATGGATCAGATGCAGTTATTGATTTCCAAGTTTTTGGTCCAAATCCTAAAGAAGTGGATAAGATAGACATCGGTTTAGTTGCCTGTACAAAAAAGGTATCCAATGCACATATAGAATTATTGAAAGAGATTGGGTTTACACCAGGTATTATCGATGCTGATCCTATAGCAATATCTAATTCGTTTGGAAATTCAAAAGATTTTCCGGAAGAAGGAGCTGTCGTTTTATTTGATATTGGCTCTGTTTCTTCTTCCTTAGTTGTATGGGGTAGAAAAGATCAATTTTTTACTAGAGATATACCTGTTGGAGGATATCATTTTGTTTCCTCTCTAGCCGAAAAGCTTGATATAGATTACATATCAGCAGAGGATAAAATGATGAAAGATGGAATAAATAGTTTTCAAAGTACTTCTGAGAATGATTTGAACGATATATCTGTTGCAGAAAAAAATATCTTTGATAACCTAATAGAAGACGTTCGCAGATCGCTTCGATATTATGCAAAAACTACAAATCAAAGTTTTTTTACTAAAATAATGATAAGTGGTGGCGGGTCTATAACTGTAGGTTTAAAAGAAATGATGGAGGAAAAACTTAGTCTTAATACTGAATTATTTAATCCTTTTCAATCTCTTGCTGGCTTTGAAAACATTGAAATATCTAATCCAGAGCAATATGCAGTTGCAACAGGATTAGCTGTAAGAGGATTTTTAGACGAATGAAGAATTTTATTAAAATTAACCTTAATAAGACAGATAGCAAGGAAGCAAGAACTCAACGCTGGAAAGAACGGGCTCGTTGGACAATATTTTCTGTAATTATTCTATCATTATTTACATCAAATATAATAATCTATTTTATTGGCTCAGGTTATAGCGGATTAATCGTGCAAAAGAAAAATGAGATTACTGATGTAAAAAAACAGATTCAGGATTTACAGGCAAAGGGTAAAAATTTGTCTAAGCAAGATATAATGTCCTTTGCAGATTTAGAATCTGGCAGAACTTTGTGGGCAAAGAATTTTGAGTTGCTAGGTAAGATGACTCCCGATGACATGGCGCTGACTGGATTAAAATTTAATAAACGGAATAAAAAATTGTACATAGAAGGTATTTCTGTCGTATACAAAGATGAAGAAGAGTATGAGGTTGTACATGATTATATCAATAGAATGAAACGCAATTCTGAGTTTTCAAATAAATTTCCCAAAATAAAATTTCGCCAAGGGTCATTAAAAAAAGTTCGCGGACAGGAGATAGTTCATTTTGAAGTAGAGGCAGCTATAAAACCTAGTTCTAAAAAGAAAAGGAACAAAAGATCATGATGGCTAAAAGAAATGGAATTTTTGCTTTATTAATTATTCTTCTAAGTATTGGTTTCTGGGGAAATCATGCTTGGATGATTGGTGAGAAGCCTAATGACCTCCTGGATTTGGAAGATGAGTTAATTGAATTAAATGAACAACTTATCAGTGCGCAAATTTTAGCAAGCAGAGTAGAAGAAGTTTATACGCTTTTTGAACAAAATCTTGCTCTTTCTAAGCAGGATTCTTTAGCAGATGATGCAAGTTTACCATTTATGAAAAATTTAATGGAAATGGTAAATATGCATGGAATAACATTATTAAATATTAAACCTAAGCCACGAGTTGAGAAGCCAAAATATATTGCTGCTCCCTATGAAGTGATAATGCGGTGTACTTATGAACAATTAGGCAAATTTATGTCTGACTTAGAAAAATCTCCAAGGCTAGTTACCATAGATGAGTTTAATGTAAAAAATGGTATTGAGAGGATAAAAAGTAACGCTAGCGAGATGGATCTTCGAGAGCAAATAATTGAAATTCATTTATCAACATTAACAATGGTTAAATCTAAAATAAAGGTTCCTGCATGAATTCTAGGCAAAATACAATTTGGGTTTTATTAATTCTTTTTTCTTTAGTATCAATTATCGCTGCAAGTATAAAACTTATGCCTACTAATAAGGAATGGTCAAAGGCAAAAGAACGAGCAAAAAATGTTCAATTTGGGACTGATAAAGAGCTAGAGCAGGTAATTGAATATCTTGAGATTCGAATCAAGGATCGAGATAAATATCAATTTACTCTTGAAGAGGAGCCTATGCGTTTAACGAACGTACTATATCTTACAGATTCTAAAGGTCGTTCTCTGAGATATCGTAATCGAGGAAAATTAAGAGTAACTCATATTATTGATGGCATACAAAAATATGCAGGAATTAATTATAAAGATAAAAATTATACAGTTGTTATAGGTGACTCTATTGCTGGGGGAAAAGTAGTATGGATTGATCCCACAGAAATCGTCATAACTAAGCAAGATAAAGAATTTCATTATCCTGTTGCTGGATTAGATATAGAAGAAAATATGTCCGCTGGTGATAATGAAAGAAGGAGAGAAAATTAATGATTAAATATTTAAAGATTTTCATTTTTTCTTTATTGGTTGTGGTCCAAATAGCTTTTGCTCAAGGGTCAGATAATCCAAATGAAGAAAAACTTGTTACAATTCACGCTGAAGATGCCTATTTGCCAAGTATTCTATCAATTTTGGCTAGAGAAAGTGGATACAATATTGTTACTGATCCAAATGTTAATCGTCAAGAACAGTTAACAATTCACCTTGATGATGTTCCAATTCAACAAGCTATCAATTTAGTTGTACGGGCTGTGGGATTAAGTTATGAAATTGTAGGCAATTCTTTTCTGATAGCCGAACCGAAAAAACTTGCAGAAGAAGTAGGGATAACCTCCCATGTTGTTGAGTTAAAATATGCTGATGCGATGGAATTAAAAGACCTTCTTCAGGACCTTACTGATAAGATTCAAGTTGATGTTTCAGGTAATAAATTATTAATTAATGCTTCTCCAAAGAGGATTGCAGAAATTGAAGAAGCTATTAAAGAAATTGATGTTCCTGCATTGCAAATAATGTTAGAAGTTCGATTAATTGAGGTGGCTGTCGATGCTGAGGAAAAGCTAGGAATAGATTGGTCTAAGTTGGCGCATTATACAAATATTTTTGCAGAAAATGGGAATGCGCCATCAGGATTAGCGGGCGCAGGTAGTTCAGTTCCAGGTTTAACTCAAAATGCAAATGAGTCAGGGGATGGAGTTACAGAGACATATGCCGGGTTACCTTTTGAGGAGAAACCTGCTGAAATGATTTTTAACCGTTTAAGTGGAAGTAATTTAATACCTAATAAATTTAGTAGACAGATGACAGCATTTGACCTTACCGTTGATCTTCTTTTGAAAGACAATCAAGCTGAAATATTGGCTGATTCTAAGCTGGTAACTTTAAATGGTAGGGATGCATATATTGAAATGGTAGATGTGGTTCCATATATTTTGAGTTCTGGAGGCGTTGGTGGACAGGTGCAAGTTCAAAAGGAAGAGGTTGGTATAAAAATGCGCGTTCAGCCTTCTGTCAATATGGATGGAGATATTACTGTGAAAGTTGAACCTGAAGTTTCTTCAATTTTTGAGTTTATTGGTCCAGATAAGAATATTCCTAGAGTGAAAAGAAGATCTTCATCAACAGTAATTAGAGTAAAAGATAGTGAGACAATAGTTATAGGTGGATTAATTAGTCGTGATCGAAAAAATACAGAATATAAATTTCCATTTTTACATAAGCTTCCAGTTGTTGGTGAAAAATTATTTACAAGTAAAGATGTTTTAGAAAAGAAGATGGATTTGATTATTCAAATCACTCCTTCGGTAGTTAGAGGTGAAGTAGCGGGCATTACAAAAACGAAAGCAATGTTTGATATAGAACGATCAGTTAGTGAGGATAATGAAAAAGATGATACTGAAGAAGATAATATTGAAATTCAAGAGGAAGGAGATGAAAATGATAAATAATCTCTTATGTAATAAAAAAATATTTTTATCCATTTGTTTTATATTATTTATTTTTAGTTGTGATAGTCGTACACCAACAAAATCAGATTCAACTGCTTCTGCAAGTTCAAATTATTCATTAGAAATTACAGCTCAACCATATGCAACGGATATTGGAGGAAATGATGTTATCGTGGGTGAGGATATTGTAGGGGACTTTGTAAAGACAAGAATAGACGTTATTTTAAAAGATTCAACTGGAAATATATTGCCTAATAAATTAATAGAGTTTTCTGCAAATGTTGGTGGAGAAAGTTTTGGAAAATTTAATATTAGTTCTACATATACAAATGCAGATGGTCTAGCAACAGTTAGTTTTCTTGATGAAGATCAGTCTGCATATGATAATGCTGCTACTCCAACATATGAAGGTGTTACTGTTCAGGCAAAACACGTTGTTGGTAGTCAGGATTTTTCAAATACAATACGATTCAATGTATTTGATACAACTGCAGTTCAATTGTGGCCATATCAGTTCAACCTAAGTTCGAATACAAGTTCTATTAAAGTGGATGATGGATCGACTAGCGCTGATCTATCTGCAAAAATATCTTCCAGGCAATATGGACAAGCAATACAAGATCTTGAAGTATATTTTGAAAGTACCAATGGAAGTTTAAGTGAATTAAGTAAATATACAGATTCATTAGGTGTCGCTCTGGTAAACTTTAAAGACACTGGTGACCCAAATGAAGCAGGCGTTTCGACTATTGTTGCAAGATACTTACATCCTGTATTTGGAACGCTTATTGACTCTGTTCAGATTACTATATTGGATACAACATATTCAGGAACACCAGCATACGTAGAAATACCATCTTCATATCCTGGTGAAATTATGGTAGTAGGAGGAGGAGGTTTAGAGTCTACACAGATATGCGCTAGGGTTTATGATGAAAATGGAGTTCTAGTAAATGAGCCCGTAAATGTTACTTTTACTCTTGGTCCAAATGTTCCATCGGGCGCTAATCTAAGTAATGCAGGTATTATTGATTCTGCATTTACCGCAAATGGTGAAGCATGTGTTTCCATTAATAGTGGTACAGGTCCAGGACCTATAAGGGTTACTGCATCTGTAGTAACTGATTCTGGTGAAGTAATAAGCGCAACTTCTACTCCTGTTATTATCGCAACTGGCCCCCCTTATTATATTGAACCAGATTATAATCCGCAGGAAAGTCAGCCAATTGGAGGAGGGTTTTATCAGACAGAAGCTGCTGCGATTGTCTATGATCGTTGGTACAATCCCGTTTCAGATAGTACCTATGTTTACTGGTCTATGGAACCACAATTTCCTGATACATTAATTGATGCCTTTGTAGAAGGAGTTAGTTTTACAGGTAACGAAAATTTGAATGGTGATAATTTTCCTGGTGTCGCTTACACAACCATAACCTATTCCACGGATGCGATAGGAAGCTTAGGTCAAGTTTCAGCTCTTACTTTTGGAACAAATGGTGATACAATTATGCAAAGAATCAATGAAGATGAAGGTGAAGCAATTATGTTTTTTGTTCCAGGTCAATTAACTCTTGGGTCACCAACACAATATTGGGATTTTTCTACGATGGGGGCAACTGCTCAAATCGAAGTTACTGGTACTTTAATTGATTATTACGGAAATGCTGTTGCTGAAGCTCCTATAATGATTACTGCAACTGGTGCGGCTAATATTTATTGGCCGGTAGCACCAGTAGTTGCAAACCAAGGCGTGACAAATACTGATGGTCAAGTAACATTCTTAATAGAATATGATCAGGGTATTTGTGCTCCAATACCAAATTCAGATCCACAAGTCTATGAAGATTTTACTTCAAGCGTTACGGCCTTTTTACTAATTCCAACTCAAATTACAAGTGACCCATTAGAGATATTATTTGTTAGAACATATCAAGGACCTTAAATCATGACACAAGAGTTCAATCCGCAATTTCAAAAGATCGGGGACATTTTAGTTCACGAAGGTAAAATAAGTGAGAGTCAGTTAAATGCTGCTCTTGCTGAACAAAAAGTTCGTAAAGAAAAATTAGGAATAGTATTACT